>NZ_JAWRXB010000009.1:0-321782 GCF_046535245.1 Paraburkholderia sp. SIMBA_030
CGCGTCGCGCATCAAGCGCCCACACTTATCGGCTGTTAATTTTTAAAGATCGGTTCCGCATTCACTACCGAACCCGCACCGCGCTGCACATCCATCGCAACCACCGGCACCGCTTCGTTCTGCGTCGCTGCATCTGCAGCAGAGAAGCGAGATTATGGAGAACTTCCGCTACGCCGTCAACAGGTTTTTTTAACTTCCCGAACCTGCCCGGCCTGCCGCAAACCCCCGCCATTGCTGGCTCTCCCGCCTCCCGCGCCCCGTTGTCCGAAGCGCGAAAGAGCGAGATTCTAGCGAGCCGGACGACGGCTTGCAAGCGTTATCTGAAATTATTCAAGGCGCCTTTTCTATTCGCCCCGATTCATCGGCAACTGGCGCTTTTATGTCTGGCGCCAAGGCTCGCGCAGCTGGGGCCCCGATCGTCCAATCGTGCAGCACGGTATAAGCAACCGCCAGCAAAGTCGGGCCAATGAAAACACCGAGAAAGCCAAAAGCAAACGCGCCGCCCAGGATACCCAACATCACCAGGATCAGCGGCATGTCGCTATTCTTGCCGATCAGAATCGGCTTGATGACATTGTCGGCCATGCCGACGACCAACACGCCCCACACGATCAGAAAGATTGCCCAGCCGGTTGCGCCGCCGTGATACAGCCAGATCGCCGCAGGCAACCACACGACCACCGGGCCGCCCGGTATCACCGACAGGAAGAAAGTTGCCAGCCCGAGCAACGCCGGCGCCGGCACACCGGCGATCCAGCAACCGAAACCGGCAAGGATGCCTTGCACGAGCGCAGTGCCAAGAATCCCATAGACCACGCCCTTCACTGTGCTGCCCGCCAACGCCAGCAGATAATCGGCGCGTTCGCCGGCAATTCGCCGCATGCCCGCATTCAACCAGGCAGCTGCGCCCTCTCCACCGGTATAAAAGAAGAACGCCAGCACAATACTCAGCGCCAACAACCCCAGACCGTGCGTGACAGCAATTGCCGCCGCCAGAATCCACTTGCCGGCCGGCGCCGCGAGCATACGCAATTGCGCGATCAGCTCAGAGTTGCTGCTTGTCAGATGCCCCCAAAACGCCTCGATATTCGAACCAACCAGGGGAATTCTTCCGACCCACGGCGGCAAATCCGGCAAGCCAGCGTCAAAAAGCCTTTCCACCAGCGCAACGATTTCGTGAACACGCGCGCCAAACGCAAAACCCGCATAGACGAACGGCCCAAGCACCACGACCAAAATGATGATCACGATCAACGTCGCCGCCCACTTGCGCCGCCCGCCAACTACCGCTGTCAGTCGGCGGTACAGGCCCCACGAGCTATAGCTCAGAATTGCGCCCCACAGCAGCGCCGTCGTGAACGGTGCCAGCACCAGTAGTGAACCGCCCACCAATATAATCAAAGCGAATACGGCGGCGAGACGTTCGATCAGTTGGTCCGATTTCACAATCAATCTCCTGTTGCTCCAGACCACGGCGACGAATGAACATACGCTTGCCGGGTGCGTACTGAAAGCTGTCAGTATAGAAGCGAGTTGCTGCGCCGGAGACGTCTTATATCATCCGGCCAAGCTGGCGCAACGCACCTCACGGTGTTCGCGGCAGGCCGTTTTTTTCATGTCAAAACGTCCTAATTCATCCGGCATTGCCGGCCAAATGATATGGCGGCATAGAAAAGACTACAATACAAGGTTCTCTGCACCCCAAATTCCGGATTTATGCGCTCGCGAATCGCCAAACGTCTCCCCCCCGATGCCGACAAGCTTGTCGGTCTCTCGCTCGCGCTATTCGCGTCGGGCAGCCGCACCGAAGACCGCTTCTGGGAAGCGAAGCTCGATGCGCTGCTGGCCAAGATCGTCCGCAACGCCAACCAGACTACGTTGGACGCCGCGCTCGATCATCTGCAGCAAAACCACCCTGATGCTTACGGCGCACTCGCCGATATGGCGGAAACGCACAGCGAATCGTTCGTTGTCGACCACGAAGGTGTTCCGTATGAAGCGCTGCTGATTGCCGCGCCCGTGCTGGCCTGGACTCGCTATATGATTCCGTCCGGTCCGCTCAAAGGCGACGCAGCCGACGCCCTGCGCGCACATCTGCAGGCACATGTTCTCGCGGCCAACACCCGTGTCGCGATGGCGCCGTTCCTATACAGCATCGATCAACTGCCGCGTCACCACGTCGAAACGTGGCGCCTTGCCCAGCAACTCGCTCAAGCGGCAATGGGTGGCGGCAACGTCAAGCTCAATTTCGGCGAATTGCCGGAAACCTCGCCGATTCTGGCCGATCCGCGCTTCCTGCTGGCCGTCGTTGCCGCACCGGTCGGCGAGCCGACATTCCGCTGGCAGGAAGAAGAACACGGCAACCGGATCGAACGCGGGCAATGCCTCGAACAATGGGCAACGCAAGGAGGCGCCAATCTGTCGCTGGTGCTGCCCGGTTGCGAATTCGAGTGCCTGCTGCCCGATGCGTACTATTCGGCCTGCCGCGACGCCGACGAACGTGTGCGCCCTCACACGGTACGTACCGCCGTACGCTACCTGTTCGACACAATCGGCGCAGCGCCCGAGGAGTTGCGCGCGGTTGTCGCAGGCTTCGGCGAACGCCGTATAGACGAATACCGCGTCGGCTTCACACGCCGGGGCAGCAATGAAGTGATCTACGGCGTCGTGTGGCCACTGTACGGCCGCGAGAACGGTGAACCGGGCATCGACGAAGAGCCGCAAGAGACCGCCGCGTCGGACGATCCACTCGAAGAAATCGTCGCGTTGCTGAAAGAGACCGGCGTGACCGACGTGCGCCGCCACGCAGGCCGCTTCGAGCCGGAATATTGCGACGACTGCGGCGTCCCGCTCTACGCAGACCCGCTCGGCGAAATCGTCCACGCCGAAATGCCGGAGGACGCGGAGCCCGCTCAGCCGCACTTCCATTGACGCGGCGGCGCCACCGCCCCGGCGTCTGGTCGTCGAAATGAAGAAGCCTCGCCGTGCGCGGGGCTTTTTTATGGCTTTCTTCTTATGCCTTTTGGACAGGCCGTCAAGTTGAAGGGAATTTGTCATCATAGGCCCGGGGATGCATCGCAACGCGCCCGGCCCCTTCGCCGGCTCGCCTGCATCGCGCCACTTCAGCCGATTCATCAGGAGACATGGCATGCGATTCTTGATACTCAACTCAGACGCGGAACGACGCGATGGGCTCAAAGCGCTACTGCGGCAAATCGACAGGCTGGCGCGCTTCAATGAAGCACAAGATTGGCGCCAGGTAGAACGCACGCTCAAGCGTCAGCAGCCCGACTTGCTGGTAATCGACTGGCAAGACTGGATGTCGGTGGCGGATGCTCGCCGCCTGCTCAGTCACCATCCGGGCCTGCGCATTGCCGTGCTGGCCGACGAGGTCTCGCCTGCCTGCGTGCGGGACCTGATGGACGAAGGCGTGCTCGGCGTGGTGCCGCGCGAAACCGACCCGTGCCTGATCGTGCGCGCTTTCGAGATAGTGCTCCTGGGCGGTCATTATGTGCCGGCAGGCGCGTTGGCGCTCAATCCCCCTCTGCCGCCGGATGCCGCCATCCGCCCGTTCGACGAGAAGAATCCTCCACCTCGTCGCGCCCGGCTTTCCAGCGGCCTGTCGCCACGCCAGGAGCAGATCATGCGCTGCGTCCACATGGGCAGCACGAACAAGATGATCGCGCGCACGCTCGGTATCAGCGAAGGCACCGTCAAGATTCATCTAACCAGCATATTCCAGCAACTCGGGGCACCCAATCGCGCCGCCGCGGTCGCGCTTTACAACGGCTGGCTGTCGGCCCATTTGCAGGTACTGCGCAATGATGGCGAAAGCCCGGTTCGGCCGGTGATGGGGCAAGTCGGCGTGGTGCCATTGCGACGCCGCACGCGGCGGCATTTCCAGTATCCGTTGCCAGCTAACGACACGACCGACGCGCCGCCTATGGCAGCCGAACCGAGCACGCCCTTTGGCGATCCACCGCCCGCCGGTTCGGCATCGGAACCGGCTACGGAAGGCCCGACATGACAGCAGCCGGCGCCCGCGCCGATATCAGGACGCGCGCCGTCCTGGCAGCGTTTGCGCCGGCTGGCATGGAATCCGCTCACACCTTTCGCCGTCCAACGAGTAATATGAGAAACATGGGTTTCCTCTACACACCGCTTCCGTTTTGGGTCGCTGTCGGTGGCTGGATCGCCACCGCGATAGTGGTCGCGCTCGCGCTCTGGAAAAACCCCTTCAAACGACTTCAGGACGGCACGCTGCAGCACGTCTGGCTCGCCATCGTTGTCGCGATTTCCGTGCTGTGGGCCAGCAATGCGTGGCTAGATGACGGCACCGTCATGCATCTGCTCGGCGCCACACTGGTCGTCACACTATTCGACTGGGCGCTGGCGCTGATTGCCATGGCAGTGGTCACCGGTCTTGCCGCCGTCGTTTTCGACGCACCCTGGCAGGGCATCGCGCTGACTTTCCTTGTATTCGGTGCGCTGCCTGTCGGCATCTCGACGCTGGTTCAGCGCGCCAGCATCGCCTGGCTGCCACGCAACATGTTCATGTTTATCTTCGGCCAGGGTTTTGTGTCGCCGGCTATTGCCGTGTCGCTCACCGCCTCTGCGGCACTTGGCATTCACATCGCGCTTGCTGACGGTTCGATGACCGTGGTGCCGGTCGGCTATGCATTCAGCGTGCTTCTGCTAGCCACCGGCGAAGCATGGTTCACCGGCATGTCGACGGCGTTGATCGCGGTCTACCGGCCCGCATGGGTCACCACCTACGACGTGCGCCGATATCGCCTGGGCGGACCACGCACCTGACATCCGGCGCTCCATGAAGCGCGTATCGGCGACAATCGGCCACTTCGACGCGCAACGCGTCCGAGCCTGCGCACCACGACAGGGCAAAATATTTGTGTCAGGATTGAACTCCTTCCTCGCGTCGGGCATCTTACGTGCCTGATGTCTCATTAGCGTCTAACGAACTAGATGGATAGCACCAACGTACCGCGCCGATTGCTGCGGTTGGTCGGCCGGTTAGCGGCATGTGCAGCGAGTCTCTCGCTCATGTGCTCCACTCCCGCATTCGCCGATCAACTCGAACAGCACAACGATCTCGTCAACAGATTTGTCAATGACATGCACGCGGACCCGCTGGTCGCGGACTGCGCAGCTCATGGCAACTTTGTCGCCAGCACATCGACCGCCTTCGAGCGTGTCGAATTTCCACCCAGCTCCTTCGATAGCGCGCATGCGTCTGTCACACCCTGGAACGACTCGTTCGACCAGGGCAAGCAGCGCGTCAAGGTGGATAGTATCGTCACCGTCGAAGGGCTCGGTATCCGTCAAAACGGCGACGGCGATCCAGCCGATCTCAAATTCCGCTGTGGCTATGTCGGCACTCAGATGCTGGCGTTCAGCTGGAACGATCCGGTGCCGCCGGCTCGCGCGCACAGCACCGGGTCTACCGGGGCCAGGGTGTCGTCGGGTAAGCACAAGAGCGTAAAGGGCAAGCACTCGGCGAGCGGCAAGACAACCAGGAAAGCGTCAGGCAAATCTTCCGGCAAAACCACTTCGAGCAAATCGGCCGCGAAGAAAGCACCCGCGAAAAAGACCCAATAACAGGTGAAACAGGCCGCGCCGCCGGTCATGCATACACAAAAAAGCGAGGCACGCACTTCTGAAGTGCGTGCCTCGCTTTTTTGTGGCGCGTCCGCTTAGCGAACGAACGTCGAGTAAACGTCAGGCAAACGTCTCGACGTGCCGCAAAATCGCCTGCAGCATCGCGGCGCCGAGTGACGCGCTGCGCTCGCCGTTCCAGCCCACCCGCTCGTCGGGCAGATTGGCGTTGTCCTTGAAGGGCATTTCGAGCGTCAACGACAGGCAGCCGAATTCGTTGCCGATGTACTTCGAAGCCAGCTTCAGCGCGTCCTCGCGATACTTGCTCGCGGCATAGCCATACTTGTCCTGAAAATCCGGGCTCGCATGCTTGAACGCTTCGATGAACGCCTTTTGCTCCACCCCTTGCCGCTCAGTGAAACCCGGCAGCATTTCGGAGCCGGCCACGAACACGTACGGCAGCGCCTCGTCGCCGTGAATATCGAAGAACAGATCGCAACCGGTCGCGTGAATCGCATCGCGCACCACCAGCACTTCCGGGCTGCGGGCGGCATCCGGTTCCATCCATTCACGATTCAGGTTCGCGCCGGCCGCGTTGGTGCGCAGATTGCCGTGCACGCTACCGTCCGGATTCATGTTCGGCACGATGTAAAACACTGCGTGATCGTACAGCTTGCGCGCGACCGGGTCGCCCGCCCAATCACCCCAGCCCGCCAGACGTTTCACCAGGCCCTCGATAAACCATTCAGCCATCGTCTCGCCAGGATGCTGGCGGGCAATCAGCCAGATCTTTTTCTTGGGCGTGTCGCCGGTTTGCGGCGTGCCGAGCGTCAACAGCGACATCGGCCGGCCCTCGACGGTCTTGCCCAACTCCGTGAGCGAAGCCTGCGGCATCTGCTGGACCGCGCCGAGAAACGCCGAGTGCCGCTCTTCGCTATACGGCTCGAAATACGCGTAATAGATGCGGTCGAAATCCGGCGTGTGATCGATCGTCAGCACGCGGCCGTCGTAAGAGGTCGGCACGCGGAACCAGTTCACGCGGTCGTAGCTCGCCACCGCCTGATAGTCGCGCCAGCCTTCGGCGAACGCGCATGCAGCGGCATTGTCGAAAGTCATCACGCAGCGCTCGCCAGCGGCGCCGGACACCCGGAAGTAGAACCATTGCGCGAACTCGGCTTGACTGTCGGGCCGCACACGCAAACGGATATTGCCGGCCTCTTCGCAGGACAGCACTTCGATGGCACCTGCGTCGAAGTTGCTCGTAATCGATAACGTCATAGTGTTCTTCCCTGCTTGTGTGTGCACGGCAATCGCTTAGTCAGCGACGCGGCGGCGGAATACGTAGGTGGAATCGTTCGAAGCTTCGGGCTCGAACGCGTAGCCTTCGGCGTCGAAGCCTTTCAATTGCTCCGGCGCGTCAAGGCGGTTTTCGACCGCGTAGCGCGCCATCAGGCCGCGCGCGCGCTTCGCGTGGAAGCTGATGATCTTGTAGCGGCCGCCCTTCCAGTCTTCGAACACGGGCGTGACGACCGGCGCCTCGAGCAGCTTCGGCTTGACCGACTTGAAGTACTCGCCCGATGCGCAATTCACCAGCACGCGCGAGGCGGCAGCGTTCTTCTTCAGTTGCGCGTTCAACGCCTGCGTGATCCGCTCGCCCCAGAACGCGTAGAGATCCTTGCCGCGCGTATTGGCAAAGCGCGTGCCCATTTCGAGCCGGTACGGCTGCAGCAGATCGAGCGGCCGCAACAATCCGTACAAACCGGATAACACCCGCACGTGGTTTTGCGCGTAATCCAGATCAGCCGACGACAGTGTCTTCGCGTTGAAGCCTTCGTACACGTCGCCGTTGAACGCGAGCACCGCCTGCTTGGCGTTGTGCGTGCCGAAGGTCGGCGACCATTCGGCGTAGCGCTGGAAATTGAGTTGCGCGAGCGGATCCGAAATGCTCATCAGCGTGGCGATCTGCTGCGGTGACAAACGGCGTAATCCGCCGATCAATTCGGCTGCGTCGTCGACAAAATCGGGGAGCGTGTGCTTTTTGACGTGCGGCGGGGTTTCGTAGTCGAGCGATTTCGCCGGCGACAGAACGATTATCATAGAGGCTTGCAGGCACGCCGTGCCTGGCGGTCAAAGACGAAAGCCAGATTGTAACGAATGCCCGGTTCCCATGCCTCACGCGGCGCTTTGCGCGTCGTCCTCGATTCCAATGTCTGGATCGATATTCTCGTGTTCGACGATCCGCACACGCGGCCGATCCGCGCCGCGCTCGAAAGCGGTGCTCTCGCCGCGCTGATCGACGCGCGCTGTCTCGCCGAACTGACCTACGTGCTCGACTATCCGCAATTCGTGCATCGAAATGTCGACAAGGCAACGGCGCTTGCCGTCGTCGCGCGCCTCGCGCAGCTGGTCGAACCTGCCGCGCCGGCGGAAGACGCAAGGCCGCTGCCCAAATGCAAAGACCGCGACGACCAGAAGTTTCTCGAACTCGCGCATGCCGCGCAGGCCGACTGGCTAGTGTCGAAAGATCGTGCGGTGTTGAAGCTCGCCAAGCGCATCGCGCGGGACTTCGGTTTCCAGATCGCCCAGCCGGCGCCCTTCGTCACAGTAGTCGGCGCCTCTTTGACGGCCGCCGGCGAGCCCGCGCCCGCGTGACCCCTGGCCGAATGGCCAACAGGGGACCGATGGCGCGCACGCAACGCCGCGATTCCCTACAATCAGACTTCATCCTTTTCGAACGACGTCTTTCGCCAACTCACTCGCCCACGCTCCGGACAGCGCCATGAATGCACCGCACGACCCGCCCATGAGTCCCTCGTTTCCGTCTCGCCTGCCGGACGTCGGCACGACGATTTTCACCGTGATGAGCGCCCTCGCTGCCGAAAAAGGCGCGGTGAATCTCGGCCAGGGCTTTCCCGACTTCGGCTGCGACCCTCGAATCGTGGATGCGGTCGCGAACGCCATGCGTGACGGCCACAATCAATACCCGCCGATGGCCGGCGTCGCGCCGCTGCGCCAGGCGATCTCGGAAAAGATTGCAAGCCTGTACGGCCGCCGCTACGACGCCACCAACGAAATCACCGTGACTGCAGGCGCGACGCAAGCGCTGCTGACCGCGATTCTCTGCACCGTGCATCCGGGCGACGAAGTGATCGTGGTCGAACCAACCTACGACAGCTACCTGCCGTCGATCGAACTGGCGGGCGGCAAGCCGGTATTCGTCACGCTCGACGCGCCTGATTACGCGATTCCGTTCGACAAGCTCGCTGCCGCGGTCACACCGAAAACACGGCTGCTGCTGATCAACACGCCGCACAATCCGACCGGCACGGTCTGGCGCGCCGAAGACATGCGCAAGCTCGAAGAAATCGTGCGCGGCACCAACGTGCTGATCCTGTCCGACGAAGTCTATGAACACATGGTGTACGACGGCGCACCGCACGAAAGCGTTGCGCGTTATCCGGAACTGGCGCAGCGCAGTTTCGTGGTGTCGAGCTTCGGCAAGACCTATCACGTGACGGGCTGGAAGGTGGGCTATGTGGCCGCGCCCGCCGCACTGACCGCCGAATTCCGCAAGGTGCACCAGTTCAACGTATTCACCGTCAACACGCCGATGCAGTTCGGTCTTGCGCAATACATGCGGGATCCGGCACCGTATCTGGATCTGCCGGCGTTTTATCAGAAGAAACGTGACTTCTTCCGCGCCGGTCTGGCGAATTCTCGCTTCAAGCTGCTGCCTTGCACGGGCACGTACTTTCAATGCGTCGACTATTCGGCGATCAGCGATCTGCCCGAAGCAGAATTCGCGCAGTGGCTGACCAGCGAGGTTGGCGTCGCGGCGATTCCGGTGTCGGCGTTCTATCGTGAAGCACATGAATCGGGCGTGGTGCGCTTCTGCTTTGCCAAGCAGGAAAGCACGCTAGCCACCGCGCTCGACCGGCTGGCGCGCCTCTAGGACGCCCCGCGCGATGCCGCGAACGAATCCACGTTCCTCGCCATCGCGCGCAGCGGCCAAGGCGTGCGTTGCAAGCCTGTCCTCACGCCCGACCTCACGCCCGACCTTACGCCAGCACTTAAGCCGCACGCGCCGCCGCGATATACGCCTTGCGGTCCTCGGTCACGCGCTGCGCGGCCGGCCGGTCGTTGATCGCCTTCACATAGCTTTTCCAGTCGACGCCGGCCTCGAGCAGAAGATCGCGGCCGTAGATCGTCTGCGTCGCCATGCCCACCAGCGGCAAACTGACGTAACCCGCCGTATCGGCGACACTGAAACGCTCGCCGCGCAAATAAGGCCCGAACTTCGCGATTCTCTTGAAACCGGCGATGTGATGCGCGAGCAACTTCTCGACTCGCGCCTTGGTCGCGTCGCTCACCGTGCCGCCGAAGAACGCTTCCTTGTAGAGATTGCGCGCGGTCAGTTCGAGATGCACGTCGACGAACATGATCAGTTCGCGCTCCTTGGCCGCTTCCCACGGGTCCGGCGAGAAGATGGCCTTGTCGGGAAAACGCGCGGCCAGATAGTCGACGATGCATTGCGACTCGCACAGATCGCCGTGCTCGGTCTGGATATAAGGCACCTTGCCGAGCGGCGAATGTTCGAGCATGGCCTCGTCCTGGCTCGGCAGCACGGACACTTCTTCGAACGGAATGCCGTGTTCGAGCAACACGAACTTCACTTTGTTGTAGTAATTGGACAGCGCAAAACCGCACAGCTTGATCATCGGGTGTCTCCTTCCTTCGGGTTGTTCAGACCGCTCGCCAGACTCAATGCGGCGGTCCTCGATCAATCATCCAGTAAATTGCACGATCGTGCTATTCTAAAATAACCATGGAGTCGAGCATCACAATGACCTCTCGCAATTACAGCATCGAGACTATCGGCATTGTCGGAACCGGTGCAATGGGCCGCGGTATTGCCCAGATTGCCGCGCTGGCGGGCCTCACCGTGCGTCTTTACGACGCGAACCCCGCCGCGATCGGCGCCGCGCGCGACTACCTTGCCGAGACTTTCGCGAGGTTGAGCGCCAAAGGCAAGCTCGACCACGCCCGCTCGCTCGCCGCGTTGGCGAACGTGAGCGGCGCACTGGCCATCGGCGATCTGGCCGATTGCGATCTGGTCATCGAGGCGATCGTCGAAAAGCTCGACGTGAAACAGGCCCTGTTCCGCGAACTCGAAACGGTGGTGAGCGGCCGTTGTGTGCTGGCGTCGAACACGTCGTCGCTGTCGATCACCGCGATCGCCGCGGGTTGCACCAATCCGTCGCGCGTGGCCGGTTACCACTTCTTCAATCCCGTGCCGTTGATGAAGGTCGTCGAAGTGATCGACGGACTGCGCAGCGATCCAGCCGCCGGCGACACGTTGATGGACCTCGCCCGCCGCATGGGCCACACGCCGGTACGTGCGAAGGACATGCCCGGCTTCATCGTCAATCACGCCGGCCGCGGGATGAATACCGAAGGTCTGCGCGTGGCGGGCGAAGGTGTCGCAAGCTTCGCCGACATCGACCGCATCATGCGCGAGCAGGCGGGCTTCCGGCTCGGGCCGTTCGAACTGCTCGATCTGACCGCGCTCGACGTGTCGCATCCGGTGATGGAATCGATCTATCACCAGTTCTATGAAGAGCCGCGCTTCACGCCGTCGCCGATCACCGGCACGCGGCTCGCGGGCGGCCTGATCGGCCGCAAGACGGGGGAAGGTTTTTACCGCTACGAAGACGGCAAGCAGCAGGTGCCCGCCGAAGCACCTGCGCCAACTGAACTGCCTGAAAGCGTGTGGATCAGCAGGCGTTATCCGGAAGCACACGAAGCCGTTGTGCAACTGGTCGCCACAGCCGGCGTGACGCTCGACGAAGGCGCCACGCCCGCGGCGGATTCGCTGATCGTCGTGACACCGTTCGGTCATGACGCGACCACCGCCGCCGTCGACGAAGCGCTCGATGCGAGCCGCGTGGTCGCCGTCGACGCGCTATTCCCGCTGGTCGGCGCGCAACGCCGCACGCTGATGACGACACCCGCCACGACGCCCGCCGCACGGCATGCCGCGCACGCGCTGTTTGCCGCCGACGGCATCCCCGTCACCGTGATCCGCGATTCGACCGGCTTCGTTGCGCAACGCGTGGTGGCGACGATCGTCAACATCGGCTGCGATATCGCGCAAAAGCAGATCGCCACACCCGAAGATATCGATCTCGCCGTGACGCTCGGCCTCGGTTATCCGCGCGGGCCGCTCGCACTCGGCGATGCGCTCGGCGCGAAAACGATCCTGACGATCCTGCGCAATATCTTCAGTGTGCTCGGGGATCCGCGCTACCGTCCGTCGCCCTGGCTCGCGCGGCGAGCGCAACTGGGCCTGTCGTTGACACAACGCGACGCTGCCGATACCCAAACGGAGACGCAACAATGAGCGCTGAACTGCTGACCTCGCGCCCGACCGAAAGCGAATCGACTCTGGTTCTCACGCTGTCGAACCCCGGCGCTCGCAACGCGCTGCATCCGGACATGTACGCCGCCGGCATCGAAGCGCTCGGCTCGGTGGAACGCGATCCGTCGATCCGCGCCGTCGTGATCAACGGCGCGGACCAGTTCTTCTGCGCCGGCGGCAATCTGAATCGCTTGCTGGAAAACCGCGCGAAAGATCCGTCGGCGCAGGCGGAAAGCATCGACCTGCTCGGCGAGTGGATTTCGGCGCTACGCCTGTCGTCGAAACCGGTGATCGCCGCAGTCGAAGGCGCCGCCGCCGGCGCGGGTTTTTCGCTGGCGCTCGCGTGCGACCTGATCGTCGCCGCAGACGACGCCAAGTTCGTGATGTCCTACGCACGCGTCGGCCTGACGCCGGATGGCGGCGGTTCGTGGTTTCTCGCGCAGGCTTTGCCGCGTCAACTGGCAACCGAAGTATTGATCGAAGGCAAGCCGATCGGCGCCGCGCGTCTGCACGATCTAGGCGTCGTCAACAAACTGGCGAAGGCCGGTGCCGTGCGCGATACCGCAGTGGCCTGGGCAGACGAGCTCGGCAAGATTTCGCCGAATTCCGTTGCGCGCATCAAAGGGTTGATCGGCGCAGCCGGCGCACAACCACTCGCGGAGCACCTGGTAGCGGAGCGCGACAATTTCGTCGCGTCGCTGCATCATCGTGATGGGCTCGAGGGGATTTCCGCGTTCCTCGAAAAACGCGCGCCGATCTACAAGTGAATAGCGAGTGAATAACGGGACCATGCCTGAATATCGACTCCCCAAACGCCGCCGCATCTTTCTGATGCGTCACGGCGACGTGACCTACTTCGACGTTTCTGGCCGCGCGATCGAGCCCGAAACCGTGCCGCTGAACGCCAACGGTCGCGAGCAGGCAAGCGCGGCGGGCCGCGTATTCGCCGAGCAGCAAGTCCATTTCGATCGCGTGATCGTCAGCGGTTTGCCGCGCACGGTCGAAACCGCACAGCGCGTATTGGCGCAAACCGGTCAACAGATTGAACTCGAGATCGAACCCGCGTGGCAGGAAATTCGCGGCGGCAAGCTGGGCAGCATTCCGCCGCAAGATATCGAAGCGGCATTTCTCGGTGTATTCGACGGCATCGTGCCGGAAAGCACACGCTTTCTCGACGGCGAAACGATCGGCGAGTTGTTCGATCGCGTGTTGCCCTCGGTGGCGGCGCTGCGCGAGGACACGTCGTGGGATACCGTGCTGCTCGTGCTGCACGGCGGCGTGAATCGCGCGATTCTGTCACACGCTCTTACCGCCGGCGGACGCACCTTCTTCGGCCATCTGGCGCAGGCCACCGGCTGCATCAACGCGCTCGACGTCGGCGCCGCGCCGCGCGACTGGGTGCTGCGCACGATCAACTATTCACCGCCGTCGCCGCTGCATCGCGACGTCCGTAATACGACGATGGAAATGCTCTACGCACAATTCATTCATTACAGGCGTAGCTGAAACCGAACTGGAGGAGACATATGGTGCAAGCCACACAGACCGGCGAACCAGAACACAAACCGGATTATTCGGCCTTCGAGGGCACGCGCCCGGTCAACGAGCGGCAACGCTTCGACAGCGATGCGCTCGCCGCGTGGCTGGCCCAGCATGTCGACGGATTTTCCGGGCCGCTCACGCTCGAGCAATTCGCCGGCGGCCAGTCGAATCCCACGTTCAAACTGGTCACGCCGTCGCGCTCATATGTGATGCGCGCGAAGCCCGGGCCGGCCGCGAAGCTGCTGCCTTCCGCGCACGCCGTCGAGCGCGAATACCGCGTGATGCATGCGCTTGCCGACACCGACGTGCCGGTCGCGAAGATGCTCGCCTTGTGCGAGGACGAAAGCGTGATCGGCCGGGCGTTCTACGTGATGGAGTTCGTCGAAGGCCGCGTGTTGTGGGACCAGTCCTTGCCCGGCATGACGCCGTCGGAGCGCGCGGCGATTTACGACGAAATGAATCGCGTGATCGCCGCGTTGCATAGCGTCGACGTCGCGGCAGTCGGCCTCGCGGACTACGGCAAGCCGGGCAATTACTTCGCACGCCAGATCGGCCGCTGGAGCAAGCAGTACATCGCATCCGAAACCGAACCGATCGACGCGATGCAGCACCTGATCGAATGGCTGCCGCAGCATATGCCGGCCGAAACGAGCGAACGCGCCTCGGTCGTGCACGGCGACTACCGGCTCGACAACCTGATCTTCCATCCCGACGAACCACGCGTGTTGGCGGTGCTCGACTGGGAACTGTCGACGCTCGGCGATCCGCTCGCCGATTTCGCGTATCACTGCATGGCGTGGCACGTCGATCCGACGCAATTTCGCGGCATCGCCGGACTCGACTGGGCAGCGCTCGGCATTCCCGACGAAGCGCAGTATGTCGAGCGATATTGCAAGCGCACCGGCTTCGAGATCCACGGCGACTGGAACTTCTATCTGGCGTACAACATGTTCCGGATTGCCGCGATCCTGCAAGGGATCATGAAACGCGTCGTCGACGGCACCGCAGCCAGCGCGCAAGCGCTCGATGCCGGCCGTCGTGCCAGGCCGATGGCGGAACTCGCCTGGCGCTACGCACAGAAGGTGCGCTAACCGAATCGGCGCACTGAGTTGCGCGCCCGATCAAACGTGTCATTCGTCATCCGCGAGGTCATACATGAATTTCGATTACACCCCGAAGGTTCAGGCGCTGCGCGAGAAACTGCTCGCCTTCTTCGACGAGCACATTTACCCGAACGAGCAGGCGTTCTACGCCGAAATCGCGCGCAATCGTGAGAACGGCAACGCATGGATACCGACCGAACTGATCGAGCAATTGAAACTGAAGGCGCGCGACGCCGGTTTGTGGAATCTGTTCCTGCCTGAATCCGTGCGTGGTGCCGGTCTGACGAACCTCGAATACGCACCGCTGTGCGAGATCATGGGCCGCGTGCCCTGGGCGCCGGAAGTGTTCAATTGCAATGCGCCCGATACCGGCAACATGGAAACGATCGAGCGCTACGGCAGCGACGACAACAAGCGCGAATGGCTCGAACCGTTGCTGCAAGGTCAGATCCGTTCGGCGTTTCTGATGACCGAGCCGGAAGTAGCGTCGTCGGACGCGACCAATATCCAGACGAGCATCGTGCGCGATGGCGACGCCTATGTGATCAACGGCCACAAGTGGTGGTCGTCCGGCGCGGGCGATCCGCGCTGCAAGGTCTATATCGTGATGGGCAAGACCGATCCCGAAGCGCCGCGCCATCAACAGCAGTCGATGATTCTGGTGCCGGCGGACGTCACCGGCATCACCGTGCACCGCCCTCTTACCGTTTTCGGCTATGACGACGCGCCGCACGGCCACATGGAAATCACACTCGAAAACGTGCGGGTGCCGGCGGCCAATATGCTGCTCGGCGAAGGACGCGGCTTCGAGATCGCGCAAGGCCGCCTCGGACCGGGACGGATCCACCACTGCATGCGTTTGATCGGTCTCGCCGAGCGCGCGCTCGAACTGATGGCCAAACGCTCGATGCAACGCGTTGCGTTCGGCAAGCCGGTCGCCGCGCAAGGCGTCACGCAGGAACGCCTTGCCGAAGCGCGTTGCATGATCGAACAGGCTCGCCTCCTGACGCTGAAGACCGCATACATGATGGACACGGTGGGCAACAAGGGCGCGCGCGGCGAGATCGCGATGATCAAGGTGGTCGCGCCGAACATGGCGTGCCAGGTGATCGACTGGGCGATCCAGGCGCACGGCGGCGGCGGCGTCAGCGACGATTTTCCGCTGGCCTATGCGTATGCGTCCGCACGGACGCTGCGCTTTGCCGACGGTCCCGACGAAGTGCACCGCAACGCAATCGCCAAGCTTGAACTCGCGCGCCATATGGATCCGGGTGCAGCGGCTCGGGTGGAGATGCCGGTTACGCGGGTTTGAGGTTGAACGCGAGAATTCAGGGCTGGTTCCGGCGCCGCGAGGTCGAGTTTGCGCGCGGCGCCGTCGCCAGCAGCATCGTTCGATCTGTGCTCTAATTTTCGCCAGTTGCGGCGCCCTTTGCGGCGCCGCTCTCACGAAACAAAGGAGCCACGATGATCGACGTCTATAGCTGGGCGACCCCGAACGGCCACAAAGTTCACATCATGCTCGAGGAAACGGGCCTCGCGTACACCGTGCACGGCGTGAATATCGGCGCGGGCGACCAGTTCAAACCCGAATTCCTCGCCATCAGCCCGAACAACAAGATTCCGGCCATCGTCGATTCTGACGGCCCGAAGAGCGCCGACGGCAAACCGTTCGCGCTGTTCGAATCGGGTGCGATTCTGATCTATCTGGCCGAGAAAACCGGCAAGTTCCTGCCCACCGACCCGGCCGCGCGCTATGCAACGCTGCAGTGGCTGATGTTCCAGATGGGCGGACTGGGTCCAATGCTCGGACAAACGCATCATTTCCGCATCTATGCGCCGGAGCCGATCGAATACGCGATCAATCGCTACACGAACGAGGCGCGGCGCTTATACGGCGTCATGGAAACGCAACTCGGCAAGACGCGCCATCTGGCGGGCAACGATTACACGATCGCGGATATCGCCGCATTCCCCTGGACACGCTCGTGGCAGAACCAGGGCATCGAACTGGATGCGTTTCCGAACGTGAAACGCTGGCATGAGGAAATCGCCGCGCGTCCGGCGGTGGTGCGCGGCGTCGACGTGCTGGCGTCGGCCCGCAAACCGCTCATGGACGACAAGGCCAAAGAGGTGCTGTTCGGCGCGACGCAGTACGCGAAGCACTAATCGTTCTCCGCGGCGATCGACACGACGAAAAAGCGCGAGCCGGCATCGATGCCGCTCGCGCTTTTTTGTCCCACATGCACCAGCTGAAAGGACTAGAAGTAATGCCGCGTGATGAACTCCGCGATACACACGGGCCGCTCGCTGCCCAGCCGTTCCAGCGTCACATTCCACACGACCTGCACGCCGGCGTCGTCGACATCTTCGACTGACTCCACCGCAAAACGCGCGCGCACCTGCGAGCCGACCGGCACCGGCGATGTGAATCGCACCCGATTCAAGCCGTAATTGACGCCCATGCGCTGCTTGAGCGTCACTGTCTTTCCCAGCAGTGCTGGAATCAACGACAGCGTCATGAAGCCATGTGCGACCGGACCGCCGAACGGCGACTCGCGCCGCGCCCGTTCGGGGTCGACGTGAATCCATTGATGATCGCCGGTGGCCTCGGCGAAACGATCGACGCTAAGCTGATCGACCGCCAGCCAGTCGCTGATGAGCGGTTGCGCGCCCACCAGCGCACGCAATGCCTGCGCGTCACCTAACATCGCGGCAGCCGCCGCGCCGCCCGTCATGACGCGGCGCCCGGATTACGCAGTCCGAACAACCCCTTCGAGCGCACAATGATCACCGTTTCGCCGTGCTGATTGATGCCTTCCCACTGCGTCGTCACGATGCCGCGATCCGGCTTGCTCGTCGAGACGCGCTTATCGAGCACCGCATGCATCATGGTGATCGTGTCGCCGACGCGCACCGGTTTCATCCAGCGAATCTCGTCGATACCGGGCGAGCCCATCGACGTGGAACCGGCGATCACGTTGCGCACCAGCATGCCCATCATGACCGAACAGGTATGCCAGCCGCTCGCGACCAGACCGCCGAACGACGACTCGGCGGCGGCCGCATCGTCGACGTGAAACGGTTGGGGATCAAACTGCTCCGCAAACGCAACGATCTCCTCACGCGTGAACGTATGCTTGCCGATTTCGGCAGTCGTGCCGACCACCATGTCCTCAAAACTCAAACCCATCGTCGCACCTCTTCTTTGTTCGATCCAACCGGCTAATCAGGCTTCGGCGGTGATAAACCCAGGCAACGCAGCAAAACGCGCGAGATGGTGATCGACATCGCCCAACGTGGTTTCGATGATCGCAAGACGTTTGAACAGATGTGCCGCGGCCACTTCGTTCGTGACGCCCATGCCACCATGCAACTGCACTGCCTGCTGGCCGACGAAACGCGCGGCCTGGCCGACTCGCACCTTCGCAGCGGACACAGCACGACGGCGTTCGTCCGCGTCCGCGCTGGTGTAGCGCACGGCCGCCAGATAAGTCACCGAACGAGCCTGCTCGGCGTGAATCAGCATCTCGACCATACGGTGCTGCAACGCCTGAAACCGCGCGATCGGCTGGCCGAACTGCTGGCGCGTCCTGGTGTAGTCGAGCGTGGCGTGGTTCAGCGCATCGAGCGCGCCAACCGCCTCCGCACACAGCAGCACCGTGCCGTAATCCGCGATGTGTTCGAGTGTGGCCGCGCCGGCGTGTTTGCCGGCGAGCCGGCGTGCCGGCGTACCCTGGAACTCGAGTGTTGCGGCGCGTTGACCGTCGATCGTGCGATAGTCGGTGACTTTGACGCCGGCCGCAGCGCGTGCGACCATGAACAGCGCGATCTCGCCGCTCAGCCGGGCCGGCACGATCCAGTAGTCGGCTTGCGCGCCGTGCAGCACGACCGACTTCGTGCCATTCAGCGTGTGCTGCTCGCCTTGCACGGTCGCTGCCGTCTCGACCTCGAACAGATCGTAGCGGGCATGCGGCTCGTGAAATGCCACCGCCAGCTTGATCTCGCCCTGGGCCGCGCGTTCGAGCAGCGATGCATCCTCGCCCTGCTCCGTGCCAGCCAGCCGCAGTGCTTCGATACCCACGGCGGTCGCCCAATACGGCTCGACGACCAAAGCGCGTCCCAACTCCTGCATGACCACCAGCATGTCGATCGGGTTGCCATTGAAGCCGCCTTGAGCCTCCGGCACCGGCAACGCGGTCAGGCCGAGTTCCGTGAAGGCCGACCAGTGCACATCCGACACGCCGGCTTCCGATTGCACGATCGCCTGGCGCGCTTCGAACCCGTAGCTCTTGTCCAGGTAGCGGCGCAGCGCGTCGGCAAATTGCTGTTGTTCGTCGTTGAAAGTGAAGTCCATGCGCCGCTCCTCAAAGTCCGAGAATCATCTGCGCGATGATGTTCTTTTGAATTTCGTTCGAGCCGCCGTAAATCGACGTCTTGCGGAAATTGAAGTAGTACGCGGCCAGCGGCGCGGCGTCGTCGTCACCGGCGAGGCTATGTTCGCGTTCGCCTTCGAGGAATCGCACGTCGAATGGCGCGGCGAGTGGCCCGATCGCCTCGAACATCAATTCGGTCAGACCTTGCTGCACTTCCGTGCCCTTGATCTTGAGCATCGATGCCTCAGGTCCCGGCCCCCGTCCGCCCGTCTCATTGGCGACGACGCGTTGCACGGTGACTTCGAGCGCCATCAACTCGATCTCCAGGCTCGCGACTTTCGCGGCGAACACAGGATCGTGCAGCAGCGGCTTGCCGTTCTTCTTCTGATCGAGCGCGAGGCGCTTCAGGAATACGAGTTCGCGCTTCGATTGGCCGACGCGGGCAATGCCCGTGCGCTCGTGCCCGAGCAGATACTTCGCATAGGTCCAGCCGCGGTTCTCTTCACCGATCAGATTGTCGACCGGCACGTTCACGTCTTCGAAAAAGACCTCGTTGACTTCGTGATCTTCGTCGAGCGTGATGATCGGGCGCACGGTGATGCCCGGCGTTTTCATGTCGATCAGCAGGAACGAGATGCCCTCCTGCTTCTTCGCACCGCTGTCGGTGCGCACGAGGCAGAACATCATGTCGGCGTATTGGCCGAGCGTGGTCCAGGTCTTCTGACCGTTGACGACGTAATGATCGCCGACGCGCTCGGCGCGGGTGCGCAGCGAGGCCAGATCCGACCCGGAGCCCGGCTCCGAATAGCCTTGGCACCACCAATCCGTACCGTCGAGAATACGCGGTAGATAATGACGCTTCTGCGCGTCGTTGCCGTACTTCATCAGCACCGGCGCCACCATCGAGACGCCGAACGGCAGCACGGAAGGCGCGCCGATACGCGCGCACTCTTCGTCCCAGATGTGCCGTTGCGTCGCGTCCCAACCCGGGCCGCCGTATTCTTTTGGCCAGGCGACCACCGACCAGCCGCGCGTGCCGAGCAGTTTGTGCCAGCTTGCGAAGTCGTCGCGATTCAGACGCTTGTGATTGAGTACCTTGTCGCTCAGCTCGCGAGGCAGATTCGCTTCGAGCCAGGCGCGGATGTCGGCGCGGAACGCGTCGTCAGCGGGGGAATAGTCCAGATTCATACGTAGTGTCTCCTGGCCGCAACCGCCCACCGCCAGGGAGCCACTGCGCTATTGCAGCGGTTCCTTCAAGGCAGCCGGGACCGGCAGCGGCATCACTTCGATGCCTTCTTCGACCAAGGCTCTCGCGTCTTCCGGTGTCGTGACACCGCGAATATTGCGTGCGGGCGCTTCGTTGTAGTGAATGCGCCGCGCTTCCTCGGCGAAGCGGTCGCCCACGTTCTCAGTCTTTTCCAGTACCTCGCGCAATGCGCGCATCACGCGCGCCTGCATGTCCTCCGCGCCCGCAGGGACTTTCGTGTCAGTCGCACCCGACAGATTCAGGCGGGGCGCCGACGGCAAACGGCTCACTTCGTTCGCACCGCACATCGGACACTCGACGAGCTTGCGGGACTGCTGCGATTCGAAGTCATCAGCCGAAGCAAACCAGCCTTCGAACCGATGGCCATGCGGACACTGTAAATCGAGGACCTTCATGTGGAATCAGGGCTTGCGTGCCAGTTTAGCGCAAAATGGAAATTTGTGAACGGTCGTTCGTAAAGTTTTACGGACGGCGCATTGACGCCGGGCGTTGCTGAATAAATCGAACGCGTGGGCGATTTTAACTCTTTGCGCAGCAGGCTGCCGAAGGCAGGCTCAGCGGCAAATGACTGACGAAATCGGCCGCAGGATAGGCTGGCGCACCAAGGCCCGTATTAGTGAAGCACACCGATTCGATACCGTACCCGGCAATAACAAAGCCCCTGCCGGTGCATCGACCAACAGGGGCTTTTTGCGGACCTTCCAACTGGCGGCGACGCGCGTCTATCCCTCTGGCGGGCTAACCGCCGAGCGCTATTGCGGCTCAGCAGTCGGCCACGCTCCCGACAAAACCTTCTCCAGCCAGAACGTGCCGATGATCGTTTTGACGTCGGTGATCTTGCCGGTGCGCACCCATTCGGACACATCGGCGACGCCGGCCGTGAACAGTTCGAGGAACTCGCCGTCGTCGAGTTTGCGCTCGCCGGCGGTCAAACCGCGCGCGAGGTAGATATCGATGAATTCTGTCGAGTAGGAAATGATCGGGTGGACGCGCGTCAGATAGACGTATTCGCGCGCGGTGTAGCCGGTTTCTTCCTGCAACTCGCGCTTGGCGCATGCCAGCGCGCCTTCGTTCGGGTCGAGCTTGCCCGCCGGATACTCGACCATGACCTTGCCCATCGGATAGCGGTACTGGCTTTCCATCAACACGCGGCCATCGTCGAATAGCGGGATCACCATCACGGCGCCCGGATGCTGAACGTATTCGCGAGTTGCGTGCTTGCCGTCCGGCAAGCGGACGGTATCGCATTTGAGCGTGAGGAACGGCCCTTGATAGACCGTTCTGCTCTCGAGGCAGGTCTCGGTGAGTACAGCGTCGTGATCGGGAAGTTCAGCCATTTGCGACCTCAGGACAGCTTGGTGCGCGACGGCGTGACGCCGTCAGCGGCGTTTGACGAGATACTGAAAGGTGAAGCCGGGAAACGCGAACACGACGAACAGAGCGAACGTGATCGCATAGAACTGCCACCCTTGTTCGAAGCGGTTTCCAGCACGCGCTTCGAGCAGGAAACCGAGCGCGCCGACCACGAAGTACAGCACGATCAGTTCGGCAATCCGGATCCACGCGCTCTTCTTCGCCGCTTTCAAAGGCACCGCGGCGAACAGACGCTGATTCAGGAACGGCAGGTTGGCGCCGACCAGCGCCAACAACACGATAAACCAACCCGCAGCCGACATCAGAGCAGCAACGTGTGCTGGATTGCCTGCAGGCAAGCCTTCAGCAGCGGATCCGGCACGATGCCGAGCACCAGCACGGCGACACCGTTGAGCGCGAGCAAGGCACGCGTGCTCGTGTCAGCGTGGATCGGCGACTTGTCTTGCGGCTCATCGAAGTACATCAGCTTGACGATACGCAAGTAGTAGAACGCGCCAAACAGCGACGTGATCACAGCCAACACGGCCAGCCACGTCAAGCCGGCGTTCATCGTAGCCTGCAGCACGGCGAGCTTGGCGTAGAAGCCGACCGCAGGCGGGATGCCGGCGAGCGAGAACATCATCACCATCATCACGAATGCGAACACCGGGCTGCGTTGATTCAGGCCCTTGAAGTCTTCGAGCGTATCCGCTTCGAAATCGCGGCGCGCCAGCAGCATGATGATGCCGAAGGTGCCCATCGTCGTGATCAGGTAGACGATGCTGTAGAACATGGCCGAGCCGTACGCGTTGGCCGCGCCGGTCGTCTTCTGATCCACCACGCCTGCCAGCAGGCCCAGCAGCACGAAGCCCATGTTCGAGATCGCCGAGTACGCGAGCATGCGCTTGACGTTGCGTTGCACGATACCCGTGATGTTGCCGACGATCAGCGACAGCGCGGCCATGATCACCAGCATCTGCTGCCATTCGACCGCGAGCGGCAGCAGACCCATCACGAGGAAGCGCAGGCCCCACGCGAAAGCCGCGACCTTCGGACCGCCGCCGACCATCAGCGTCATGGCCGTCGGTGCGCCTTGATAAACGTCCGGCACCCACATATGGAACGGCACCGCGCCCATCTTGAACGCCACGCCGGCCACGATGAAGATCACGCCGAACAGCAGCACGCTCGGATCGTAGTGGCTCGTGCCGATCGCCTTGAACACTTCGTTCAGGTCGAGCGAGCCGGTCGCGCCGTACAGCATCGAGATGCCGTACAGCAGGAAGCCCGAAGCCAGCGCGCCGAGCACGTAGTACTTCATTGCAGCTTCGTTCGACGGCGCCGCTTCACGACGCAGTGCGATCGCGGCATACAGCGACAGCGACATCAGTTCCAGACCGAGGTACAGCGTCAGGAAGTTGTTGCCGGAGATCATCACCAGTTGGCCGAGCAACGAGAACATGCCCAGCAGGAAGAAGTCACCGCGGAACAGCTCGCGATCTTCGAGGTACTTGCGCGAATAAACGATCGACAGCGCATAGCCGAGCGTCACCACCGCTTTCATCAAATTGGCGAACGAATCCACCACGTACATGTGCCCGAAGAAATAACGCACTTGCGGGTCGAAAGCGTTCATCGCGAACCAGACGCCGGCGATCAGCGTCGAGAACAGCGCGATGAAATACGTGGTGCGGCGACCGGCCTGGCCGACGAACGTGTCGTTAAGCCACGCGACGACAACGGCGAGCATCACCAGCGCGTCGGGCAACAGAGCAGTCATAGGGGCGTTTTGCATGGTCTTTAAATTCCTCCGCTCTGCATTACTGTGGCAACGGCAGCTTTGACTGCGCGACGTGGGAGAGGAGGTTTTCCACGGATACGTGCATCACATCGGTAAAGGGCTTTGGATACAGGCCCATGAACAGCGTCAGCGCGGCGAGCACCGCCATCATGAAGAACTCGCGGCGGTTGATGTCGAGCAGGCCCTTCACGTGGTCGTTGGCGACCGCGCCGAAGTACACGCGCTTGTACATCCACAGCGTGTAGGCCGCGCCGAGAATCAGCGTGACTGCCGCACCGCCTGCGATCCAGAAGTTGTACTGGACTGCGGCCAGAATCACCATGAACTCGCCGACGAAACCGGAAGTGCCCGGCAAGCCGCAATTGGCCATCGAGAACAGCATCACGAACGCCGCGAACTTCGGCATCACGTTGACGACGCCGCCGTAATCGGCGATCTGACGCGAGTGCATACGGTCGTACAGCACGCCGATGCTCAGGAACATCGCGCCCGACACGAAACCGTGCGAGATCATCTGCACGATCGCGCCTTCCACGCCGAGCTGGTTGAAGATGAAGAAGCCGAGCGTCACAAAGCCCATGTGCGCGATCGACGAATACGCCACCAGCTTCTTCATGTCGGACTGGACCATCGCGACTAGTCCGATGTAGATCACCGCGATCAGCGACAGCGTGATGACGACCGGCGCCAGGAAGTGACTCGCGTCCGGCGTGATCGGCAGCGAGAAGCGCAGGAAACCGTACGCGCCCAGCTTCAGCATGATTGCGGCCAGCACGACCGAGCCGCCGGTCGGCGCTTCCACGTGGGCGTCAGGCAACCACGTATGCACCGGCCACATCGGCACCTTCACGGCGAACGCCAGGAAGAACGCTATGAATAACAACACCTGCGGGGTCATGGCGATCTGCGTGTTCTGCCACGTCGCGAGGTCGAAGGTGCCGGTCTGGATGTACAGGTACAGCAACGCGACCAGCATCAGAAGCGAGCCCATCAGCGTGTACAGGAAGAACTTGAACGCCGCGTACACGCGGTTCGCCCCACCCCACACGCCGATGATGATGTACATCGGAATCAGCGTCGCTTCGAAGAACACGTAGAACAGCATGCCGTCCGCTGCGCTGAACACGCCGACCATGATGCCGGACAGGATCAGGAACGAAGCAAGGTATTGCGCCACGTTTTTAGTGATCACTTCCCACGCGGAGATCACGACGATCACCGTGATCACCGCGGTCAACACGACGAACCACATCGAGATGCCGTCGACACCCAGGTGATACGTGATGTTGAAGCGCTCGATCCAGTTCGCCTTTTCGACGAACTGCAACTCGGCGCTGCTCGAATCAAAACCGGTAATCAGCGGAATCGTCACGAGGAAGCTGACGACCGAGCCGATCAGCGCAAGCCAGCGCGCTGGAGCCGGGTTCCGGTCGGAACCGATAGCCAGGACCAGGAGACCGACGAGGATCGGCAACCAGATCGCAATACTGAGAATCGGATAAGCGTGCATTAGTGTCCCTCGCCTTATTTGCCGCCGAGCGTTACAAACAGGGTCAGGAGCCCCAACATGCCGATAATCATGGCGAACGCGTAGTGATAGATGTAGCCGGATTGGAGAAAGCGGATCACGCCGGCAAACCAGCCAATGAAGCGCGCGCTGCCGTTGACGATACCGTCGATGACCACGACGTCGCCTTCCTTCCAGAGACCACGGCCAATTGCCACGGCGCCCCGCGCGAACACGACTTCGTTGATCTTGTCCATGTAGTACTTGTTGTCGAGCAGCGTGTAGACCGGACCGAACGCACGCTTGATGGCAGCCGGCAGTTCAGGACGAACCAGGTACAGGAACCACGCGACCACGACACCCGCGAGCGCCAGCCACACCGGCAGACCGGCAACCGAATGCAGGCCCATCTGGCTCCAACTGACGAACTCGTGGCTCATCTCTTCCAGCGCCGGATGGTTTTCGCCGATGAAGATCACCTTGTCGAACGCCACGCCGTGCTGGAAGAAGTCGCCGAACAGGATCGGACCGACAGCGATCGCACCGATCACCACCGACGGAATCGCCAGCAGCACCAGCGGGACCCACACCACCCACGGGGTTTCGTGCGGCACGTGAGCATCGCCGTGAGCGTCATGAGCGTGACTGTCATTGTGGCCGTGCGCCGCTGCTTCCGCGCCGTGAGCACCGTTATGCACCGGCGGATTACGGAAACGCTCTTCGCCGTGGAACACCATGAAGTACATGCGGAACGAGTACAGCGCCGTAACGAACACGCTCGCCACCACCGCGAAATACGCGAAACCCGAACCCGGCAGATGCGACAGCTTCACCGCGTCGATGATCGAGTCTTTCGAATAGAAACCCGCGAAGAACGGCGTACCGATCAACGCCAGCGAACCGACCAGCGACGTGATCCACGTGATCGGCATGTACTTGCGCAGACCGCCCATGTTGCGCATGTCCTGATCGTGGTGCATGCCGATGATCACGGAGCCCGCGCCGAGGAACAGCAACGCCTTGAAGAACGCGTGCGTCATCAGGTGGAAGATGGCGACCGGATAAGCCGACACCCCGAGTGCAACCGTCATGTAGCCGAGCTGCGACAGCGTCGAGTACGCGACCACACGCTTGATGTCGTTCTGGACGATCCCGAGGAAGCCCATGAACAGCGCCGTAATCGCACCGATCACCGTCACGAACGACAGCGCGCTATCCGACAGTTCGAACAACGGCGACATGCGCGCGACCATGAAAATACCGGCCGTCACCATGGTTGCCGCGTGAATCAGTGCGGAGATCGGCGTCGGGCCTTCCATCGAATCCGGCAGCCAGACGTGCAGCGGGAACTGCGCTGACTTACCCATCGCGCCGATGAACAGGCAAATGCAGGCGACCGTCAGCAAGCCCCAGTCCGTGCCCGGGAAGCTCAATGCCGCGAGTTCGGTGCGCTTCGCGAACACGTCGCCGTAGTTCATCGACCCGGCGAAAGCGAACAGCAGGCCGATGCCGAGCAGGAACCCGAAGTCGCCGATGCGGTTCACGATGAACGCTTTCATGTTCGCGTAGATCGCGCTCTCACGGGTGAAGTAGAAGCCGATCAGCAGGTACGACACCAGACCCACCGCTTCCCAGCCGAAGAACAGCTGCAGGAAGTTGTTGCTCATCACGAGCATCAGCATCGAGAACGTGAACAGCGCGATGTACGAGAAGAAGCGCTGGTAGCCGTCGTCGTCGGCCATGTAGCCGATCGTGTAGATGTGCACCATGAGCGACACGAAGGTCACCACGCACATCATCATCGCCGTCAGCGAGTCGACCAGGAAGCCGACCTCGAACTTCGTCTTGCCGATCGCCATCCATTCGTAGACGGTCGCATTGAAGCTCGCGCCGTGCATCACCTGGAAGAAGACGATGGCCGAGAGGATGAAGGAGATCGCGACGCCGAGGATCGTCACCGTGTGCGCACCGGCTCGGCCCACCGCTTTGCCGAACAACCCCGCAATCAGGGAGCCGGCCAGCGGTGCCAGCGGGATCGCCAGCAGCAGGTTTTCATTGAGTGTCGTTGACATAACAGCTTTACCTGAAATTAACCTTTGAGCTGATCGAGATCCTCGACATTGATCGTGTCGAGGCTACGGAACAGGGTCACCAGAATTGCAAGGCCGATCGCCGATTCGGCTGCCGCAACCGTCAGCACGAAGAAGACGAAGATCTGGCCATGCACGTCGCCGAGGTAATGCGAGAACGCGACAAAGTTGGTGTTCACCGCCAGCAGCATCAGTTCGATCGCCATCAGGATGATGATGACGTTGCGACGGTTCAGGAAAATGCCGACGACGCTAATCGCAAACAGGATTGCGCCAAGGACGAGGTAATGAGCTAGGGTCAACATGATTTTTATCTCCTGTCCGCTCAGCCGTTCTTGCCGGCCGCGGAGTCGGCCGCTGCCGCGGCTTCTTCCGCTGCGAGAGTCGCTGCGGTTTTTTCCGATGCCATCTTCACGACGCGCACACGATCCTGAGCGCGCACCTTGACCTGCTGGCTGACATTCTGGCGCTTGCTGTCCTTCTTGTGGCTCGTGGTCAGCGCGATCGCCGCGATGATCGCGACCAGCAGCACGAGGCCGGCCACTTCGAACGCGAAGATGTAGTCGGTGTAGATGATCTTGCCGATGATGCGGGTGTTCGACCAGCCGGCCATAGCGTTTCCGGCAGCCGAGGTGTCGCGCAGCGCCGTCGCGGTCGCGCCGTAGCCGTGCCACAGGATCAGCGCGGTTTCGACCACGATGATCGCGCCCACCAGGGTCGCCATCGGCACGAAGCGTTTGAAGTCGCGCCGCAGCACGTCGATATTGATGTCCAGCATCATCACGACGAACAGGAACAACACCATCACCGCGCCGACGTAGACCAGCACCAGCAGGATCGCGAGAAACTCGGCCTGCAGCAGCATCCAGATCGCCGCCGCGTTGAAGAACGCCAGCACCAGAAACAGTGCGGACGACACCGGGTTGCGCGAGGTGATCACCTTCAGCCCTGATACAACCAGGAGTAGCGCGAAGATGTAGAACAGTACGGTCGTGAATTCCATGATTACCGGTTCATCGTTAGGCCATCGTCAGGCATTGTTCTTTGGCTCGTGCATCTGGCAAAAAAAGCCGCACAGCTGCGCCATGCCGCGGCACTGAAGCTGCGGCGCTCGGCCCGACAACAGGCCGTTTTGCGTTTTACTGCATCAAACTGAAGCGTCTCAACGATATGGTGCGTCAGCTGCCTTGTTTGCAGCGATCTCCGCTTCGTAGCGATCGCCAACGGCCAGCAGCATGTCTTTCGTGAAGTACAGGTCGCCGCGCTTTTCGCCGTGATATTCGAGAATATGCGTCTCGACGATCGAATCGACGGGGCAGCTTTCCTCGCAGAAACCGCAGAAGATGCACTTGGTCAGGTCGATGTCGTAACGCGTCGTGCGGCGCGTGTTGTCCGCGCGCGTTTCCGATTCGATCGTGATGGCGAGTGCCGGGCACACCGCTTCGCACAGCTTGCAGGCGATGCAGCGTTCTTCACCGTTTTCATAGCGGCGCAGCGCGTGCAGGCCGCGAAAACGCGGCGAGATCGGGGTCTTCTCTTCCGGGAACTGCACCGTGATCTTGCGCTGGAACGCGTAACGTCCCGTCAGCGCGAGGCCTTTGAGCAGCTCCGTCAGGAAGAAGGTCTTGAAAAAGTTTTGGATTGCGGTCATAGGTTCATCCGCCCTTTATTTCCAGATATTCAACGGCGACATGATCCAGAAGCCGACCACCACCAGCCACACCACGCAGACCGGAATGAAAATCTTCCAGCCCAGACGCATGATCTGGTCATAGCGATAGCGCGGGAACGTGGCACGCGCCCAGATGAACACCGACAACAGCAAGAAAACCTTGGCGACGAGCCAAACGATGCCCGGGATAAACGACAGGAAGCCGAACGGTGCGCTCCAGCCGCCGAGGAACAGTGTTGCAGCCAATGCCGAGATCACGATCATGTTGATGTACTCGGCGAGGAAGAACAGCGCGAACGCCATCCCCGAGTAATCGATCATGTGGCCCGCCACGATTTCCGACTCCCCTTCCACCACGTCGAACGGGTGACGGTTTGTTTCGGCGATGCCCGAGATGAAGTACACGACGAACATCGGCAACAACGGCAGCCAGTTCCACGACAGGAAGTTCAAGCCGTAGCCGGCAAAGATACCGCGCTCTTGCGAAGTAACGATGTCCGACAGATTCAGGCTACCCGACGTCATCAGCACGACGACAAGCGCAAAGCCCATCGAAATTTCGTACGAGACCATCTGAGCTGCGGCGCGCATGGCACCGAGGAACGCGTACTTCGAATTCGACGCCCAGCCGGCCAGGATCACGCCGTACACGCCGATCGACGAAATCGCGATCGCGTACAACAGACCCGCGTTGATGTCGCCGAGCACCGCGCCCGCCTGGAACGGAATCACCGCCCAGACCGCGAAGGCCGGCACCACCACCATGATCGGCGCGATCATGTAGATCCAGCGGCTTGCCTGGGCCGGCTGAATCACTTCTTTCAGCAACAGCTTCAGCACGTCGGCGATCGGTTGCAGCAAACCTGCGGGGCCGACGCGGTTCGGGCCGAGACGCACGTGCATCCAGCCGATCAGCTTACGCTCCCAGAGAATCAGGTAAGCCACGCACAGCAGGATCACGACGGCCACCACCAGGATGCGCACCAGCGCCCACACCGTGGGCCATGCCACACCGAGAAGCTGGGTGCCGCCCGAGTTGATCGTATCGAACAAGCTCATTTACGCCTTCTCCACCACCAGTTCACCGAACAGGCTGCCCAGCGCTGCACCGGCAGGCGTAGCCGCCGATACGCGGACGACCGTCTCCGCAAGATTCGCGTCGCGCACGGCCGGCAACTGCACCGATTGCTCGCCCTGGCGCACGCGCACTGCGTCGCCTTCCTTCAAACCCAGCTTGTCGAACAGCGCAGCCGGCAGGCCGGCCGAATTCGCGGCGCGTGCCGCCGCCGTCAGATGCAACGACTCAGCGCGACGCACCAGCGCGTCAGCGTGGTAGATCGGCACATCGGCGATACGCTCGAACTTGCCCTCTGCTGCTTTGGCCGTCTTGCCGCGCGCGACCGTCACGCCGGTCTTGTTCGACAGACGCGACTTGAGCTCGCCGTCGCCGAGCGCCGCCGCGCGTACCTCTTCCGAGGTGTCGAATTCAAAGCCCGGCACACCCAGCAGGCTGCCCAGTACACGCAACACCTTCCATGCCGGACGCGTATCGCCGAGCGGGCGCACGACGCCGTTGAACGTCTGCACCGTACCCTCGGCATTGATGAACGTGCCAGCCGTTTCCGCGAACGGTGCGATCGGCAGCAGCACGTCGGCGTAGTCGGCACCCGTCTGGAACGGCGACAGCACGACAACCATTTCAGCCTGGTTCAGCGCGGCCAAGGCCTGCGCCGGATTGGCGGTATCGAATTCCGGTTCGACGTTCAGCAGCACGTAACCCTTGCGCGGTTGTTCGAACACTTCGCGAGCGTTCAGACCGCCCTCGCCCGGCAATGCGTTGACGATATGCGCGCCGACCGTGTTCGCCGCTTCCGTGAGGAAACCGAGCGTCGCGCCAGTCGCGTCTGCAATCCATTGCGCCGCAGCGTGAATGGCGGCGAAGTCCGGATGACGGACCGCATCGTTGCCGAGCAGCACCACGCGGCGTTCGCCGGTGGCGAGCGACTTCGCGACCTGTTTGTGGGCGTCCGTCGGCTGCGTGCCGGCGAACGATTCCGGCAGCGCCACGCCGTTCGCTTCCGAGACTGCAGCGGCGATGCCGGCGAGCTCGTCGAGCCATGCCGACGGTGCTGCGACCACGCGTTGGGCTTGCGGAATCAGTGCGTCGTCGTGGGTGGCCTGCACGAGCGTCAGCTTTGCGCCGCTCTTCGCGGCCTGGCGCAGACGTGCGGCAAACAACGGATGATCGCGGCGCAGATGCGAACCGATCACGAGTGCCGCATCGACGTTCGACAGATCGGCGATCGGCGTGCCGAGCCACGGCGCACCATTGACGGGCGCGGAGAAATCCGCCTGACGCAGACGGAAGTCGACGTTAGGCGTGCCGATTGCTTGCGCGAGTTGCTTCAACAGGAACAGTTCTTCGACCGTGCTGTGCGCGCTGCCAAGTGCGGCCAGCGCGTTCGCGCCGTGGTCGCCCTTGATGCCTTTCAAACCCTTGACCACATATTCCAGCGCGGTTTGCCAGTCGGTCTCGACCCACTTGCCGCCTTGCTTGAGCATCGGCTGCGTGAGACGTTCCGGGCTGTTCAGGCCTTCGTACGAGAAGCGGTCCTTGTCCGAAATCCAGCATTCGTTGATGGATTCGTTTTCGAACGGCAGAACACGCATCACGCGGTTGTTCTTCACTTGCACCACGAGGTTCGCGCCGACGGAATCGTGCGGGCTCACCGACTTGCGGCGCGACAGTTCCCACGTGCGGGCGCTGTAGCGGAACGGTTTGCTGGTCAGCGCGCCGACCGGGCACAGATCGATCATGTTGCCCGACAGTTCGGAGTCGACCGTCTTGCCGACAAACGACGTGATTTCCGCATGCTCGCCGCGGCCCAGCATGCCCAGTTCCATCACGCCGGCGATTTCCTGACCGAAACGGACGCAACGCGTGCAGTGAATGCAACGCGTCATTTCTTCCATCGAGATCAGCGGACCGACATTCTTGTGGAACACGACACGCTTTTCTTCGCTGTAACGCGACGACGACTTGCCGTAGCCTACCGCCAGATCCTGCAACTGGCACTCGCCGCCCTGGTCGCAGATCGGGCAATCCAGCGGGTGATTGATCAGCAGGAATTCCATCACGGCTTGCTGGCCCTTCACCGCTTTCTCGGACTGGGTGCGCACGATCATGCCCGCCGACACCGGCGTGGCGCATGCGGGCACGGCCTTCGGCATCTTTTCGACGTCGACCAGACACATCCGGCAGTTGGCCGCAATCGACAGCTTCTTGTGATAGCAGAAGTGAGGAATGTACGTGTCGACCTTATGCGCAGCCTGGATCACCATGCTGCCTTCAGGCACCTCTACTTTCTTGCCGTCTATTTCAAGTTCAACCATGATGGTCAATCTTCCTTAACCTGTTACCGCTCAATCGTTCGCCCCGTTCATCGCCCGTTTCAGGCAATGAATCCCGCGGTTGACGTGTTTTTCTGGTGCGTACTGGCCGTGCTTAAGCAGCCACTGTTTCCGGCGCCGCTGCCGCACCGGCGTGACCGCCGACGAGGCAATGCTTGTGAGCGACGTGATATTCGAATTCGTCCCAGTAGTGCTTGAGCATGCCGCGCACCGGCATCGCCGCTGCATCGCCGAGCGCGCAAATCGTGCGGCCCATGATGTTTTCAGCAACCGAATTCAGCAGATCCAGATCTTCCGGACGGCCGAGCCCATGCTCGATACGATGCACGACGCGGTACAGCCAGCCGGTACCTTCGCGGCACGGCGTGCATTGACCGCACGATTCTTCGTAGTAGAAGTACGACAGACGCAGCAGCGAGCGCACCATGCAACGCGTTTCGTCCATCACGATGACCGCGCCCGAACCGAGCATCGAGCCGGCTTTCGCGATCGCGTCGTAGTCCATGTCGGTCTGCATCATGATGTCGCCCGGAATCACCGGGGCGGACGAGCCGCCAGGAATCACGGCCTTGATCTTCTTGCCGCCGCGCATGCCGCCGGCGAGCTCCATCAGCGTCGCGAACGGCGTGCCGAGCGGAATCTCATAGTTGCCCGGACGCTCGACATCGCCGGCGACCGAGAAGATCTTCGTGCCGCCGTTGTTCGGCTTGCCGATTTCGAGGTAATTCTGCGGACCGATCGCGAGCAGGAACGGCACCGCGGCGAACGTCTCGGTGTTGTTGATCGTGGTGGGCTTGCCGTACACGCCGAAGCTCGCCGGGAACGGCGGTTTGAAGCGCGGCTGGCCTTTCTTGCCTTCGAGCGATTCGAGCAACGCAGTTTCTTCGCCGCAGATATAGGCGCCGTAACCGTGGTGCGCATGCAGCTCGAACGAGAACCCCGAACCCATGATGTTGTCGCCGAGGAACCCGGCACGGCGTGCTTCGTCCAACGCTTCTTCAAAGCGTTTGTAGACTTCCCAGATTTCGCCGTGAATATAGTTGTAGCCGACCGTAATGCCCATCGCGTACGCGCCGATCGCCATGCCTTCGATCAGCGAATGCGGATTGAAACGCAGGATGTCGCGGTCTTTGAACGTGCCCGGCTCGCCTTCGTCCGAATTGCAGACGAGGTACTTCTGCCCGGGGAACTGACGCGGCATGAAGCTCCACTTCAAACCAGTCGGGAAACCCGCGCCGCCACGGCCGCGCAGACCCGACGCCTTGACGTCGGCGATCACCTGCTCGGGCGGAATCTTTTCTTCGAGAATGCGGCGCAGCTGGGCGTAGCCGCCGCGCGCCACATAGTCTTCGAGACGCCAGTTGTCGCCGTTCAGGCCGGCAAGAATCAGCGGTTTGATGTGACGATCGTGTAAAGACGTCATTTCGAAAGTTCCTCGAGCAGCTGGTCGATCTTCGCGCGGCTCATGAAGCTGCACATGCGATGGTTGTTCACCAGCATCACCGGCGCGTCGCCGCACGACCCCATGCACTCACCTTCTTTCAAGGTGAACTTGCCGTCCGCCGTGGTTTCGCCGAAGTCGATGCCGAGCTTCTGCTTCAGATATTCAGCAGCGCTGTCGGAGCCGCCGTCCGGGCCGAGCTGGCACGGCAGGTTCGTGCAGAGCGTGATCTTGTACTTGCCGACCGGCGAGGTCTCGTACATCGTGTAGAAGGTAGCCACCTCCTGCACGGCGACTGCCGGCATGCCGAGATAGTCCGCGACGAACTGCATGAGTTCGGGCGACAGCCAGCCATGCTCTTCCTGAGCAGTGGCCAACGCCGACATCACGGCGGACTGTTTCTGATCGGCGGGATACTTCGCGATCGCACGATCGATTTCTTTCAGGCCTTCAGCTGAGATCATTTTCAGACACGACTCTTTCAATTCCTACCGAACGAAAACCTGTCGCGCGTTGCATGTTGCGACAGACCCGGCGTTCCTTTGCTTGACGCGCGCTTCGGTGCACTCTGAAGACGCGCGCTGATGAATACGTCCTAGCGATCCACTTCGCCGAACACGATGTCCTGCGTGCCGATGATCGTCACGGCGTCGGCGATCATGTGACCGCGCGCCATTTCATCGAGCGCGGACAGGTGCGCGTAGCCCGGTGCGCGAATCTTCAGGCGATACGGCTTGTTCGCGCCGTCCGAGATCAGGTAGATCCCGAACTCGCCCTTCGGATGTTCGACGGCTGCGTATGCTTCGCCTTCCGGCACGTGGAAGCCTTCCGTGAAGAGCTTGAAGTGGTGAATCAGCTCTTCCATGTTCGACTTCATGCCGACGCGCGACGGCGGCGCAACCTTGTGATTGTCGATCATCACAGGACCGGGATTCTTACGCAGCCAATCAATGCACTGTTTCACAATCCGCGTGGATTGGCGCATTTCTTCGACACGAACCAGATACCGGTCATAACAATCGCCGTTTACGCCGACCGGAATATCGAAATCCATCTTGTCGTAGACTTCATACGGCTGCTTCTTGCGCAGATCCCACTCGATACCCGAGCCGCGCAGCATCGGGCCGGTCATACCGAGTTGCAGCGCGCGCTCCGGGCTGACCACGCCGATACCGACCAGACGTTGCTTCCAGATGCGGTTATCGGTGAGCAGCGTTTCGTACTCGTCGACACACTTCGGAAAACGCGTGAAGAAATCGTCGATGAAGTCGAGCAGCGAACCTTGACGGTTCTCGTTCATCTTCGACAATGCCTTCGCATTGCGGATCTTCGATGCCTTGTATTGCGGCATTGCGTCCGGCAGATCACGATACACGCCGCCCGGACGGTAATAGGCCGCATGCATCCGTGCGCCCGACACCGCTTCGTACACGTCCATCAGGTCTTCACGTTCGCGGAATGCATACAGAAACACCGCCATCGCGCCAACGTCGAGCGCGTGCGCACCGATCCACATCAGGTGGTTCAGCACGCGCGTGACCTCGTCGAACATCACGCGGATGTATTGCGCGCGGACCGGCACTTCGATACCGAGCAGCTTTTCGATCGCCATCACATAGCCGTGCTCGTTGACCATCATCGACACGTAGTCGAGGCGGTCCATGTACGGCACGGACTGGATAAACGTTTTGGTTTCGGCCAGCTTTTCGGTCGCGCGATGCAACAGGCCGATGTGCGGATCGGCGCGCTGAATGACTTCGCCGTCGAGCTCCAGCACGAGGCGCAGCACGCCGTGCGCCGCCGGATGCTGAGGGCCGAAGTTGAGCGTGTAGTTCTTGATCTCTGCCATGGCGTTCTCTTAGTGTTTCAGACCGCCATAGCGATCCTCGCGGATCACGCGCGGCGTGATTTCCCGCGGCTCGATCGTCACAGGCTGATAGACGACGCGCTTCTCTTCCGGGTCGTAACGCATTTCGACATAGCCGGAGACAGGGAAATCTTTACGGAACGGGTGACCAATGAAACCGTAGTCGGTCAGGATGCGGCGCAGGTCCGGGTGACCCTCGAAGACGATGCCGTACAGGTCGAATGCTTCACGCTCGTACCAGTTGGCCGAATTCCAGATCTCGACGACCGACGGGATGATCGGCAATTCGTCGTCTGGTGCGAACACGCGCAAACGCAGACGCCAGTTGTTCTGCACCGACAATAAATGAAGAACGGCCGCGAAGCGCGGGCCTTCGTAGGCGCCGTCGGCGTAGGTCTGGTAGTCGACGCCGCACAGATCGATCAGTTGCTCAAAGCCAAACGAGCGGTCGTCGCGCAGACGCGTCGCCACATTGAGGTAATCGCTCGCCTTCACGACGATCGTCAACTCACCGATTGCCTCGGTGGTGCTCAGCAGGAGGCCGCCAAAGGCCGCCTCGAGGTTCGCTTTCAGAGTCTCGAGTTTGCTTGCCATATTGTGGGGGAGGCGTTGGCCTTATTGACGGGCGATTGTATTGGTGCGGCGGATCTTCGCCTGCAACTGGATCACGCCGTACACCAGCGCTTCCGCAGTAGGCGGGCAACCCGGCACGTAGACGTCGACCGGCACGATCCGATCGCAGCCGCGCACTACCGAATACGAATAGTGGTAGTAGCCGCCGCCGTTCGCGCACGAGCCCATCGAGATCACCCAGCGCGGCTCGGCCATCTGGTCGTAGACCTTGCGCAGCGCCGGCGCCATCTTGTTGCACAGCGTGCCGGCGACGATCATCACGTCCGACTGACGTGGACTGGGACGAAACACCACACCAAAACGGTCGAGGTCATAACGGGCAGCACCCGCATGCATCATCTCGACCGCACAGCACGCAAGACCGAACGTCATCGGCCACAACGAGCCGGTGCGCGTCCAGTTGATCAGCTTGTCAGCCGTGGTGGTGACAAACCCTTCCTTCAAAACCCCTTCGATACTCATTTGCTTTCCACTCCAGACGGGGCGACAAGCCTTGGCCGCCCACGCAAACCGGCGATTAATCCATCATTCCCAGTCGAGGCCGCCCTTCTTCCAGATATAGGCGAAGCCCAGCAGGAATTCGAGCAGGAAAATCATCATCGCCATGAAGCCCGGCCAGCCGATGTCGCGCAGAGCTACACCCCACGGGAACAGGAACGCGGTTTCAAGATCGAAAATGATGAAAAGAATGGCGACGAGGTAATAGCGCACATCGAACTTCATGCGCGCATCTTCGAATGCTTCGAAGCCGCACTCGTACGGTGCGTTTTTCTCGGTATCGGGCTTGTTGGGACCGAGGATCTTGCCAATACTGACCAGTGCTACGCCTAAACCGGTGCCCACAACGAGGAACAACAAGACGGGGAAATAGGCTGCGAGGTTCAAGACTATCCTCAATCGGTTGGTTCTGAGTGCCGTCAGGAGCATAGCACTTCTGACGCGAAATCACTTCGGCATGCTCAGCGTCGCAAGCACAACGCAAGCAGCGCGCCAGAAGTGAAAATGCCAGCCGGAGCAAAGCAATCGGCTGGCATTCGATAACATTGGTGCCGACGGCGAGACTCGAACTCGCACAGCTTACGCCACTACCCCCTCAAGATAGCGTGTCTACCAATTTCACCACGTCGGCACTGCATGCAATCCGGGAAAACAACTTATAAAACCCGCGAATCGCTTCAAGACTTAGATTCTAACTGGTTCAAACAGTTTGTTCAACGCACAAAAGGCACTTTGTACGAAAATTTATTTCGGCACGTCCGTAGCCGGGACGGAAGCCGCCGATGCCGCCAATGCAGTCGAACCGCCTGCCGGTGCAGACGCAGCGGAAGCCGCGACCGGTGCGCTCACAGCCGTGCCCAGCAGGCCTGCGGACGGTTTTGAGCGATACGCGCCGAGGTACGTGAGCGCCAACGTCGTGACGAAAAACACCGCCGCGAGAACTGCCGTTGTACGCGACAAAAAGTTCGCCGAACCCGTCGCGCCGAACAGGCTGCCTGACGCACCGCTACCGAAAGCAGCGCCCATATCGGCGCCTTTGCCGTGCTGCAGCAAGACGAGGCCGATAACCCCGAGCGCCGACAACAACTGAACGACGATAATCAATGTTTTCAAATACAGCATCACACTCACCTGAGTCTTTATTTAACCGCACCACACAAAGTATGCCGCGCGGGATTGGGTCATCCTCGCCGAGGCGCCCTGCTTAAATGGCGACGCTTGCCACGCCTGCCGCTTTGCAGATCGCCAGGAAATCCTGGTCTTTCAACGACGCGCCGCCGATCAGGCCACCGTCGATATCCGGTTGACGGAACAATTCTTCCGCGTTCTCCGGCTTCACGCTGCCGCCATACAACAGCGGCACCTCCGCAACAGCCGCACCCTTTGCCGCAAGACGCGAACGCAGAAACGCGTGGACTGCCTGCGCCTGTTCCGACGTCGCGCTCTTACCGGTGCCGATTGCCCAGACCGGCTCATACGCGACAACGATACGAGCCGCGTCTTGCGCCGACAATTTCGCCAGCACTTCATTTAGTTGCGCGCCGACTATCTGCTCGGTCGAACCGGCCTCGCGCTCTTCAAGCGTTTCTCCGACGCAGACGATCGGCGTCAAACCCGCTTCCAGCGCCCGCTGCGTCTTCACCGCCACCAGTTCCGCGCTTTCGCGATGGTAGGCGCGGCGCTCCGAATGCCCGACGATCGCCAGCGACGCACCGAAATCCACAGCCATCTGTGCGGCCACTTCGCCGGTATAGGCACCGTGCGTAAATGCGGATACGTCCTGCACGCCCCACACGACCCGGCTGCCTTCCAGCAACGATTGCGTCTGCGCGAGATACGGACACGGCACACAGACGCCGACGCGCACATCGGCCGGCAATTCGCCGACGCCCTGCGCCACCGCCTGCAACAGCGTTGCGTTGTCGGCGAGGCGCCCGTGCATCTTCCAGTTACCGACTACCAGTTTGACTCGTTGTTTCGACATCGTCTCGTCTTGTCGTGGCGGCGGACTTCGCGTGGCGCCATGTTGGTGCCTTGATTGCGCCGACAGCCCGCCTTCAGATTCATGCGGCGTGCGCAAAACGCGCAATTTTACTGCTTGGGGTGGATCGGGTCAAACCGACCGTGTCAAGCGTCCTGACCCCAAGCTAGTACGATCTTGCCGACGTGCGCGCTGCTTTCCATCAGCGCATGCGCTTCGGCAGCCTGTGCGGCCGGAAACACACGATGCACGACCGGCTTGATGCTGCCATCCTCGAGATGCGGCCACACGCGCTCTTTCAGCTGCGCGGCAATCTTCGCCTTGAACTCAATCGGCCGCGGACGCAACGTCGAGCCGGTCACCGTCAATCGGCGGCGCAGCACTTCGTTGAGGTTCAGTTCCGCTTTCGCGCCGCCCAGCAACGCAATCAGCACGATTCGGCCGCCATCCGCCAAGGCCGTCAATTCGCGCGGCACATAGCTGCCCGCCACCATATCGAGGACCACGTCGACGCCGCGATCGTTGGTCAGCGATTTGATGACTTCGACGAAATCCTCAGTCTTATAGTTGATCGCACGCTCGGCGCCGAGTGCTTCGCACGCGCGGCACTTGTCCTCCAAACCCGCCGTGGCGAACACGCGAAAGCCGAGCGCATGCGCAATCTGGATCGCCGTCACGCCGATGCCACTCGAGCCGCCCTGCACCAGCAGCGTTTCGTTCGGGCCGCCTTCGCCCGCGCCGAGCTGCGCACGGTCGAACACATTGCTCCACACCGTGAAGAACGTTTCCGGCAGCGACGCGGCCTCGACATCCGACAAGCCGGCAGGCACCGGCAAACATTGCAACAGCGGCGCGGCCGCATATTCGGCGTAACCACCACCCGCCAGCAACGCGCACACGCGATCGCCGATTTTCAGACCGAACGGATTGTGTTTCTCGTCGATCGCGCCGCCGACGATCTCGCCCGCCACCTCCAGCCCCGGCAGATCCGACGCGCCCGGCGGCGGCGCATAGCCGCCCTTGCGCTGGAACACGTCCGGACGGTTGATGCCGGAAGCCGCCACCTTGATCAGCACCTCGCCTGCCTTCGGCTGCGGCATGGGCCGCTCCGCCAGTTTCAGGACTTCCGGCGCACCGAATTCAGTGATTTCGATCGCTTTCATCTGCGTCAACTCCAAGGTTTGGATTGCGTTGCACACTGGCGCCCCGAAGGAAGTCCCCCGCCCCGAAGGAAGTCCCCTTGGGGGATTGGGGGATTGGGGAACGCGAATCGCTTCAAATCGCCGCGAACCGCCATAAGCAAACAGAGTACCCGTTTGTAACGCAATCCACCCTGCATCCCGCAAGAAAAACGGCCGGCGCGCATTCGCGCTGCCGGCCGTCGCCTTGCTACCGCATTACTGCGGCGTCGGTTCGCCTTGTGGCGCGCCGTTTGCACCTTCGTTCAGCAACGCCTTGGCCGACAAACGCACGCGGCCCTTTTCGTCCGTCTGGATGACCTTGACCTTCACCTGCTGGCCGTCCTTCAGGTAGTCGTTGATGTCCTTGATACGCTCGTTGGCGATTTCGGAGATGTGCAGCAGACCATCCTTGCCCGGCAGGATATTCACGATCGCGCCGAAATCGAGCAGCTTGAGCACGGTGCCTTCGTACACCTGACCCACTTCGACTTCCAGCGTGATGTTCTCGATACGCTTCTTCGCTTCGGCCATCCCTTCGCTGCTGGTGCTGGCGATGGTGACGACGCCGTCGTCCGAAATATCGATCGTCGTACCGGTTTCTTCGGTCAGCGCGCGGATCACCGAACCACCCTTGCCGATCACGTCGCGGATCTTTTCCGGATTGATCTTGATGGTGATCATGCGCGGTGCGAACTCCGACAGTTGCGTGTTCGCGCCCGACACAGCCGAGGTCATCTTGCCGAGGATGTGCATACGGCCTTCCTTCGCTTGCGCGAGGGCGACCTGCATGATTTCCTTCGTGATGCCCTGGATCTTGATGTCCATCTGCAGCGCGGTCACGCCTTGCTCGGTACCCGCCACCTTGAAGTCCATGTCGCCGAGGTGATCTTCGTCGCCGAGGATGTCGGTCAGCACGGCAAACTTGTTGCCTTCGAGGATCAGGCCCATCGCGATGCCGGCGACGTGCGCCTTCATCGGCACGCCGGCGTCCATCAATGCGAGGCAGCCGCCGCACACCGACGCCATCGACGACGAACCGTTCGATTCGGTGATTTCCGACACGACGCGAATCGAGTAGCCGAATTCGTCGGCGCTCGGCAGGCACGCAGCCAGCGCGCGCTTGGCCAGACGGCCGTGACCGATTTCACGGCGCTTCGGCGAACCGACGCGGCCCGTTTCGCCGGTTGCGAACGGAGGCATGTTGTAGTGGAGCATGAAGCGTTCGCGGTACTCGCCTTCGAGCGCGTCGATGTTCTGCTCGTCACCCTTGGTGCCCAGCGTCGCGACAACCAGCGCCTGCGTTTCGCCACGCGTGAACAAGGCCGAACCGTGCGTACGCGGCAGCACGCCGGTGCGGATTTCGATCGGACGGACGGTGCGCGTGTCGCGGCCGTCGATACGCGGTTCGCCATTCAGGATCTGCGTACGGACGATCTTCGCTTCGATGTCGAACAGCACATTGCCGACGCTTGCTTTGTCTGCCGCAACCGTGCCCGCTGCCGCCGCTTCTTCTTCCAGCTTCGCCGACGTTGCTGCGTAGACTTCCTTCAGCCTGGCCGAACGCGCCTGCTTGTCGCGGATCTGGTAAGCGGCGAGCAGATCGGCTTGCGCCAGTTCCGTCACACGCGCGATCAGCGGCTCGTTCTTCGCCGCCGGCTGCCAATCCCATTCCGGCTTGCCGCCTTCGCGGACCAGATCATGAATCGCGTCGATCGCGATCTGCATCTGCTCGTGGCCGAACACCACGGCGCCCAGCATCACTTCTTCGGTCAGCTGCTGCGCTTCCGATTCCACCATCAGCACCGCACGTTCCGTACCGGCGACGATCAGGTCGAGCGCCGATTCCTTCATTTGCGGACGCGTCGGGTTCAACATGTATTCGTTGTTGATGTAGGCCACGCGTGCTGCGCCGACCGGGCCGTTGAACGGCAGGCCGGACACGGCGAGCGCCGCCGACGCGCCGATCAGCGCGGGGATGTCGGCGGGGATTTCGGGGTTCAGCGACAGGACGTGGATCACGACCTGGACTTCGTTGTAGAAGCCTTCCGGGAACAGCGGGCGCAGCGGACGGTCGATCAGGCGCGAAATCAGCGTTTCGCCTTCCGACGGACGGCCTTCGCGGCGGAAAAAGCCGCCCGGGATCTTGCCGGCGGCGTAGGTCTTTTCGAGGTAATCGACGGTCAGCGGGAAGAAGTCCTGACCCGGCTTGGCCGTCTTGGCGCCGACCACAGTCGCCAGCACAACGGTGTCTTCGACGTCGACGATCACCGCACCGTTCGCCTGACGAGCGATTTCGCCCGTTTCGAGGCGAACCTTATGTTGTCCCCACTGAAATTCTTTGACGATCTTATTGAACATAGTCATTGCTTTTCCTCATCGTTATGCCGCGCGGACCAGAAGCGGCGCGACAACGCCAGGACCGGCGCCACATGGGAAGAGTAGTGTTATGCCATTCCAGAGAACCACGCTCTACGCGCGAACCGCTGGAATGACACAAAGCTCCGCCCCTGAAGCCCGGCCGTGTTTCTCTCTTTTTACTGCTTTTTACTGCTTTTTCCTGCTTTTTCCTGCTTTTTCCTGTCAGCCGCCGCATGGATCATGCACGCTACCGCGGACGACAGACGGCGCGCGCCACATGAAGCGCACCGCGCAAAAACAAAATGCCTGCATCAGTGGAACTGACACAGGCATCTTGCTGAACGACTGGCCGATTACTTACGCAGACCCAGCTTCTCGATCAGTGCGCGGTAACGATCCGCGTCCTTACCCTTCAGGTAGTCGAGCAGCTTACGACGGCGGCTCACCATGCGCAGCAGACCGCGGCGGCTGTGGTGGTCCTTCGTGTGGGCCTTGAAGTGAACGGTCAGTTCGTTGATGCGGGTCGTGAGCAGCGCGACCTGAACTTCGGGGGAGCCGGTATCGTTAGCTGCGCGTGCAAATTGCGCAACGACTTCGGACTTCTTGCTTGTTTCAACTGCGGACATGTCGATTTCCTTGAGAACTAGACAGGCGGTCACGGAAGAAAGGCCGTGCCGTGGGTTACCCGTGTGCAATACAAATAACTACAGCCATGCTTCACAACGGGAGGCGTATTGTAGCACAGCCCAAACCGGCCGCGAACCCTGCTGTGCCGGGCCGGATCACGGATGCCTGACTGACGCTTTACGGCCGTTTCATCCGGCAGACGCTCAGCGGCACGGTACGTTCAGGCGGCACCGCCAGCACCGTGCGAAAGCCGTAGCCGGAGCCTTCGTTATCGAAGTGCACGCCCGGCGTGCCCGCCCTATCCATCTCCATCACGTAAAGGGGCTGGATCAGTTGGTGGTCGTCGGCGCGCATCCACGACGCATGGAAGCCGTTGTCGAACTTGATCCCTTCCAACGCCTTCGCGACGACCGTCGGGTCAGCGCTGCCGGCGCGGCCCATCGCCGCGGCCAGGGTTTCGATCATCAGCGGCATGCGCAGCACCGGGTAATCGTCCTGCGCGGCCGGGAATCGGGCGCGAAACGCCGCGTACCAGGCGTCGGAAGCCGCACCGCCCGCGTTCGGGTGCCAGTCCGCTACCGCGATCACGCGCTTGACGCCGGCATCGCCCAACGCGGCTGGCGCACCGAGACTATTGCCATAGAACGTGTAGAACCTGGCGTCCAGGCCCTGCTCGCGCGCCGCCTTGACGAGCAGCGTCAGATCGTTGCCCCAGTTGCCCGTGATGACAGCATCCGCGCCGCTCGCACGGATCTTCGCGATGTACGGCGCAAAATCCTTCACCCGGCCAATCGGATGAAATTCGTCTCCGACGACAGCGATATCCGGGCGTTTCGTAGCTAGCGCCGAGCGCGCGAGGTTGCTGACGTCGTGGCCGAAGCTGTAGTCCTGATTCAGCAGATAGACCTTCTTCACGGATTTGTCGCGCTGGATCACGTCGGCCAGCGCGTCCATGCGCATGCCCGCGTGCGCGTCGAAGCGGAAGTGCCAGAAGCTGCAATTGGCATTGGTCAGCGCGGGATCGTCGGCGGAATAGTTGAGGAACACCTCCCGGTTGTCCGGTTCGCGGCTATTCTGCTTGTCGATCGCGCCGATCAGCGCGGCGGCCACCGCCGAGCTATTTCCTTGCATGATGTAGCCGATATGCCGGTCGGCCGCCGCGCGCAGTTGCACCAGCGCCTCTTCGGTGCTGCCCTTGCTGTCCAGCACAACCAGCTCGAGCGGATGCGCGCCGTCGGAGAGCTTGACACCGCCATGCGCATTCACCTGTTCGACGCCGAAGCGCACATTGCGCTCGACCGCCGCGCCCGCATTCGCAAACGGGCCGGACATGCCTTCGATCAGCGCCAACTGGATCGGCTTCCCCACGGGCTTGTTTGCCAGATCAGCCGCCGGCTCTCCCGCGGCGTGAGCCGCCATCATCGAGACTGCCGCCAGAGCCGCTGCCGCCGCCCGCTGCCACTTTGCCACCATCGCCTGGCCCGCCTGAATCGTTCGAAGCGCGGATCATAGGACGTTCAGGACGGAATAAGCAAGCCAGCGGATCCGTTACCCAGATTCCGGCTCAACCTTGCACGAAGCGCAAATCTTTTGCCGCAGCCTTTTGCCGCAGCGCGTGTCAAAATAATGCGGCTCGATGATAAAAACCGCTATTGAAATGCCATCGGAGGGATTCATGTTCAACCGCCACCTATCCACGGCGGCCACGATCGAGGCACCGGCCGCTGGGCGCCTGCGCCGTGCGGCGTTCGTCTGTCTGAGCGCGTTGACGCTAGCCGGCTGCGTACAGCCGTGGCAGCAATACCAGCAAGGCGCGGACGAGTCGACTATCGTCGCGCGGCTCGGCGCGCCACGCGAAAGCTACGATCTGCCTAACGGCGGCAAGCGGCTGATGTGGCCAACCCAGCCGATGGGCGAAACCACCACTGCCGCGGACATCGACGCGTCGGGCAAGATCGTCAACGTGCGTCAGGTGCTCCAACCCAATGAGTTCTATCGGGCCGAAATCGGCAAATGGACCCGCAGCGACGTGCTGGTGAATTTCGGCCGCCCGGTCGAAACCTCGTACTTCCCGTTGATGAAGCGCGAGGTCTGGACGTACCGCTATCTGGAAGACAACGTCTGGTACATGATGTACAGCTTCTATTTCGACGACCAGGGCGTTCTGCGGCTCACGCAGAAAACGCCCGACCCGTTGCACGATCCGGATCGCCGCAACCTGTTCTAAACGCTCCCGGATTCAATACGCGTGAGTCAACCAAGCCGCCTTCCCGGGCGGCTTTTTTATTCATTTATTGCGCATATTTGTGGATTTTATTTCGCACCAACGGATTTATTTTTTTGGTAGAAAGGTATCCGTAAGAATAAATTCGGTACTGACGCTCGCTTACTACGTCGACACGACGCAGGTGCGAATTCCCCGCCGAATCTGCCCCACTTCCGGAGCCGCTATCGATGAACCGTCCCAAACGCCTGCTGGTCGCCAACGTCGCCTGGGCACAAGAAACCGCCGCGCGCAACCCCGATTTTTTTCGCGATCTGGTACGAGGTCAAAATCCGCACGTGCTATGGATCGGCTGCTCGGACAGCCGCGTGCCCGCCGAGACCATCACGCATTGCGAGCCGGGCGATCTGTTCGTTCACCGCAATATCGCCAACCTCTTTGATCCGGACGACGACAACTCCGCAAGCGTTCTCGAATACGCCGTGCGGGTTTTGAAGGTCGGTCATGTGATCGTCTGCGGCCACTATGGCTGCGGCGGCGTGCGAGCGGCGCTGCTGCCGCCGGAACCACGGCTGCCGCATGTGAATCGCCGGATCGCACCTTTATGCAAGTTGGCGCAAACCCATCGCGAGGAACTTGAAGGGCACACTGCCGAGCGTGCCCGCGTCGATCGCCTTGCTGAACTGAATGTGCTTGAACAGGTGCGCCAGTTACGAGCGAGCCCGATCGTGCAGGAAGGCGCGCCGGCGCCGCTCGTGCACGGCTGGATCTTCGCGCTCGACGATGGGCGCATCAAGGTGCTCACGTCCGGCTACGAAGCCGATGGCGCGATGACCTCCACAGCGAGTTCCCGTAGCGCCGCATAGCACAGCGCACCCGGACTGAACCAGCCCCCATTTCGCCTTCGCCGTATGTAAGGCAAGGCGCCTCAACTCACTGCACTGCCACCATGAATCCTCGAGCTTTCTTCTCCACGTTCCAGCGTGATCTGTTTGCGGGCACGGTCGTTTTTCTAGTGGCGCTGCCGCTGTGTCTGGGCATCGCCAACGCGTCGGGCGTCGAGCCGTTTGCCGGGCTGGTGTCCGGCATCGTCGGCGGACTGGTGGTTGCCGTGCTGAGCGGTTCGCGACTGAGCGTGAGCGGCCCGGCCGCGGGCCTCGTCGTGATCGTCGTCGACGGGATCGCGCAGCTCGGCAGCTTTGCCGCGTTTCTGCTGGCCGTATTGCTGTCGGGCGTCATCCAGTTCGGTTTCGGCATGCTCAAGGCCGGCCGGTTCGCCGCCTATGTGCCGTCGCCAGTGATCAAGGGCATGCTGGCGGCAATCGGCGTGCTGTTGATCGTCAAGCAATTCCCGCTTGCTCTCGGACTGTTCGGCCCGCACGCGTCGCAAGCCTCGCTAGCTGCCGCCCAGGCGGCCGGCACGGTCGCCACGCCGTTCGGCTCGATCTCGCTCGCCGCCTGCGCGATCACGCTGCTGTCACTTGCCATTCTGGCCGGCTGGGAAACCCGCGCGCTGCGCCGCTTCACGCTGGTGCGCCTCGTACCCGCGCCGCTCGCGGTGGTTTTGCTTGGCATCGGCGCGACCCTGCTGCTCGGCCTACTAGCGCCGTCGCTCGCGCCGCCCGCCGAACATCGCGTCGCGCTGCCGCCGCTCGAATCGTTCGCCGCGTTGAGCGTCGCGCTGGAATGGGTCGACTTCGGGCCGCACTTCGCGCAGCTCGTGAACCCTGACGTCTGGCGCGTGGCCATCACACTGGCGATCGTCGCGAGTCTCGAAACGCTGCTCAGTCTCGAAGCGGTCGAGCAGATCGATCCGCAACGGCAAGCCGCGCCGCCGGATCGCGAGTTGAAGGCGCAAGGCATCGGCAATCTGATCGCCGGCGCGATCGGCGGCCTGCCGATCACCTCGGTCATCGTGCGCAGTTCGGCCAATGTGCATGCGGGCGCGCAGAGCCGGCTGTCGGCGATCATCCACGGTGTTTTGCTGCTCGTCAGCGGGGTCGCGCTCACCAGCATCATCAACCTGATTCCGCTTGCCTGCCTCGCCGCGATCCTGATCTTCACGGGCTTCAAGCTGGCCAAGCCGTCGTTGTTCGTCACTGTCGCCAGGCAGGGCTTCGCGCCGTTTGCGCCGTTCATCGTCACGGTGGCCGGCGTGCTGGCCACCGATCTGCTGATCGGCATCGTGCTCGGCGTTCTGTGCAGCGTGTTGATCGCGCTGTATGCGAACCTGCGCAGCCCGATCGTGCTCGCGCAGCACGGCGATCACTATCTGCTGTCGTTTCGCAAAGATGTGTCGTTTCTCGGCAAGGTGCCGCTGAAGCACTATCTGCAACAGATTCCCGATGGCGCGACGTTGATCGTCGACGCCACGCGTGCCGATTTCGTCGATCACGATGTGCGTGAACTGCTCGACGCGTTTGTCGCCGAAGCGCCACGGCGCGGGATTGCCGTTGAAGTACGGCATCAGGTGCAAGCGCAGGCGCGCGCGGCGCGCGGCTGGTCGATGCGGCGGACTGCTGCGGAGTAGCCGTGACGCACGCGACACATAAAACACGCGCTGCAAACAACGAAGCCCTGCGCTTTTCACGGCACAGGGCTTCCAGTTACATCGTCGAATCAGGAACGCAGTCGGCGCCCTGTTTCCTCGTTATTCCGAACGCTGCGGATTCACCTTATCCACGTTCGAATACAGCTTGTTGAGCGCCGAGATATACGCCTTCGCGGAAGCCGCGACGATATCCGGATCGGTGCCCACGCCGTTGACGATGCGCCCGCTCTTCGACAGCCGCACAGTCACTTCGCCCTGTGCCTGCGTGCCCGTGGTAATCGCGTTCACCGAATACAGCAGCAATTCCGAACCGCTGCCGACTTCCGTTTCGATCGCATTGAGCGTGGCGTCGACCGGACCGTTGCCACGCGCTTCGCCGGTCACTTCCTTGCCTTCGACCGAGAACACGACTTTCGCGTGCGGCTGCTCGCCGGTTTCCGAATGCTGCGACAGCGACAGGAACTTGTAGTGCTCCCTTTCCTGCGCCTCGGCCGATTCCTCGGTCACGATCGCGATGATGTCTTCGTCGAAGATTTCCGACTTGCGATCGGCGAGTTCCTTAAAGCGCGCGAACGCGGTGTTCAGTTCGCCTTCGCTATCGAGCGCGATACCGAGTTCCTGCAGACGCTGCTTGAATGCATTGCGGCCCGACAACTTGCCGAGCACGATCTTGTTCGCGCTCCAGCCCACGTCTTCGGCACGCATGATTTCGTAGGTGTCGCGCGCCTTCAGCACGCCATCCTGATGGATGCCCGATGCATGCGCAAACGCATTCGCACCGACCACCGCCTTGTTCGGCTGCACGACGAAACCGGTGATTTGCGACACCAGCTTCGAAGCCGGCACGATCTGCGTCGTATCGAGACCGATATCGAGGCCGAAGTAATCCTTGCGGGTCTTCACCGCCATCACGATTTCTTCAAGCGACGTATTGCCCGCGCGCTCGCCCAAACCGTTGATCGTGCACTCGACCTGGCGCGCGCCGCCGATCTGCACGCCGGCCAGCGAGTTTGCAACCGCCATGCCGAGGTCGTTATGGCAATGCACGGAGAACACCGCCTTATGCGAGTTCGGAATGCGCTCGCGCAGCGTCTTCACGAGCTGGCCGTACAGTTCCGGCACGCCGTAACCGACCGTGTCCGCGATATTGATGGTGGTCGCGCCTTCGGCGATCACCGCTTCGAGCACGCGGCACAGGAAATCCATATCCGAGCGGCTGCCGTCTTCCGGCGAAAACTCGACGTCGTCGGTGAACTTGCGTGCGAAACGCACCGCCAGCTTCGCCTGCTCGAATACTTGGTCCGGCGTCATCCGCAGCTTCTTTTCCATGTGCAGCGGCGACGTTGCGATGAACGTGTGGATGCGGAAACGATCGGCGGGCTTGAGCGCGTCGGCGGCGCGCTGGATGTCTTTGTCGTTGGCGCGGGCGAGCGAGCAGATCGTGCTGTCCTTGATCAGCCCCGCGATCGTGTGGATCGAATCGAAGTCGCCGTTCGAACTGGCCGCGAAACCCGCTTCGATCACATCCACCTTCATCCGTTCCAGTTGCTTCGCGATGCGGATTTTTTCTTCTTTCGTCATCGACGCACCGGGCGATTGTTCGCCGTCACGCAAGGTCGTGTCGAATATGATCAGTTTGTCGGCCATGTCGGGTCTCCTGAGGAGTCGGTCAATTGTGGGGATCGGATATTGGAATTCGGGGGTTTGCGCCACCGCTGGCGACGCTCAACCACAGACGAGGCAGACGGAGGGCAGGAAACGTAAGCGATCAGCGCGGTAGGCGCGCTAGCGCTAGCACGCCTAGCGGCGCGCCGGCCTGGTGAGGCTCGTATTGAAACGTTTCGGGAAGCGGGAGCGCAGTCATCCGACGACTATAGCGGCATTCCTTCGATCGTGCAATTGGCGTCACACCTGCCCCTGCGCGACCTGGAACACGGCCTGAACAACGAGAAACGGCAGCCCGAAGGCTGCCGTTTTTTCATCTTGCCGACATGCGAATGTGCTGCCGCGCTTACTTGCCTGGCTTACCTGTCGCGTTGCACCGAACGAGCCGGATTCGCCCTGCCCCGCACCGCCTGATAGGCCCAGAACACATAGCCCGACAGACCGTACAGCACGAACAGACCGAACAGCATCAGCGGCGGATCGGACGACACCAGCACGAAGGCGACCACCACCAGCAGAATCACGCCGAACGGCACGCGGTGCCGCACGTCGAGCGCCTTGCCGCTGTAGAACGGCGCGTTCGACACCATCGTCACACCGGCGTAGATGGTCAGCGCAAAAGCCACCCAAGGCAGCCACACCAGCTTGAGCGGCACGCGGTTATCGGTGGCGAGCCACACAAAACCGGCGATCAGCGCCGCCGCGGCCGGACTCGGCATGCCCTGGAAGAAGCGCTTATCGACCACGCCGATGTTCGTATTGAAGCGCGCAAGACGCAGCGCCGCCCCCGAACAGTAAACGAACGCCGCGAGCCAGCCCCAGCGGCCGAGATCCTTCAGGATCCACTCGTACATCACCAGCGCCGGCGCCACGCCGAACGACACCATGTCCGACAGGCTGTCGAACTGTTCGCCGAATGCGCTCTGGGTATGCGTCATTCGGGCGACGCGGCCGTCCATCCCGTCGAGCACCATCGCCACGAAGATCGCGATCGCCGCGATCTCGAAGCGCACGTTCATCGCCTGCACCACGGCGAAGAAGCCGCAGAAGAGTGCAGCGGTGGTGAAGGCGTTCGGCAGCAGATAAATGCCGCGCTTTCTCAGGAACTGCTGACGCTGCGCACGCCGGCTATCGACTGCCGGCGACTCCGCCACGATCGGCTTGTTGCGGCGGAACGGACGCGGTAGCGGCCCATTGTTGCGGGGTCGACGCGGTTTGAATGCGGCCATCGGAAAACCTCCTTAGTGCCGCTTTATAGTTCAGCGAGGATCGTGGACGACGCGGAAACCTTCTCGCCGATCGACACACGCGGACGGCTGCCGACCGGCAGATACACGTCGACGCGCGAGCCAAAACGGATGAATCCATAACGTTGACCACGCGTGAGCGGCTCACCCGCTCGAACGTAGCAAAGAATTCGCCGCGCGATCAGCCCGGCGATCTGTACCGACGTCACGGTCTGACCGCCGGCCATTTCGATCACCAGCGCATTGCGCTCGTTTTCGAGCGAAGCTTTGTCCACCGCGGCATTCAGATAGGCGCCCGGGAAGTATTCGACCTTCGAGATCGCACCATCCACCGGCGAGCGTTGCGAATGGACGTTGAAGACGTTCATGAACACGCTGATTTTCAGCGCTTCACGGTTGGCATACGGATCATGCGCTGTTTCGACCGCGACGATGCGGCCGTCGGCCGGGCACAGCACGGCATTCGCCTGAGTAGGAATCGGCCGTGCCGGATCGCGGAAGAACTGCACGACGAAGATCAGGATCAGCCAGAACAGCCATGCAAAGCCGAACCCCGCGAAGGCATGGACCAGCAATGCTACGACGGCCGCGATGGCGATGAACGGCCAGCCTTCTCGCGCGATGATCGGATGAGGGTAATTCATGGATGGCTTCTGTATTTTTTGTAAAACCGTAGGATAGCAAAAGCCGCCCAGGGTTCAGCACCCTTGGACGGCTTTTTGAATTGCCCGACTGATACGCGACTGCGGCGGCAGTGCGCGGCGCCGGACAAAAGCGACTCTGGCTTAGTTCTTCGACTGATCGACCAGCTTGTTTTTCGCGATCCACGGCATCATCGCGCGCAGCTTCGAACCGACCTGTTCGATCTGGTGCTCGGCCGTCAGACGGCGGCGCGATTGCAGCGTCGGTGCGCCAGCCTTGTTTTCGAGGATGAAGCTCTTTGCGTACTCGCCGGTCTGAATGTCGGTCAGCACAGCCTTCATCGCCTTCTTCGTTTCAGCCGTGACGATACGCGGACCCGTTACGTACTCGCCGTATTCGGCGTTGTTCGAGATCGAGTAGTTCATGTTCGCGATGCCGCCTTCGTAGATCAGGTCGACGATCAGCTTCAGTTCGTGCAGGCACTCGAAGTACGCCATTTCCGGCGCGTAGCCTGCTTCCACCAGCGTTTCGAAGCCGGCCTTGATCAGGTCGACGGTACCGCCGCACAGCACGGCTTGTTCGCCGAACAGGTCGGTTTCGGTTTCTTCGCGGAAGTTGGTTTCGATGATGCCGGCACGGCCGCCGCCGTTCGCTGCCGCGTACGACAGAGCGATGTCACGTGCCGCGCCCGACTTGTCTTGCGCAACGGCGATCAGGTGGGGCACGCCGCCACCTTGCGAGTACGTGCCGCGAACCGTGTGGCCCGGCGCCTTCGGCGCAATCATGATGACGTCAAGATCCGCACGCGGGATCACTTGACCGTAGTGCACGTTGAAACCGTGCGCGAATGCGAGCGCAGCGCCTTGCTTGATGTTGGCGTGCACTTCCTTTGCATAGACTTCGGCGATCTGCTCGTCCGGCAGCAGCATCATGACGACGTCCGCGCCCTTGACGGCTTCTGCCACTTCCTTGACTTGCAGACCGGCGTTCTCAGCCTTGCTCCACGATGCGCCGCCCTTGCGCAGACCGACCGTCACCTTCACGCCGCTTTCGCTCAGGTTCAGTGCATGCGCATGGCCTTGCGAGCCATAGCCGATGATGGTGACTTGCTTGCCCTTGATGAGGGAGAGGTCGGCGTCCTTGTCGTAGAAAACTTTCATGTCGGTTCCTTGGCTAAATTCAGTGAAATCAGTGAAATTCAAATACTGCGAATGTTGTGTTGCCTGGCCGGGCTTCTCGACGGCATTGCCCGGCCTCGATCGAGACGGTTGATAACCGCAAACCGGCTCGCGCGTCAAACCTTCAGAATGCGCTCGCCGCGGCCGATCCCCGAGCTGCCTGTACGGACCGTTTCGAGAATCGCGGTGGCGTCGAGCCCTTCGATAAAGGCATCGAGCTTATCGCTCGCGCCCGTCAGTTCGATCGTATAGGTCTTTTCGGTGACGTCGATGATGCGGCCGCGGAAAATATCCGCCATCCGCTTCATCTCCTCACGTTCCTTGCCGACCGCCCTCACCTTGATCAACATCAGCTCGCGCTCGATGTGGGCGCCCTCGGTAAGGTCGACCACTTTCACCACCTCGATCAGGCGGTTCAGATGCTTCGTGATCTGTTCGATCACGTCGTCCGAGCCAATGGAGACGATGGTCATGCGCGACAGCGATCGGTCTTCGGTCGGAGCCACCGTCAAGGTTTCAATGTTGTAGCCGCGTGCGGAGAAGAGACCGACCACGCGTGACAACGCGCCCGGTTCGTTTTCCAGCAGGACGGAAATGATGTGTCTCATGTTTCGCTTCTTCCAGATGTTTTGTCGATGTATGCGAGCGGCTTCGCGCCGCTTCGTCCGCTTTCGCCCTTTGTGGAGGCGCGCATGACGAAGCCAACGCAGATGCCGTCGTTATAGATCTTCCGAACCCATGAGCATCTCGGTGATGCCCTTGCCGGCCTGAACCATCGGCCAGACGTTTTCGGTCGGATCGGTCTGGAAGTCGAGAAACACCGTGCGATCTTTCAGGCGCAGCGCTTCTTTCAGCGCCGGCTCGACGTCCGCCGTGCGTTCGATACGCATGCCGACATGGCCGTACGCTTCAGCGAGCTTCACGAAATCCGGCAGCGCATCCATGTACGAATGCGAATAGCGCTTGCTGTATTCGATCTGCTGCCACTGGCGCACCATGCCCAGATAGCGGTTGTTCAGCGAAATGATCTTGACCGGCGTCTCGTACTGCTTGCAGGTCGACAGTTCCTGAATGCACATCTGGATCGAGCCTTCGCCCGTGATGCAGAGCACGTCGTCGTCCGGGTGCGCCATCTTCACGCCCATCGCCGCCGGCAGGCCGAAGCCCATGGTGCCGAGACCACCGGAATTGATCCAGCGGCGCGGCTTGTTGAAGCGATAGAACTGCGCGGCCCACATCTGGTGCTGGCCGACGTCGGAACACACGAAGGCATTGCCGTCGGTCAGTTCCCACGCCTTTTCCACCACGTATTGCGGCTTGATGATGTCGCTCTTGCGGTCGAACTTCAGGCAGTCTTTCGCGCGCCAGGCCTCGATGTCCTTCCACCAGTCGGCAAGCGCCGCGGTGTCCGGGCCATGGTCGGCCGTTTGCAACTGCTCGATCAGCTCCTTGAGCACTTCCTTCACGTCGCCGACGATCGGAATGTCGACCTTGACGCGCTTGGAGATGGAAGAAGGATCGATGTCGATATGGATGATCTTGCGCGGACGCGACGCGAAGTGCGCCGGGTCGCCGATCACACGGTCGTCGAAACGCGCGCCGATGGCGATCAGCACGTCGCAGTGCTGCATCGCCATGTTGGCTTCGTACGTACCGTGCATGCCGAGCATGCCGAGGAATTTCCTGTCGCTCGCGCGGTAGCCGCCCAGCCCCATCAACGTATTGGTGACCGGGTAGCCGAGCAGATCGGCGAACTGGTTCAGCTCACGCGATGCATCCGCGAGGATAATGCCGCCGCCGGTGTAGATGTATGGGCGCCTCGCCGACAGCAGCAAGGCAACCGCCTTGCGGATCTGGCCGGAGTGACCCTTCGTGACCGGGTTGTACGAGCGCAACGAAACCGTCTTGAGCGGTTCGTACTGGCAAGGCGCCTTCGACACGTCTTTCGGAATGTCGATCAGCACCGGGCCGGGCCGGCCGGTACGGGCGATGTAGAACGCTTTCTTTACGGTGGCAGCGAGATCGCGCACGTCCTTCACGAGGAAGTTGTGCTTCACGCAAGGACGCGTGATGCCGACCGTGTCGCACTCCTGAAACGCATCCTGGCCGATCGCGGCGGTCGGCACCTGCCCGCTGATCACCACCATCGGGATCGAATCCATGTAGGCGGTGGCAATGCCGGTCACCGCATTGGTGACGCCGGGGCCGGAGGTCACGAGGCATACACCGACCTTGCCGGTGGAACGCGCATAGGCGTCGGCAGCGTGGACCGCGGCCTGCTCGTGGCGCACGAGGATGTGCTGGAATTTGTCCTGCTTGTACAGCTCGTCGTAAATGTAAAGTACCGAGCCGCCGGGATAGCCCCACACAAACTCGACGTCTTCGTCGGCCAGTGCCTTCATGAGCACGGTGGCGCCGATAGAGTCAGCTTCAGGAGGGGAAGTCGTATCCGACGTGGAGAATTCCGCGCTGGGCATATTCATTATTCACCTTTCGAATTTTCGGCAAAAAATTGATCGGGTGCTCTCTGCCGGGCTTGTGGCTCGGGTTCAAGCGGCGCGTCCAGTTGACAGGCGAGCTTCTTGGGCCACACCTCAATTGAGACAAGTCACTTATGTTGCGAACCAGCGACGATATCTGCAGAACGCCGGACGGTCAAGTAAATATTGCCTTGGCACCCTGCCCCTCTGTCTCCTTATTGAGCGAAAGTTTGTTATAGAGATGCAAGGTAGGCCGCGTTTCGCCCCAGCGGCGCAAAAGTTTGTTAGCATCCGCGAGTTTTACGACATTTTTCGATCGATTACGCGCACGCTCGCTGCGCCGACCCCCAAACGGATGGCATCAGACAAGGAACTCGCCGATTTTCTGGCGGGCGTCGAAAGGCGCGCATTCAAGCAGACGGTCTACGCCGTGCGGGACGACGACGCCTCGCTGGATATCGTGCAGGACGCGATGATCAAGCTCGCCGAAAAATATGGCGACCGTCCGGCCGCCGAACTGCCGCTATTGTTTCAGCGTATTCTCCAGAATGCGATGCATGACTATTTTCGTCGGCAGAAAGTGCGCAATACTTGGGTCAGTCTGTTTTCGTCGCTCGGCAACCCCGATGACGACGAATTCGACCCCCTCGAAACCTTCGAGGCCCAGCAAGGCTCGGCGGGCTCCGAGAGCAACGAGCAGAAGCTCGAACGCGAGCAGGTCTTACAGTTAATCGACGACGAGATCCAAAAATTACCGGCACGTCAACGGGAGGCGTTTCTCATGCGTTATTGGGAAGATATGGATGTCGCCGAGACTGCCGCCGCGATGGGCTGCTCCGAAGGCAGTGTGAAAACGCACTGCTCGCGGGCCACCCACACGCTGGCGCAAGCGCTCAAGGCTAAAGGAATCACGCTATGAGCTCCCTCGAAACTAAAGAACTCGAGTTCGCCCGGCAGGTACGCCGGGCGCTCGACGAAAACGCCGCCAGCATTCCGCCCGCCGCAGTCGATCGACTTGCAGCGGCGCGCCGCGCGGCGCTTGCCCGCAAGAAGCCCGAAACGGTGAGCGCACCGGTGTTCGTGCCCGCATTCGCCGGCGCCGGCATGCCGGCCGGTATGCCGCAACTCGAAGCCCCGCAGCGCCGCCGTTCGCCGCTGCGCCGCTTTGCGCTCGCCTGGCCGCTCGTGGCGCTGGTTGTGAGCCTCGTGGGCATCGCCTACTGGGAAGACCAGCAGCGCACCGCCGAACTTGCCGATATCGATGCCGCCATGCTGAGCGACGATCTGCCGCTCAATGCGTATCTCGACCACGGCTTCAACGCGTACCTATCGCGCGCGCACTGAGCGGGAGATTCCTCGGGTGAGTTACAAGCGCGGCTTGGCCGTTGTTTTCGGATGTGCGATTGCGGCCCTGGTGTCGTTCGCCGCAACGTATCCGCGCTTTTATCCGAGCCAATCGACCGCCGCCGCGCCTGCCGCCGGCGGCGCGACCGCCAAAGCGCCTGCCCCGACCCTCTCCGTCGATTTGCCCAGCCTGCCCGGCAGCAACAGCCCGATGGCATGGGCGCGTCTCACTACTGCCGAGCGCGTGGCGCTGGCGCCGTTCGCCAGCCAATGGGACTCCTTCAGCGACGAACGTAAGCGCAAATGGCTCAAGATCGCGTCGCGTTACTCGAAGTTATCACCCGATGCGCAAAAACGCCTGCACGACCGGATGGCTGAATGGGTGCGCATGACGCCCGATCAGCGGCGCGTCGCACGCGAAAACTACCAGGTTTCGAAGGAATTGCCGCGCGAGACACGCCAGAACGCGTGGAAGGCCTACCAGCAACTGTCCGAAGAACAGAAGGAGCGGCTTGCTGCCAGCGAGCGCAAACGGCGGCCCAGTGTAGTCAGCGCGCCGCCGTCGGGCAGGAGCGAAATCAAGGGGCTCGACCGTCTGGTCAATGCGCGCGAGCGTGGCGCGAGCAGCACCGCAGCGGCGAGCGCCGCGGCTGGCGCGTCGTTGCCGAGCCCGGACATGCCCGCCGTTCCCGCCCCGGGAAGCTTCGTGCCCGCCACGCCGATACCGGTTTCGCCCTCCGAGGCGCCGTCGATCTTCAACGGCTCCTGATTCGAGCCCGGCCGCGTCCACAACCACCGTGCCCCAGCCGCTCACGACCTTCGTGCTACCCGCCGGCGCCTCCGGCACCGTCCCCAGCGTGCGCCGGCGCCTCGCCGCGCTGCTTTACGAAGCCGTGATCCTGTTCGGCGTCGTGTTTATCGCCGGTTATCTGTTCAGCACGTTGACGCAGCAGCGCAACGGCCTGACCCATCACAACCTTCTCGCGGCATGGATCGGGCTGGTGGTCGGGCTGTACTTCGTCTGGTTCTGGACCCACAGCGGGCAGACCCTGCCGATGAAAACCTGGCGCCTGCGCGTCGTCGCCGCTGACGGGGCGCCGCTCTCCACCGGCCGCGCGATCGTCCGCTATGCGCTGGCCTGGCTGTGGTTTTTGCCGCCGCTCGCGTTGCATCCGCTACTGGGTCTCGCCGTGCCGCAGACACTCGCGATCGCCGCGATCTGGTTCGTGCTGTGGGCCGCTACCGGCCGGTTCGACCGGCAGCGCCAATTCCTGCACGATCGGCTCGCCGGTACACGCGTGATCGACGTCGCGCGCTGACCCATCGGATTTTCCGGCAATTCACGCTGCCGCCCCTCCTAATTCCCACACAGTAATTCACACAGTAATAAGAACTTCTTGTGACTGTCACGGCACGGTCACGCGCGACTGGCGCAATACGGGCACCGCAACTCGACGCGTGAGCCATGGACCCCCAAACGTCCGCGACTTCCCTGTTCCGCCAGACCGGCACGAGCGTCGACCCCGTCGCGTTCCACCCGGACCCCAACCCTAGTCACGGACGGCCGTTGCCCGTGCCGTCGTTGCCGCTCGACGCGCACGCCGCCCATCACGACGACGACCACGCCGAACCGCATCGCTACCGCACCATCTGGCTGTCCGACATCCACCTGGGATCGAGCGGCTGCCAGGCACCCTATCTGCTCGACTTCCTGCGGCACAACGAGTCGGAATATCTGTATCTCGTTGGCGACATCATCGACGGCTGGCAGTTGAAGAAAGGCTGGTACTGGCCGCAGGCGCACAACGACGTGGTGCAGAAGATTCTGCGCAAAGCGCGCAAAGGCACCCAGGTCGTCTACGTGCCCGGCAATCACGACGAAGCCGCGCGTCAGTTCTGCGACCTCGCATTCGGCGACATCCACGTGCGCGGCGAGGCGTTCCACACGACGCTCGCCGGCAAGCGCCTGTGGATCGTCCACGGCGATCTGTTCGACGGCGTGATCCAGCACGCCAAGTGGCTCGCCTATCTCGGCGACACGCTTTACACGATGATCCTGATCCTGAACCGCTGGTTCAACCGGATCCGTAGCCGGCTCGGCTTTCCGTACTGGTCGCTGTCGCAATACCTGAAGCATCAGGTGAAGAACGCGGTGAATTTCATTTCGTCGTTCGAGCGCGTGATGACCGATGAAGCGCGCCGCCGCGGCTGCGACGGCGTGGTCTGCGGCCACATCCACAAAGCCGAGATCCGCGAAATCGACGGCGTGCTGTATTGCAACGACGGCGACTGGGTCGAAAGCCTGTCGGCGCTAGTCGAGACGTATGAAGGCGAACTCAAGGTGATCTACTGGACCGTGATGCGTGCCCCGGAAGTCCGTGCGCAAAAGGCCCGGGCGACCGCGTAGTCCCTCTTAACTTCCATTGGGCCAAACCGATGAAGATCATGATCGTCACCGATGCATGGGAACCGCAGGTCAATGGCGTCGTGCGCACGCTGAAAAACACCACGCGCGAGCTGACCGCGCTCGGCCACCATGTCGATCTGCTGACACCGCTCGAATTCAAGACGATTCCGTGCCCGACCTATCCTGAGATTCGCCTGTCGCTGCTGCCGCGCCGCAAGCTGCGCGAGCGTATCGACGCGTTCGCACCCGAGGCGCTGCACATCGCCACCGAAGGCCCGCTCGGCATGGCCGCGCGCGCCTATGCGATCCAGCACAAGCTGCCGTTCACGACCGCCTATCACACGCGCTTTCCCGAATACGTGCAGGCGCGCTTCGGCATTCCGCTTGCGGCGACTTACAAGTTTCTGCACTGGTTCCACAAGCCGTCGCTGGCGGTGATGGCGCCGACGCCGGTGGTCAAGAACGACCTCGAAAAATTCGGCTTCACCAATGTCGTACTGTGGACACGCGGCGTCGATCTCGACATCTTTCACCAGATGGACTCGAAGGTGCTCAACACCGCGCGGCCGATCTTCCTGTACGTGGGGCGTGTGGCGGTCGAGAAAAACGTGGAAGCGTTTCTCAAGCTCGATCTGCCCGGCTCGAAGTGGGTCGCGGGCGAAGGCCCGGCGCTTGCCGAACTGAAGTCGCGCTATCCGCAGGCGAATTATCTCGGCGTGCTGACGCAAGCCGAACTGGCCAAGGTCTATGCGGCCGCTGACGTGTTCGTGTTCCCGAGCCGCACCGATACGTTCGGTCTGGTGCTCCTCGAAGCGCTGGCCTGCGGCACGCCGGTCGCGGCCTATCCGGTGACCGGTCCGATCGACGTGCTGGGCGACGGCGGCGCCGGCGCCATGCATGAGGACTTGCGCGAAGCCTGCCTCGAAGCGTTGAAGATCGAGCGCAGCCATGCGCGGGCGTGGGCCGAGCGCTTTTCGTGGGCCGCGGCGTCCGAGCAGTTCGCCGCGCATCTGAAGCCGTTGCCGCGCGCCTCGTACAGCGAGGAAAGCGCCGCCGCATGACGCGGCGCGCCGAGCCGCTTATGCGAACCAGAACCTCTACCGTGGCCCGCACGGCGACTGGCGCGTTGCGCGCCGTGAAGACCCGCGCCGGGATCGACGCCGATGCCGACGCGGCCAGCATCGAACCGTTCGACGATGTGCGCGAACACGGCGAACCGAACCACGTGGGTCATGTACCTCACGCGAACGGCGTGAACCACACGAGCCCCGCGAGCGAAACCCACCACGAGCCGCTCAGCCCCGACGATCCGCTCACGCCGCTGCCCTTCAATCCGTACAAGGGCAATCGCGGCCTCACTCGCGCATGGCACGCGATGAAGAATTCGCTGGCCGGCTTCCGCGTGGCGATCCGCGAGGAAAGCGCGTTCCGCCAGGAATTGACGCTCGCCGCGATCCTGCTTCCGTGCGGTGTGCTAGTGCCGGTCGATCCCGTGTCGCGCGTGTTGTTGCTCGGCTCGGTGCTGCTGGTGCTGATCGTCGAACTGCTGAATTCGAGCCTCGAAGCGGCCATCGACCGGATCTCGCTCGAACGCCACGAACTGTCGCGGCGTGCCAAGGATCTCGGCAGCGCGGCGGTGATGGTCGCGCTCGGCATGTGTGTGATGACGTGGGTGTTGATCGTCGGGCCGCTCGTGGTGCATTGGGTCAAAACATGGCTATGAAGTCCGCGCTACCTGACGCGCCAACGTCTCAAAGTATGAAAACCCTGAGTATCCGTTTGGGATAAGAACGGTCGGTTTATAATCGTTCGATAGTCTCACGAGAAAACGCTGGGCCGCCCCCCGGGTTTTCCGCTCCGCAGGAAGTTCCCGGCCCCGAAGGAAGTCCCCTTGGGGGATCGAGGGATTGCCGCCTCGGGGGCCTGTCGTGCAGCGACAGGTTTGGGGCCACTCAACTATACCAACCGCGTCCGGGTGGATCACGCGCGAGCGGCACGCCGCCCGCGTTCAGCCCGGCGTAACCAGGGCCGGACGACATGGAAGCCAAACCTCCCCGCCGCACCCGCGAACGGATCCTCGAACTGTCGTTGAAGCTGTTCAACGAAATCGGCGAGCCGAACGTCACGACGACGACGATCGCCGAGGAAATGGAAATCAGTCCAGGCAACCTGTACTACCACTTCCGCAACAAAGACGACATCATCAACAGCATCTTCGGCCAGTTCGAGCAGGAGATCGAAAAGCGCTTGCGCTTTCCCGACGATCACCGCGCGACGATCGACGAGATGTGGTCGTACCTGCAATACATGGTCGATTTCACCTGGCGCTATCGTTTCCTGTATCGCGATCTGAACGATCTGCTGGCGCGCAATCGCACGCTGGAGACGCACTTCAAACAGATCATCAGCCACAAGGTGCGTTTTGCGAGCCAGTTCTGCGAGCAACTCGTGGCCGACGGCGAAATGGTCGCGACGCCCGAAGAACTGCACGTGATCGCGACCAACGTCGGCGTGATCGGCACGTACTGGCTGTCGTATCAATTCGTGATGAACCCGCGCAAGTACAACGAGCAGGAAACGATTCGCGCGGAGCTGCATCAGGTGAGCGTGCAGATCGTGTCGCTGATGGCGCCTTATTTGCGCGGCCGCTCGCGGCAGATTTTCGACGACCTCGCGTCGGGCAAGCTGCCCAAGCGCGAGTTCTACGATTACCTGCCGCCCAAAGAAGGCGCCGCGCCCCGCAACGAACCGAAGGACGTTTGAGCATGAAGTCGGTGTGTGTGTATTGCGGCTCCTCCGACGGAGCCAAACCGCTGTATGCCGAAGCCGCGCGCGCATTCGGCCGTGCGCTGGTCGGAGCGGACCTCGCGCTGGTGTACGGCGGCGGCAAGGTAGGCCTGATGGGCGTGATCGCCGATACGGTCATGGCCGAAGGCGGCCGTGCGATCGGCGTGATTCCCGAGCTGCTGGTCAACAAGGAAGTCGGCCATAACGGCCTGACCGAACTGCATGTTGTGCCCGACATGCATCATCGCAAGAAGATGATGGCCGACCTGTCCGACGCGTTCGTCGCGCTGCCGGGCGGCGCGGGCACGCTCGAAGAGCTGTTCGAGGTCTACACGTGGGCCCAACTCGGCTATCACCAGAAGCCGGTGGCACTGCTGAATATCGACAGCTTCTACGATCCGTTGATCAATCTGCTCCAGCACACGGTGGACGAAGGCTTCATGCGGCAAACCTACTTCGACATCCTGCAGATCGAAGCCGATCCTGCCGCGCTGATCGGCAAGCTGCAGCGCTATCAGCCGCCCGCTGCCGACAAATGGGCCATCAAACGCGACGAGATTTGATTTCCACGGCCTGCTATCCGGTCACCGGATAGCCCGCGCGTTCTGCGTGGGCTGCTTTCACACGATGAGGTTGCGATGACGAAAGCCGTTCTGATCACCGGAGGCAGCCGCGGTATTGGCCGTGCAACGGCGCGTTTGCTGGGTGCGCGCGGCTGGTCGGTCGGCGTGAACTACACGCGTAGCCTCGCCGCCGCGCAGGAAACCGCCGCCGAAGTGGAACGCGCGGGCGGCCACGCATTGCCGATCGCCGGCGACGTCGCGAACGAAACCGATGTGATCGCGATGTTCGACGCCGTCGAACAGACCTTCGGCCGGCTCGATGCGCTCGTCAACAATGCCGGCATCGTCGCACCGTCGATGCAGCTCGCCGATATGGATCTGGCGCGCCTGAAGCGCCTGTTCGACGTCAATGTGCTCGGTGCGTATCTGTGCGCGCGCGAAGCCGCACGCCGGATGTCGAAAGATCGCGGCGGCGCGGGTGGTGTGATCGTGAATATCTCGTCGGCGGCAGCGCGTTTAGGCTCGCCGAACGAATATGTCGACTACGCCGGCTCGAAAGGCGCCGTCGACACAATGACGATCGGCCTCGCCAGGGAACTCGGCCCGCAAGGCGTGCGCGTGAATGCCGTGCGCCCCGGCCTGATCGACACCGAAATCCACGCGAGCGGCGGCAAGCCGGACCGCGCCGCCCAGCTCGGCGCGCAAACGCCGCTTGGCCGTCCCGGCAGCGCCGCCGAAGTCGCCGAGACGATCGTCTGGTTGCTGAGCGATGCCGCCTCGTACGTGACCGGCGCACTGCTCGACGTGACCGGCGGTCGCTGAGCCGCCCTCTTCCTTTCTGAGCGACAGGCCGTTTCCCACGGCCGCTTTTCCCCCGTTCCAGGCAGGCCTTCCCATCGATCTGATGCGGAATCGGCGCCATGTGTTCGATTACGCCCAACGCATCCGCTTTTTCTGTAATCGACAGTAATAAATGGGGGCTACAATCGCGCGGAGCGTGTGCAACCGCACGCGACGCACAACCACCACATAAGTTCGCGGCCCATGCCGCCGCGCACGGCGACCAGAGATCTTCATGCACGAAAACCCATCCGCGCGCTGGCGCACGGGGCACGCCATAGCCGCGACGCCCGCGCCGGCCGGGCCTGCCGACAGTGCGCCGGAGCAGGCTCGCCCCGACTTGGCGGACCTCGCTGAAGACAACGCCAGTTCGTTGGACCGCCAGGCTGCCGCAACTGCAACCACAACCGAAGCGCCCGCAGGACCCGCAGCCCCGGCGGGCGCGGCGAGCCCCACCGACCGCACCTCGCGTGGCGCCCAGCGCTTGCGCGCGCTCACCGCTGCCCGCCCGCTGATGTGGCTCGTCGCGCTGGCGATCCCGTGTGCGTGGCTCTTGCCCGGCACCTTGGGCCACGAGCCGTGGAAACAGGATGAGACCTACACGTTCGGCATCATCCAGCACATGCTCGACACCGGCGACCTGGTCGTGCCGACCAACGCTGGACAGCCTTTCGTCGAAAAGCCACCGATTTACGACTGGGTCGCCGCGGGACTCGCGTGGACGTTCGGCCGCTATCTCCCTTTGCATGATGCAGCGCGCCTCGCGAGCGCGTTGTTCGCCGCATTGACGGTCTACTACACCGCACGCGTCGCCCGCCGCGCGGTAGGCGCGCCGAGCTGGTTCGACGTGCGCGTGATCGGCACGCTCGCGTTGTTCGCGAGCACGCTCGTGGTCATCAAACACGTGCACGACATGATGACCGACGTCGCGCTGATGGCCGGCGCCGCGCTCGGCTTCTGCGGCCTGTTCGAACTGGTGCTGATGCATCTGCGCGACGAAGCCCGCCTGTTGCCGGTCGACGCACGCCATCGACGCCACGCCATCCTGAGCGCGGCAACGATGTTCGGTGCCGGCGTCGGCGTGTCGCTGCTGGCCAAGGGCCTGTTCGTGCCGCTGGTGTTCGGCGCGACCACCGTTGCAGCGCTAGCGCTCTATCCTGCTTGCCGCAACCGCAGCTTTGCAGGCGCGCTCGGCATCGCCGCACTCGTCTGTGCGCCGTTTGCGCTGATCTGGCCGATCTTCTTCTATCTGCGCTCCGAAGCGCTCTTCAAGGTTTGGCTGTGGGACAACAACATCGGCCGCTTTTTCGGCTTTTCGGTGGCTGAACTCGGCTCTGAAAACGAGAACCGTCTGTTCGTGCTACGCACGGTGCTGAGCGTCGGCTTCCCGGTCGTGCCGCTTGCATTGGCCGCGCTCGCGGGCGGCGCGTGGCGTCGCTGGCGCGATCCGCGCGTCGCGCTGCCGGCGATCTTCGCGGGCACCGGCTTTGCCGTGCTGCAAAGCTCGGCGACGGTTCGCGAACTGTACATCCTGCCGTTCATCGCGCCGCTTGCACTGCTGGCGATGCAGGGTATCGAGAAGCTTCCGCAGCGTCTGCATGCAGGCTGGGACATGGTAAGCCGCGTGCTGTTCGGCAGCGTGGCGGCGCTTGCGTGGATCGTCTGGTCGATCATGAGCAGCCCTGTCGAGACTCACGGATCGTTGCATGGGCTTGGTCGCTGGTTGCCGCTCGACTGGGTGATGCCGGTCAAACCCGGACTGATCGCGGCCGGCCTGCTACTGACGTTCGGTTGGCTGTGGCTGCTGCCGGTATTCAAGCACACCGGCAAATGGCGCGGCGCTGTGAGCTGGTGTGCGGGCGCGATCGTCGCATGGGGACTCGTGAGCACGCTGCTGCTGCCGTGGCTCGACTATGGGAAGAGTTACCGCTCGGTGTTCGAAAACCTCCGCGCGCAAATGAATCTCGAATGGAACGATGGCGATTGCATGGCCAGCAAAGGCCTTGGCGAATCGGAAGCGCCGATGCTGTATTACTACACCGGTATCGAGCATCGGCCGATCACGAATACCGACGCGACTACATGCACCTGGCTGATCGAGCAGAGCCGCCGCAACGATGCGCGCACGCCACCGGGCGATTGGCGCCTGTTCTGGTCAGGTGCGCGTCCGGGCGACAACGACGAACTATTGCGCGTGTTCGTGCGCACACCTGCGCCGGTCGCGCGCGGCGACTAAAGCGCTTTGCAGGCGCGGCGATCAGTTGTGGGTTCAATCGGCTTAGACCGGCTTAGAACGAGGCGCCGGGTCCGCGCAGGAAAGCGGTTTCTTCAGCCGTCGAGGGCCGTGCGAGTATCGCGTTGCGATGTGGAAAACGTCCGAAGTGCTCGATCACTTTCGCGTGTCTGAGCGCGGACGAGTAGTAGGACTCGCCGCCTGGTTCAGCTTCGAGCTGCTTGAACAGGCGTAGTGATTCGTGCTGGCTGGCGAGCGTTTCGTCGTGTTCGAAAGGCAGATAGGCGAATGCGCGATGATGTGCGGTAGGCAATGAGCGGTCGGCACCGGTCGCGATCATCTGTTGCGCGATGTGCAGCGCTTTTTGATCGGCAGCGAAAGCGCGTGGCGTGTCGCGGTGGCAGTTGCGGGAGAACTGATCGAGGATGATGATTAGCGCCAACGCGCCGAGCGGGGTTTCTTGCCAGTTGTCGAGGATGCCTTCTTCGCGTGCCACGTCTATCAGGTTGCCGAAGCGTTCCAGTAGCATCGCATCGAAAGCTTTATCGCGGGCAAACCACCGCTTGTGCGGTTGGCCGAAGGTGGGTGAGTTCGGGGCGCCGAACCAGCAATCCACTACTGCACGGGCTTCGGGGTTCAAGGCGGCGTAGTCTGCCGCTGTTGTGTAGGTGTTCAATGATCGGAGCTCGGGATTTCTTCTGTCTTCGGGTCGCGATACTTGACCGCAGCAGCGCTACCTTTGCTCATGGTCTTAACAACTGCCTTCGCGGCGCGCTGCTTGCCGCCAGCGTGCACGTCAATGTCAGCAGTAGTCAGGTCGTGCTTCGCCATCAACGCGCGAATCCTTTCGATAACGCCCGACGATTGCTTTGCAAGCAACGCGTCAGCCTGCGCCTTCAGTTTATCTATCTTCGTTCGGATTGCTTCCAAGGTCGTTGCCATCAGGTGACCTCCTTGTGAACGTGGCCGCAATATGCCACGGTGGCGTCGGAAAATGCCAGTGCCTGGACTGGAGCGGCGTATCACCGAAAATCACAACACTACGTCGCCGCGCTCCATGCCCTTCAATGTGGTCCGCTCAAGGCTTGTCCTTGCCCCGAACATTACCTGGTGGTTCCCCGGTGCTTGCACCGGCCCTCCTTCGGCGTCGGAAGAGAACGCCGAATCCAACCGCGACAAGCAAGACCGTCGTCAGGCCGGCGCTCATGCCGGTCGTGCTACGGGATTCACTTGCATTAGAAGGAGCAGAAGCGACCGCAGATGAAGAGGCTTGAGTCTCGACAGGCTGCGGAAGCGCCACGCCGGCGGCACTCCCTTGACGCACAAGAGATGCTTCAGATGTCGGCAAGGCTTGGGATGCGGGAAGGGCGATTGCGTCCGAAGTAGGTCCGACAGGGGCCATTGCAGTAGCCGAGGCCATAACCGGAGCCACTGCGGCGCGAGAAGTGGTTTCGACAGACTTGGCCATCACTGCCCATCGAGCAAATACGCCGTCGATGCAGTGGACGTCGGTGCAGGCGCTCCGCGATTGCCTCCACCGGGCGAGTTGTTCGGGCGAGAGCTTTCCAGTGCTCAGCAGAGCCTGCTGTTGCGCGAAGATATCGTCGTACTCATTGTTCAGGATTGCGTGGTCGCATATGACGCGCTCAGCCGGTTGTCGAGTGGTTGCACATTGAATATCGCTCGCCCATGCTCCGGTTGAACCCAAAGCTGTCAATGAAAGCAGTAATGCTAGATGTCGTCTCAGATGCACGAGTTCTCCCTCATAGCGCAATTGCCCGTTCAATTAAGTCTCGGCGTCCGCCGAGGAGGATTGCAGAATAGACCGGCGCGTTTTCATCGTTAAACGGCATGGGCGACGTCACGCGTTTTCTTCCACACTGCACCCATCGCAGCGTCCTTGCGATTCGGAGAAATCCTGGCGTGAGGACACTTGCACACCGACGCGTTTGAGCAAGCGTTGCGTTAATGCTCGCCGGCGTTCAGTAGCATCCAAATCTGCCGCGTCGGCGGCACCGTTTGAGCCGAGTAGCAAATGAACGCCTCCGTTTCCTGCTCCCAGGATACGCATTCTCCGAAACAGGGCGAGCGCGACGAATATATGGCCTGGATGAATGACCGCGTGAACTTGGGCAGGCATCAAGCTGCCAAACAATATGTGAGAACTCGAGCATTTGGGTATGGCAAGCGTACTGCTGGTAGATGACGACGCGGAAACCCTCGCCGCTTGGGCGGCGAACTGTGTCGCGGACGGATTTCAAGTGAAGACGGCGAGCGACGGCAAGTCAGCATTGGCAATGTTCATCGAATCCCCTGTAGACATAGTGGTCGCCGACTGGCGCATGCCGGTGATGTCGGGGAGCGAACTGTGTCACCGATTGCGCACTCTCCCCGGATTAGCTGACGTTGCTTTCATATTGATTTCCGGAGAACCCAGCCCGCCCGCCTTCATCAGCTACGACGGTTTCCTTCGCAAGCCCGTAGACGGACAAATTTTACTGACCACAATGCGACGGCTCCTGGCGGACAACATCTCGCATCGACAGTTACAGCGTGGCGGAACAGCGTAGCCGACTGGCCTTTTGTGCAGCTGGGGCTCTCCAATCACGCCTGCTGACGAAGGAAATGGCGCTCTCGAGCCAGTATCGAGTCAGCCAAAATTTCTACTCGCCGTAGTTGGGCCGCCGTGAGCAATTTCAGGTCGCTGTCCTTCGTGGACCGAGGGCGCCTTTGTCAGCAGGCAAGCGGGTACGAACCCTCGTTGACTTTGTGTCGTCCGTCCCGTAATGTGAAATTCGCCGCTGTGAAGAACGTCGCCCGTGTGTCGAGCTAGCAGCATCCCGGCATCGCGACCTTCGAACTTTCTCTATTTCTCCAGTCGCTCTATCAGCCATGGAAAGCAATCGCGCGCCCAGTCAAACGGATGAGCTTGCCCGCAGGCCGGTCCGCGCCGCAGATTATGCGGCCGAGAACCGCGCGCTTGTGGCACTCGCCCGAGCCCAGGCCGGCCCGCGCTCCGAATTTCTGCAAGTCATCGCGGACACGGCTCTGACACTGTGCCGCGCGGGTAGCGCAGGTATCAGTCTTGTCGAGGGACCAGATGACAATCGGGTCCTCAGGTGGCTCGCTGTCGCCGGGCTCTGCGCTGGCCTGCGCGGCCATACGACCGCATGGGACGAGTGCCCGTGCGCTGTGACCCTGGAGGCGGGAACACCGCAACTATTCGTCGACCCGCAGGCTCGGTTCCCTTGCCTTGCGTTTCCGGGAATCGACGTACCGGAAGGAATAGTCGTTCCAATCAAGGCTGAGAATGCGGAACTAGGGGCGATATGGGTGATGTCACACGCCGAGGATTGCAGATTTGATCTCGAAGACGTCAGACTGCTCTCAAACCTCGCCGTTTTCGCCGGCTCGGCGTTAACCATCGTCAATGCGCGCGACAGCGGTGAAGAGAGCGACCGGCGGCACAACGAATTCATCGCCATGCTCAGTCACGAGCTACGAAATCCAATGACGCCAATCGACGGCGCCATAAGTGCAGCGAAACGACTTTGCGCCGAAGACGAAAGAGCCGTCGACGTCCTGACTATCGCACAACGCCAGATGAGGCATCTGCGAACACTGGTCGATGACCTGCTCGATGCCGCCCGTCTGAAGCATGGCAAGCTCGCTATCAAGCACAGTGACACTTCGCTCACCGACATTGTGTTTGATGCCGTGACAGCTATCAGACATCACGTCGCATCCCGCAGGCACATACTCAAAATCACGGGGCTGGACGAGCCCATCCCCGTGCGTGCCGACCATGTCCGCTTGAGCCAGGTGCTGGGCAACCTCCTTTCGAACGCAGCGAAATACACACCTGTCGGAGGCACCATCGAGCTCAACGTCCGCGTCGAGCCAAACAACTCGCGCGAAGAAGCACCCGGGTTGGTTGTTATTGACGTCACTGATAACGGCATGGGTATCGATAGCGCAGTCAAGCCGCACGTCTTCGAGCTATTCGCGCAGTCTGCCCGTGGCCAGGCGCGTTCCGAAGGAGGCTTGGGAATAGGTCTCGCGGTGGCAAAGCGGATGGTCGAGCTTCACCATGGAACAATCTCAATCAAGAGTGAAGGCTCGGGCAAAGGCACGGTTGTAACACTCCGTTTGCCGATAGCCCGGACGACAACGGATACAGACGTAGGCACCCCCAGCGCGACCGCTGCAGCTCCCGAGCCGGCGCGTCTCCTGCTCGTTGACGACAATCAGGATGCGCTCAAGGCGCTGAGCGTTTTGCTTGAACTCGAAGGTCACGAAGTAACAACGTCGGACAATGGGCGCGATGCCATACGGCTGATGTCTGAAACGCACCCTGAAGTTGCAATCGTCGACGTGGGGATGCCGGAAATGGACGGCTTCGAGGTCGCACGAACTGTTCGCCTGAATCGCGGATTCGATGACGTCATCCTGGTAGCGCTCACGGGCTATGCATCCGAATCCGACAAGTCGAGGGCACTAGCGGCCGGATTCGATTTCCATCTGACCAAGCCACTTTCGCTCGATAAGCTGCAGTACATCCTGGCGAATCGCGCCGAAGGCACGCTGCGGGGCATTGTCTAAGGTCGACGCGCCCTTTGTCGCGCGCTGCAGGGCTACAAAAAAATCGGCTGGACTTAGGGGGTGCATAGGCCAGAACGGGCAGAAACGCGCCCACCACCTGTCAGATTGCGCTCAAAGCTCTGCTCATAGAGCCGGTGGTCCGGGCAAGTATATGAAGTTCTCGATGAGCCTTAGCAGGTCTATCTCGTCGGGCCGGGTGCCCCACCGGCTGTATCCCGCGACAGATGCAATGGCAAACCACGAATGCGGCGGAAACAATTCTGCGTGCACTGTGATGCCGCCGATGATTCGTAGCCGTCCCGTATCGCAGAGAAATTCAGCGTGAATTCTTTCGCCGCCTACGGTTTTGCTGGCAATGACTGGCGTGGACCGAAACATAGTGTCCTCCTGCGGTTCTCTAACTGCTAAAAACAGATGCTCGTGTGATAGCTCTCCGAAGAAAACGAACATTGATTCAGTGTTTGCACCGCCCCTCAATAGACTGCGAACACGAAGCTGATGGAAAGACCCTAACTAGAAAGAGGCAAGTTGCGTGCCGAGTTGAGCAAACGACCGAAAGTCGGTCTTTTGCTCAGTTTTGCTTGCAGCATAGACCCTTTTCAGGAGCTGTTACCCTCGGCGACGCACCAGGTTGAAGAACAAGGCACCTGTTCCGTGCTGTATCGTCCGCCGTGACGAATTGTTTCCTGATTCCAGATACGCACCAGGCCTGTTCTGGACGATGCGACACGCCGAGTCGCTACCGTCTCGCTCACCGAGATGGCGCCAGCACTTGCATGGTTCATCGGCTGCAGCGTTGATGTCCTTGGAGACCCAAAGAAATAGCTGACTTTCGCCTGGCAGGTCGGGTTCTCGTGCCGGCGCCAGGCCCTCGGCTGTGTGACGAATCTCCTGCCCAATGCGTCGGACAATCCTTAAACCCGCTGTCCGGAAGAACTCAGCCAGCCCTTGTCGTCAGCGCCACAGTTCCGACATTCCGCTCGCGCTTGCGTTGACGCTTTCTCTGGGAACGTTAACGTTCTGGTAAGCCCGCAATACGGGCTGTTGCCTTCTTTGCGTTTCACGAACGCGACGATTATGAACTGGGTATTGCGCTAAACTATTTGCGCATCGCAGTCGCCAGTGGCATTGCATCGCTCATCATCTGATACTCACTTACTGCCACCTGGATTCCCATGGAACACGTTTTCAAGAAAGCTCTTGCTGTTCTCCTCATAGCCGCATTCGCTGCACCGGCGGTGTCTTTCGCTGACATGCATCGCGACGACCGACACGCCCCTGTGCGGCATCATTACCAGCCTCACCATCATCAGCTTCACCAGCCCTCCCGCTCGCACGGCTAAGCATCGCGCGCCAGCAACGCAGGCTCAGTAGAGAACGGTTTGCCCTGGAACGGGCAAACCGTTTGTCGGCTTCACGGATTATGTCTTACAGCTGCTTCTTTCCGGATATGCCCGCATGTAACCGGTCACGCTCGGTTCCCATCGCGCCTTTGACCCCAAGACCTCGTCCAGAGAAAGCCGTCGTCCTGAGAAAGCGATGCGCGCCGCACGGCAGCGAGCGTCGAGGCGTAAATGACAGAATCGTAATTTGCCGGTCAGGGTATGGTCGGCATTGAAAGGCCAGGATTAGCCATGTGCTCCGACCTATTGCGGCCTGCACTGCCACCCCATTGCGGATAGAGACGTAATGAAACTCGTTGCATGCAACGGACATTATTAACGAGCCAGGCTGACGGAACATAGCATACCGCCTTGTCGCTGACTGACTCGGTGCACCGCAGCGTCTGGCCACAGGAGGTTTAGTATGAAACTAAGTGCCGACACGTTTGTGCGACTGCGCCGTCTCGCTCCAGTTCTCGACGATGTACTCAACGCGCGCGAAGTCGAGCACGCGGACCAGGCCGTGGACCTTGCTTCCCTTGCCCAGCTATGCTCCCAGCTGTTTGGAACGTACCATTGCCAACACCCCGGCCAGATTGCGCAGATAGCGCAAGCGCGACTTGAAGCCGTTGAGTCGCTGTAACGTGCAACCCGCTCCAGATGAGGAATGACTCCGCATGACCTCGTCGCCGAAGCGGCCGCGGGAGCGAAGTTGATTGGAATATCGTGCGGGCGCGTAGTGACCCGGAAAGATGCGGGAGTCGCGTGATTGCTGTTCTGTGCGCCGGATGTCGTCGAGCCGACCGAGAGCCCATTCGATTTTGTCCGCGGCGATGCGTTTGCTGTCAGTGACCTTCTTAGTCGCCTTGTTCCCCAGGAACGCTCCGCTTTGGGCAGCCGGGCACGGTATTTAAAGAGTCCTGCTCCAATCACACGGTCTCATCCGCATTGAACCGGTCGGTCGATGTGCCGCGTGAAAGGTGCTCGCGTACGGTCGCAGCGTTTACGAAATCGTGTCCGAAGTTGTAAGCAACCACAAGTCCCACCCGGACATGTCACACCCGCGCTCAGGACCGAGCCCGGCGGCCCCTCAGAATTACGTCATCTTCTGGCTCTTTTGAAAATGCAGTGGGTAACGAGGCTCACGAGGCATGTGGGTTGAAGCTGGAGAAATCGAGCTTGCCGGCGATGAGAAAGAGGACAGTGCGCATCGTCGTGAAGCGCGTGTAACCGCGAGCCTTGCGCTTGGCAGCTTGAAACAAGCCGTTGATGGCCTCGATGAAGCCGTTGGTCTGGCGGGTCTGAGTCCAGGCGACAATGCCATCGAAGTGCCGGCGAATCATTCGCGCCACCTCCTTCATCGGCTCGACCTTCGAGCGCATGACGTTGGTGCACCACTGCCGCAACATCTCGGAGACGACATGAATCTGCTTGCGTTCGAGAATCTCGCGCAGTTGCTCCCGATACAGCCATGCGCGGGCGGTGCGCTTGGTGGCGTACTGCCTGACCAGCGCCTCGAGGTCGGTCAATTGCGCCAGATTCAGTTTGTTGGCGTCCTTGAGCAGCGTCCAGCGCATCCCTTTGAGTTCCGGGTTGGCTTTCTGCTGCTGGCGGCGCACCGTATCGAGCGCCTTGGAGGCGTGGGCGACGACGTGAAACTTGTCGAACGTCAGCCGCGCATTGGGCAGATGTTCACCCACGCCCTTGATGAAGGCGGGCGACATGTCGATGCTCACCGAGGTGACTTGCTCGGGCGTGCCGTGGTGTTGGCTCAGATGGGCCGCGAAGCCTTCAATCGTCTTCGCGTCACGCCCGGGTGTGACGAACACGACACGGCGCGCCTGCATGTCGGCGACCAGCGTCAGATACTCGTGGCCGCGCCGGTACGAGGTTTCGTCAATCGCCACCGTCGTCACGTCCGACAGGTCGGCCGACGCAAGCGCGAGTTCCACATAGCGCGAACAGATGGCATGCACCCGGTGCCACGACAGATTGACGATACGTGCCACGGCGGCAAACGGCATCTGCTGCGCCAGCATCAGCACCAGCGCTTCGAACAGCAAGGTAAAGCCGTCGAGCTGGCCGACCCAATCCGGCTCGACCAGCCGCACCGCGCCGTTCGGCAGTTTCACGCGCGGCACCCGCACCTCGAGATAGCACTCATGTTGAAAGAAGTTCAGGTGTCGCAGCCGCTTGATTTGCGTGTCATGCACGGGGTGCTCGCCGGCGACACCGGGATAGACGAAGCGGCTGCCGGCGACAAAGTCCACGGCAATCGTGAGTTGTCGTTTGGCTGTGTCGAAGTCGACGCCTTGGACGTACCACGGGGCCTTGATTCCCAAGGCGGCTTCAAAGAGTTGATTCGTCATGTTCGCTTCGTCTCGCATGGCTGGTTGCCGCATTCTGCCGCAACCAGCCATGCCCCAGCTTGTCGATTCACGGCGCCTCAAGGGTGCGCTGCGCCGGGCTCACGCCCGCCCTTGACCCGCCAACATTACCCACTCGGAATTCAAAAGAGGCCATCTTCTTTACTAACGATTTCTGGTTGACCATCCAGTCAGCGGTCTCGAAGAGCGACCCAAGCAACCTCTCCCTAAGCGGCTCGGAAAGCCCCACATCCTCCATGGCCCAGGCCATGCACCTGATCCACTGATCCCTCTCGCTGGAGGCGATAGCAAACGGCAAATGCCGCGCCCTCAACCGAGGGTGCCCAAACCGGCTGATGTAATGATCGGGCCCGCCCATCCATCCGCACAGAAACCAGAAAAGCTTGTCCCGCGAGCCATCGAGCGACGCCGGATGCAAAGCCCGAATCCCGGCGAATTCCGCTTCGAGATCCATCAAGTCATAAAACCGGTCGACTAACTCGCGCACGCGAGCCTCGCCGCCCACCAGTTCGAAGGCCGTCGGTCCCGCCGTGGACACTTCGTCGTTAAGATCGCTCATACCCAGTCACAAAACAAAATAGAAATCACGCATCCCGCAGCGATTGCAACGCCGGCCGCGTCAACACATGCCGCAAACTGAGCCAGCCACCAATCCCAGCACAAGCAATCCCGGCAGCCATACCCGCCGGCAACAGCCATGGATCGAAGCTCAGATAAAACTCGAACACGCGGGTCGCCAGCACCCATCCAATCACCTGCGCGCCCACCGCCGCCATCAGCCCCGCCAGCGCGCCCACCGCGACAAACTCGGCAATCTGCACCGCCCGCACCTGGCGATGCGACGCCCCCAGTGCACGCAGCAGCGCGGATTCTCGCATACGCTCATCGCGCGTGCCGGCCAGCGCTGCGTACAACACCAGCACCCCAGCCGCGAGCGTGAACGCAAATAGAAACTGCACCGCGCCAATCACCTGCTGCAACACGCGCTGCACCTGCGCCAGAATCGGACCGGTGTCGATCGCGGTGAGGTTCGGATAAGCAGAGATCAAACTGTCGATCGTCGCCTGCCTCGAAGGCGGCAGATGAAAACTGGTGATGAACGTCGCCGGGAAATCCTGCAAGGCCGCCGGCGGCATCAGCACGAAAAAGTTGACCTTGAACGAGCCCCAGTCGAGCTTGCGCACACTCGTCACGGGCGCGTCGATCTGCAAGCCCGTCACGTCGAAGCGCAGCATGTCGCCAGGCTTTACGTCGATCAGTTTCGCGAGCCCCTGCTCAATCGAAATCTGCGGCGTTTTCGTGTCGCCATACCAGACACCATCGGAAAGCCGATTGTCCTCGGGCAGCGTCGTCGTGTACGACAGATTGAATTCGCGGTCCACGAGGCGCTTTGCGTCGTCGCCTTTGAACGCGTCCGGATTGACCGGCTTGCCGTTGATCGCGATCAGCCGGCCGCGCACCATCGGCGAGAGCACCGTGCCGGGCAGGCCATGTGCGCTCAGATATTGCGTGACGGCTTCGCGTTGATCGGGCTGGATGTCGATGATGAATTCATTCGGCGCATCGGGCGGCGTCGATTTGCGCCAGCCGGCTACCAGATCGTTGCGCGTCATCGCGATCAGCAGCAGGCACATCAAGCCGATGCCGAGCGCGGTAATCTGCAGTGCACTCGCACTACTGCGCCGCTCGAGCGACGCCAGCGCATAGCGCCAGCCGACTCCCGCATTGACCCGCTCGCTGCGCACGAAACGCGCGGCGCCCCACAACGCCAGCCGCGCGATGCACGCGAACACCAGCAAGCCGCCCGCAAAACCACCCGCGACGATACCGCCGAGCTTCAGTTCGCCCGCCGCGACGATCAGCAGCGCGGCGAACATCACGATGCCAAGGGCGTAGGCGGCCCACGCGGTGCGCCCCGCGTCGCCCCATTCGCGGCGCAGCACCCGCACCGGCGGCACGCGCGTCAATGGCAGGAGCGGCGGCAACGCAAAGCCGAGCAACAACACGAGACCCGCCGCGATGCCCTCGAGCGCCGGCCAGGCGGTCGGGTACGGCAATGCGACATCGATCAGACTGCCGAGCCACGTCAGCAACGCAAGATGTCCCGCGTAGCCGAGCGCAACGCCCACCGCCCCGGCGATTAAACCGAGGCCGACGAACTCGAGCGTGAAGAGCGCGCGCAGCGTCGCCTGACTGACGCCGAGGCAGCGCATTGCCGCGCAGGTGTCCAGATGCCGACGCATATAACGATACGCGGCCATCGCGATCGCTACCGCCGCGAGCAATGCGGTGAGCAGCGAGACGAGCGTGAGAAAGTGGCTCGCACGGTCGAGCGTCTGACGCACTTGCGGCTGGCCGTCCTGCAACGACTCGAGCGCGACGCCGCGCATCTTGCCGCCGTCGACCTTGTCGTGCGCGAACTGGGCGAAGCGCGCGACCGACGCATCCGTGCCCGCCACCAGCAGCCGATAGGTCACGCGGCTGCCGAACGTGATGAGGCCAGTCGATTGGACCTCGTCGGCGCGCAACATCAAACGCGGCGAAAAATTGACGAACGAGAAGCCGCGATCCAGTTCGCGGGTGATCACCGCACCGATCGTGAAGTTGCGATTGCCGACCTTTACCGCGTCGCCGACATGCAGCTTCAACGCGTCGAGCAAGGCCTGATCGACCCAGGCGACGCCCGGTGCTGGGATCGATTGCGCCGGATGATCCGCCGCGCCCGGCGCGGATGCGATCCGCAACGCGCCGCGCAACGGATAACCCGGCGACACCGCCTTGATGGCGGCGAGGCGCGAGACCGGCTGCGCGCCGGTCGAATTGATCATGCTGGGAAAGATCGCGGTGCTGGCCGTATTCAGACCGAGCGCCGCGGCTTGCCGTGCGAATTGCGGATCGACCGGATGATCGGCACGCACGATGAAATCGGCGGCGATCATGCGGCGCGCGTCGCGCTCGAGCCCTTGATGCAAGCGGTCAGCCAGGAAGCCGACGCTCGACAAAGCCGCGACGGCCAGTACCAGCGCCAGCAGCAGCATCGTCAGTTCGCCCGCGCGCCAATCGCGCGCCGTCATGCGGATGGCCTGGTGCAGCAAGTCGGCGCTGCTAAACCGGCGTCGCGAACTCGATGTAACGCGCGCCGTCGAACCTCGTACCGTATCGCTCAATCGTGCCTGCTCCTGACCAAACGCGACACCATGTGCGTCGCCATCCCGCGGAAACCGCCCTGCACGCCGCGCCAAAGCCTCGGCAACACCCAGCCCGCCAACATCAGGAAACCCACCATCAGCACCAGAAACACAAGCGGCACGAACAATGAGAGCAGCACGCCGCCGAGCACGAGGCCGTCTTCGGCGGTTGAGGTCACGACATTGGACACCGGTTCCGGCGACAGATTGATCAGCGCGCGCGTACCCGCTTTCGCCAGATGCGCGGTGCCGGCCAGCGTGCCGCCCGCGAGCGCGGCGACGGTCAGGAGCGCCGGATCGGCATGGCCAAGCGCACCGACGGCCAGCACGGCGCCGGCCGGAATGCGAATAAAGGTGTGGATCGCGTCCCACAGCGAATCGAACGCGGGAATCTTGTCGGCGAGGAATTCGGCGACCGTCAGCACGGCGGCGACGCCGATCACCCACGGCGAGGACAGTGCGGACAGCGTGTCGGGGAGATGGATGAAGCCGAGGCGTTCGAGCACGCCGGCGAGCAAGACCGTCAGATAGAGGCGCAGGCCGCTGCCCCATGAGAGGCCAGCAGCAAGCGAAAGTGATTCAAGCATGGCCGCCTCCAGGCGCGCTGTGCGTGCCGGGCGCTTCGATGGGCAAGAAGGACGGAAGCCGCCGCACCGAAGTCGTCAGACCCGCGCCAAGCCGGCCGCGCCAAATGGGCCGCGGGCAATTTCAGGTTGGATTCAGCTTCATTATAGCCACGTTAATTCGCAGAACGCAGAGCGGCGAACAAATGGCGGGCGGCCTCTAATGGGGCGCGACTCGGCGTGCAAATCGAAGTCTCGCGCGGGAGTTCGCAACAACCGCCCTGCCGACGGCAGCTCAATGCCCCGAGGAGAGCTTCAGGCCGATCAATCCAATCACGATCAGCGACGCGCTCGCCACACGCGCGAGCGTCAATGCTTCGCCCATCATCACGATGCCGAAAATGAACGCGCCGACCGCGCCGATCCCTGTCCACACCGCATAGGCGGTGCCGAGCGGCAGTTGACGCATGGCCATCGCGAGCAGCACGAAGCTGCCGAGCGCGGTCACGAGCGTGAACACGGACGGCCAGAGCCGGGTGAAACCTTCGGAGGTCTTGAGACCGGCTGCCCACGCGACTTCGAGCAAACCGGCGATCAATAGAAGAAACCAGGACACGAGACAACTCCATGGTCAGATGGGGCCGTCCCCGTTCGTAGCGGATGCGTAAGGTCGTCCTTACGATTTGTAACTATAGCAAATCGGTCCGCTCGCACGCTGCGGCGGCCCGTCACAAGGGCGCCTACGGGGCTCGGGGCAGCGTCACATCGCGCCGACCAACCGGTATCCGACGCCCGTTTCAGTAACGATGTATTCGGGCTGCGCCGGATCGCGCTCCAGCTTGCCGCGCAGATGCGCCATATAGATGCGCAGATAGTGATGGCTTTCGACATGCGACGGCCCCCATACGTCGCGCAGCAGTTGCCGATGCGTCAGCACGCGCCCGGCGTGGCGCACCAGCGTCGCGAGCAGACGGTATTCGATCGGGGTCAGATGGACCGGCGCGCCGTCGCGGCTCACCTGACGCAAAGCCAGATCGACGGTGACCGAGCCGAAACGCACCTGCGGCGATTCGTTGGCGCCGCCGTGGTTGCGCCGCCGCATATGCGCGCGAATCCGGGCGAGCAGTTCGGAGACGCCGAACGGTTTGGTGAGGTAATCGTCCGCGCCGGCGTCGAGCGCGGCGACTTTCTCGATTTCCTGGGTGCGCGCCGACAGCACGATCACCGGCAATTCGCTCCAGCCGCGTAGTTCTCGGATCACGTCCAGACCGTCGGTGTCGGGCAAGCCGAGATCGACGATCACCAGATCGGGCTTGCGCGTCGCGGCTTCCACCAGGCCCTGCTTGCCGGTCTCGGCGTCGTGCACCACGATGCCCTCGCCTTCCAGCGCCGTTCGCACGAAGCGGCGGATCTGCTTTTCGTCTTCGATCAGGACAACGGTGATGCCGGGGTCACTCATGGGTAGGCTTGGAGAGCGGGTTGTGGGGTGAATTGAACTCGAGCGGCGCCGCGGCGGCCTGCTCCGGTGCCGGTGCCGAATCATCTGGCAACGCGCCGATGTCCTCGTCTTCCAGCGAATCAGGCGCAGCGGGCGGCGTTTCCACCGGCAGCGTGAACCAGAAGCGCGCGCCTTCGACTTGACCGTCCGCCTTCATCCGGTTGAGCGCGCCGATTGTACCGCCGTGCGCTTCGACGATTGCACGGCAGATCGCGAGGCCGAGCCCGATGCCCGGCTTGGCCGACTCTTTCTCGCCACGCGTGAATTTCTCGAACACGCGCGCCTCCATGCCGGCGGGCAGCCCCGGTCCGGTATCGTCGATGGTGACGCGCACCAACTGCTTGCCGCCTTCCTCGATCACTTGCGCGCCGATCGTCAAAAGCGTATCCGCCGGCGTGTACTTGGCGGCGTTCTCGAACAGGTTCGAGAAGAGCCGCTCCATCAGCACGGCATCGAGGTGCAGCAGCGGCAAGTCCGCGGGCAGCTTCACCTGCACCGGATGATTCGCCAGCACGCGCTTGCAGGCACGCAACGCAGCGCCGACTGTTTCTTCGAGCAGCGTCCATTGCCGGTTCAATTGCAAGCTGCCCGCCTGCAAGCGCGCCATGTCGAGCAGATTGGTGACGATGCCGGTCATGCGCAGCGCCTCTTCATGAATCGCTTCCACCAGATCGTCACCGGGTTGCGCGCCGGGGTGTCCTTCACGCGACTGCGCGAGCATCGACGAAAAACCGACGATCGTCGTCAGCGGTGTGCGCAAGTCGTGCGAGATCGCCGACAGCAACGAATTGCGCAGGCGCTCCGACTCCATATTGACCAGCGCATCGCGCGCGATTTCGACGTAATGCACGCGCTCCAACGCCAGCGCGATCTGCGCGGCGAACGCATCGAGCATCCGTTGCTGTTCGGGTACGTTGAGTTCGCGTTCGTCGCGCATCACGACCGCGAGCACGCCCCGCGTGCGCATCGGTGCCTTGAGCGGCAGATAGAGCGCGGCGGCCGCGGGCAGCGTATCGGTGCCATGCCCAGCCGGTTTCTGCTGATCGTAGACCCACTGGCCGACGTCGATATCGAGCATCTCGCCGTCGAGCGTGATCGACGCGTCGGGGTCCTCGATCTTCTGCTTCACCTGGTCGACGCTGTCCGGCAACAGGATCGCGACGCGTGCGCCGAACACCTCGCTGACGTGCCGGCTGCCGATGCCGACGATCTGCTCGGTCGCGAGCGCCGCAGCCAGTTCGCGCGCCATCGCGTACATCGCGCCGGTGCGTTGTTCGCGGCGCCGCGCGACGCTCGCCTCGCGACGCAAGCTCGAGGTCAGATGGCTGATCACGAGCGAGGTCAGCAGCATGCCGAGGAAGGTCAACAGATATTGCGTATCGGACACCGACAGCGACATGCGCGGCGGCACGAAGAAGAAATCGAACGCGGCGACGCTCAGGAACGACAGCACGACACCCGGTCCGCGGCCCAGTTTCACGGCCGTGAAGATCACGCCGAGCAGATACAGCATGACGAGGTTCGTCAGGTCGATATGATCGATCAGCTGGCTTGACAGCAGCGTGATAGCCGCGCAAATCGCCAGCGCAAAGCTGTAGGCGCGCGGCGGCGAGCGGCGCTCGCGCGCCGCGCTCAATGCCTCGCGCCAGGCATTCGCAGTGGTGTTCAGCAACGTGCGATGCTCGCCGCCATCGCGTTCCGACGACGCGCGGATCAACGTGAGATCGAGGTCGCCCGCGCATTCGGCGATGCGCTCGCCGAGCGGCCGGCGCAGCCGGCGCATCGCGCCCGTGCGCGACGACGCACCCGCGACCAGCTTCGACACGTTGCGCGCCTGCGCATAGCCGATCAAGGCGGCGACCGCATCGCTGCCGGCGAGCGTCGCCGTTTCCGCGCCGAGTTCGGCGGCGAGCTTCAACGCGTTCAGCGTACGTTCGCGGCGCGCGTCGGGCAAACGCTGCAGCGCGGGTGTTTCGACATACACAGCGATCCAGTCGGCTCGCAAACTTGCGGCGAGACGCGCCGCGGCCCGCACCAGCGTCGGCGCTTCCGGGCCGGGACCGACACACACCAGCAAGCGCTCACGCGCCTGCCAGATACGCTGGATCGACCGGTCCGCGCGATACTCGCGCATCTGCGCGTCGACACGATCCGCGGTACGGCGCAATGCGAGTTCACGCAGCGCAATCAGATTGCCCTTGCGAAAGAAGTTGCGCACCGCGCGCTCGGCCTGCTGCGCCATATACACCTTGCCGTCGCGCATCCGGTCGAGCAGTTCCTCGGCGGGCAAGTCGACCAGCGTCACTTCGTCGGCGCGATCGAACACGCGGTCCGGCACCGTCTCCCAGACGCGAATGCCGGTGATCTGCCCGACCACGTCGTTCAGGCTTTCGAGGTGCTGGACATTGACCGTCGTGTAGACGTCGATGCCCGCGTCGAGCAGTTCGTAGACGTCCTGCCAGCGCTTCAGATGCCGTGCGCCCTGCACGTTCGAATGCGCGAGTTCGTCGACCAGAATCAGTTGCGGCTTGCGGGCGAGCGCGGCGTCCAGATCGAATTCGCCGAGCTTGCGGCCGCGATACTCGATCTGCATGAGCGGCAGCACGTCGAGGCCGTCGAGCAGCGCGGCAGTTTCGTCGCGGCCATGCGTCTCCGCAATGCCGACGACCACGTCCGCGCCCTCGTCGAAACGGCGCCGCGCGGCCAGCAACATCGCATAGGTCTTGCCGACCCCGGCCGACGCGCCGAAAAAAATCTTCAGCTTGCCCCGCTGACGTTTCTCTTCGTCGCGTTGCAGTTTGTCGAGCAATTCGTCAGGATCGGGGCGGTTCATGCTCAATGGTTTTCATAGTAAGGCGAGCGCTGGTGCGTACATGGTGGCACGGTGGCGGCCGGGCCGCAAACGGCGTGCCGATGCGATGGCGGCCATCGCATCGGCGAGCGCCACATCGGCGCCGCGACAAATGGCAAAGGCGGCGTCACGCGGACGCCGCCTTTGCGAACAGCAGCGTTCAACCTTGTTTCTTCATCTGATCCAGCGCCAGGTTCAGTTGCAGCACATTCACGCGCGCCTCGCCCAGAATGCCGAACTGGCGGCCGCTCGTATAACGCTCGACCAGCGCCTGCACGTCGTTCGGCGCAAGCTTGCGCACTTTCGCCACGCGCTCGATCTGATACGCAGCGGCCGCCGGGCTGATCTCCGGATCGAGACCGCTGCCTGAGGACGTCACCAGATCGACCGGCACCGGCTTCGACATATCCGTGCCGGCGGCCTTCAACGCGTCGATGCGGCCTTTGACTTCATCGGTCAGCGCCGGGTTGGTCGGCCCGAGGTTCGAGCCGCCCGAGTTGGTCGCGTTGTACGGCATCGGGCTGGTCGCGGACAAACGTCCCCAGAAGTACTGCGGCGCGTCGAACTGCTGGCCGATCAGCTTCGAGCCGACCACCTTGCCGTCCTGCTCGAGCAAGCTGCCGTTGGCCTGATCGTGGAAGGCCGCCTGGCCGACAGCGGTCATCACGGCGGGGTAGGCAAGTCCGGTCACGGCGGCCAGCACCGCGAAGATCACGATCAACGGACGGAACAGATTTTTCATGATTGGCGATTCCTTTTAATGGCTTTGCGACACGCGCTTCTCAAACCCAGCCGAACGCGGCCAGCACCATATCGATCAGCTTGATGCCGATGAACGGCACGATGATCCCGCCCAGACCGTAGATCAGCAGATTGCGGCGCAGCAGGATCGCGGCGCCGAGCGCGCGATAACGCACGCCTTTGAGCGCCAGCGGAATCAGCAGCACGATGATCAGCGCATTGAAGATCACCGCCGACATGATCGCGGAAGCCGGCGTCGCCAGATGCATCACGTTCAGCGCGTTCAGTGCCGGATAGGTCGTCGCGAACGCAGCCGGAATGATCGCGAAGTACTTGGCGACGTCGTTGGCGATCGAGAAGGTCGTGAGCGAGCCGCGCGTCATCAGCATCTGCTTGCCGATCTCGACGATCTCGATCAGCTTGGTCGGATTCGAATCGAGGTCGACCATGTTGCCGGCTTCCTTTGCCGCCTGCGTGCCGGTGTTCATCGCCACCGCGACGTCGGCCTGCGCGAGCGCCGGGGCGTCGTTGGTGCCGTCGCCGGTCATCGCGACCAGCCGCCCTTCGGCCTGGTGCGCGCGGATCGTCGAGAGCTTGGCTTCCGGCGTGGCTTCGGCGAGGAAATCGTCGACCCCCGCTTCCGCAGCAATCGCCGCCGCCGTCAGACGGTTGTCGCCGGTCACCATGATGGTTTTGATACCCATCTTGCGCAATTCGGCGAAGCGTTCCTTGATACCGCCCTTGACCACGTCCTTCAGTTCGATCACGCCGAGCACGCGCGCGCCCTGCTCGTCTTTTTCGGCGACCACCAGCGGCGTGCTGCCGCGACGGGCGACTTCAGTAACCGCATTGCTGACTTCCGTCGGGAAGCGGCCGCCATGGGCTTCGACGTAATTCTTCACTGCATCGGCTGCGCCCTTGCGAATCTCGCGTCCAGGCGCCCCGGAGGAAGTCCCCTTGGGCGACAGATCGACGCCGCTCATCCGCGTTTGTGCGGTGAAGCCGAGGAATACTGCGTGCAGCGACGCCATGTCGCGCTGGCGGATATTGAAGCGTTGTTTAGCCAGCACGACGATGCTGCGGCCTTCCGGCGTTTCGTCGGCGAGCGACGAAAGCTGCGCGGCATCGGCAAGCGCTTCTTCGGTCAGACCGGGCGCCGGCACGAACTGCGATGCCTGGCGGTTGCCGAGCGTGATCGTGCCGGTCTTGTCGAGCAACAGCACGTCGACGTCGCCGGCCGCTTCCACGGCGCGGCCCGACGTGGCGATCACGTTGGCCTGCATCATCCGGCTCATGCCCGCCACGCCGATCGCCGACAGGAGCCCGCCGATGGTGGTCGGAATCAGACACACCAGCAGCGCGACCAGCGCGGTAATCGTGACCACATGTCCGGCTTTCGCGGCTTCGACCGAAAACATCGAGAACGGCAGCAGCGTGGCGGTCGCCAGCAGCATCACGATCGTCAACGCGACCAGCAGAATCGTCAGCGCGATTTCGTTCGGCGTTTTCTGACGCTTCGCGCCCTCGACCATCGCGATCATGCGGTCGAGGAATGCCTCGCCCGGATTCGCTGTCACACGCACGACGATCCAGTCCGACAGCACCCGCGTGCCGCCCGTCACCGACGAAAAATCGCCGCCCGACTCGCGGATCACCGGCGCGGACTCGCCCGTGATCGCCGATTCGTCGACCGACGCGACACCGTCGATCACTTCGCCGTCGGCCGGAATCACGTCGCCGGTTTCGACCAGTACGACGTCGCCTTTGCGCAGATCGGACGCCGTCATAATGCGGATCGGCGACTTCGGATGCGGCTCGTTGAGCTTCTTGGCCATCACGTCTTTCTTCGCGCTGCGCAGCGACGCCGCCTGAGCCTTCGAACGGCCTTCGGCAAGCGCTTCCGCGAAGTTCGCGAACAACACCGTGAACCACAGCCACAAGGTGACCGCGAGAATGAAGCCCGCGGGCGCCTCCGCCTCGCCGCCGAGCGCGGCGATCCAGAGAATGGTCGTCAGAATGCTGCCGACGTACACGCAGAACATCACCGGATTACGGAACTGCGTGCGCGGCGTGAGCTTTTTGAAGGAGTCCACGATCGCCGGGCGCAGCAGCGCCGGGTCGAACATGGACCTGGTTGCATTATGTTCAGTCATTGAATCCTCGAATTTCCCGTTATCGCGTGCCTTGAGCCTGTTTGCTCGCTGGTTCGCAAGGGCCGCCTCAATGGGCGCCCATCATCATCAGATGTTCGACACCAGGACCGAGCGCGAGCGCGGGCACATAAGTCAGCGCGCCGACCAGCAGCACCGTGCCGAGCAACAACACGACGAACAGCGGGCCATGAGTCGGCAGCGTGCCGCCGGTCACGCCGATGCGTTTCTTCGCGGCGAGGGAACCGGCGATCGCCAGCACCGGGATGATCGTGCCGAAGCGGCCGAACCACATCGCGATAGCCGTGAGCCAGTTGTAGAACGGTGTGCTCACAGTCAGACCGGCGAAGGCGCTGCCGTTGTTGTTCGCGGCCGAACTGAACGCGTAGAGAATTTCGGAGAAACCGTGTGCCCCCGGGTTGGCAATACCCGCCTTGCCCGCCTCGGTCAGCACCGCGATCGAGGTGCCGACCAGCACCAGCAGCGGCGTGAGCAGCACGACGATCGACACCATCTTCATCTCGTACGCTTCGATCTTCTTGCCGACGTATTCAGGCGTGCGGCCGATCATCAGGCCCGCCACGAACACGGCCAGCAACGCGAACACGAGCATCCCGTACATACCGGAACCCACGCCGCCGAAGATCACTTCGCCGAGCTGCATCAGCAGCATCGGATAGAGGCCGCCGATCGGCGTGAGCGAGTCGTGCGTGTTGGTCACCGCGCCGCACGAAGCCGCCGTGGTCGCCACCGTGAAGATGCCCGACTGCGCGATACCGAAGCGCGTTTCCTTGCCTTCCGCATTACCGCCCGACTGCAACGCATTCGCCGATTGGTCGACGTGCAACGCGGCGAACGCCGGGTTGCCCGCCTGTTCCGCGCCGATCTCGCCGAACACGCACACGCCGAACGCGATCGTCATCGCCGCGAGCACGGCCACGCCCTGCTTGCGGTCCGCGATCATCCGGCCGAACACGAGGGCCAGGGCGGCGGGAATGAGCAGGATCGAGAAGATCTGCAGGAAGTTCGAGAACGGCGTCGGGTTTTCGTACGGATGCGCCGAGTTGCCGTTAAAGAAACCGCCGCCGTTGGTGCCGAGCATCTTGATCGCTTCCTGTGAGGCGACCGGGCCCATCGCGATGGTCTGCGTCTTCACCGGCGTATCGACCGTCACCGGATTGCCCTTGGCGTCCTTCATCGGATTGCCTTGGGCATCGAGCTTCGGTGCGGCGTACGTCGTGGTTTGCAGCGTCGGTACGTCCTGATACGACTTGAAGTTCTGGATCACACCCTGGCTCATCAGCAACGCAGCGATGATCGCCGCCATCGGCAGCAACACATAGAGCGTCACACGCGTGAGATCGACCCAGAAGTTGCCGATGGTTTGCGCGGTGTGACGCGCGAAGCCGCGAATCAGCGCGATCACGACCACGATCCCGGTAGCTGCGGAGAAGAAGTTCTGGACGGTGAAGCCGAGCATCTGCGTCAGATAGCCGACAGTCTGTTCAGGCGTGTAATCCTGCCAGTTCGTATTGGTCACGAAACTGACCGCCGTATTGAACGCGCCGTCGACCGTCATCGGGCCGAACTGCTGCGGATTGCCCGGCAGCCAGCCTTGCACGCGCAACAGCACGTAAAGGAACAGCGTGCCGAGCGCGTTGAACGCGATCGTGGCGATGGCGTAGTGCTTCCAGCCCATTTCCGTCGACGGATCGACGCCCGCGATGCGATACAACAGCCGCTCGATCGGACCGCCGAAACGGACCACGCGCGAACTGCCGTCCATCACGCCGCTCAGGTAGCGGGACATCGGCACCGCGGCAGCCAGCAGCACGACGATGAAAAGCCCCGCTTGCAGGACATTGTTCGAGTTCATTCAATGTCCTCCGCGCGCAGCAGCGCATAAACGAGGTAAGCGAACAGCAGCGCGGTGGCCGCGCCTGATAACCAGAGGATCCAGTTCACGAGCGCGCTCCATGGCCACGGCGGAACTGCATCAGCTTCTCGCAGCCGGCGATCAATGCAAAGGTCAGCGCGAAAAACAACACCAGCCCCCCGACATACAGCACATCCATCTTTGTTCTCCATACACGGACTTTGGATAGATCGAACGTTATGCCGAACCGCGTAAAGGCCTGGTCAAAGATGTCGGGGCGCGCGTAAAAATCGCGTAAACGGAAAAGGCCGTTCCACCGTGAAGCGGAACGGCCTTATGCCGGTGTGCGTTGGGATAGCGGGTTTTGACGCAAGTCTCGCGGCCCGCTGCCGCACGCGTAAAAGCAGCGCGGTTTTTTATATCGGCGGCGCTACCGCGCTTAAGTCATGACGCTTACGGCAGCAGAATCGTCGACCCTGTCGTGCGGCGGCCTTCGAGAGCGGCGTGCGCCTGGCCGACATCCGCAAGCGCATAGCGCTGATTGATGCTCGTCTTCACCTTGCCCGACACCAATACGTCGAACAGTTCGGCAGCCATCGCATCGTAATCGTGGCGCTTGCCGATATAGGTGAAGAGCGTCGGGCGCGTGAAGAACAGCGAACCGCGCCCGGCGAATTCCGACGAATCGATCGGCGGCAACGGCCCCGATGCATTGCCGAAGCTCACGAACATGCCAAGCGGCGCGAGGCAATCGAGCGACGCCGTAAACGTGTCTTTACCGATCGAGTCGTAGACCACCGGCACGCCCGCGCCGTTGGTGATCTCGCGCACGCGTTTGGTGAAGTTCTCACGCGTGTAGACGATCGCGTGGTCGCAGCCGTGCGCCCTGGCTATCTCGGCCTTTTCATCGGAACCGACCGTGCCGATCACCGTCGCGCCGAGCGCCTTCGCCCACTGGCAAACCAGCAAGCCGACGCCGCCCGCCGCGGCCTGGATCAGAATCGTGTCGCCGGCCTTCACCGGATACGTGCGGCGCAGCAGGTATTGCGCGGTCAGCCCTTGCAGCATGACGGATGCCGCCTGCTCGTCGCTCAGCGCGTCCGGCACCTTGACGACCTGCGCCGCCGGCAGCACGCGCTCCTGCGTATACGCCCCAGGCGGACGCGCGACGTACGCAACACGATCGCCTGCTTTGAGACCGGTCACGCCCGGCCCGAGCGCCGTCACCACACCGGCCGCTTCCATGCCGAGGCCGCCCGGCAAAGGCAGCGGATACAGGCCCGTGCGGAAATACACGTCGATGTAGTTCAGGCCGACCGCATTCTGCTTGATGCGGATCTCGCCCGCACCCGGCTCCCCCACTTCGACGTCGACCCATTTCATCACCTCCGGGCCGCCGGTTTTATCGAATCGAATCGCTTTGACCATCATGTCTCCCTGCTTATGGTTGAGTTTGATCCTGATCGTGAAGCAAGCGCGCGTTCAAACCTGCTGCGTGAGACGCAAGGTCAGCACGTCGAGAATCATCCGCGCGGTCGAAATATTGGTGGCGCAGGGAATGTTGTGCACGTCGCACGCACGTACGAGTGCGTTGATGTCCGGTTCGTGCGGCTGCGGCGTCATCGGGTCGCGCAGAAAAATCACCATGTCCACGCGCCCTTCGGCAAGTTGCGCGCCGATCTGCAAGTCGCCGCCATGCGGGCCGGACAACATGCGCTCGACCGCCAGGCCGTGCGTGTCGCCGATGCGCGTGCCGGTCGTGCCGGTCGCGACAATCTCGCAGCGCCTGAGCGTATCGACGTATTCGCCGGCCAGTTTGACGATGTCGTCCTTCTTGTGATCGTGCGCGATCAACGCAATGCGGGTGGTCATGACGTAAGACTCCTGAACCGTTGTGATTGTCGTTGTTGTAGTGATGATGACAGCGGGTTAGTCAGAACGTGCCCGGATAAGCGCCGCCGTCGAGCAGCCAGTTCTGGCCGGTGATGTAGCCGGCATGCACGCTGCACAGGAACGCGCAGGCGCGGCCGAATTCGTCGCGATTGCCGAAACGGCCGGCGGGAATCGACTTCATGCGCTGCTTGCGCGCTTCGTCGACGGAGATGTTTTGCGCCGTGGCCTGCGCCGCGACCGTGGTCGCGATGCGGTCGGTATCGAACAGGCCCGGCAGCAGGTTGTTGATCGTCACGCCCGTCGGCGCCACCTTGCGCGCGAGTCCCGCGACAAAGCCGGTCAGCCCCGAGCGCGCGCCGTTCGACAAACCCAGCACGTCGATCGGCGCCTTCACCGCCGAACTCGTGATGTTGACGATGCGCCCATAGCCGCGCGCGCTCATCCCGTCGATGGTCGCGCGGATCAGTTCGATCGGCGTCAGCATGTTGCTCTCGAGCGCGCGGATCCAGTCTTCGTGCGTGAAGTTGCGGAAGTCGCCCGGCGGCGGACCGCCTGCGTTGTTGACCAGAATGTCCGGTTGCGGACAGGCGGCGAGCGCCGCCGCCCGGCCCTCGGGCGTGGTGATGTCGCACGCCACCGCCTTGACCTCGACGCCGCTTAGCTTGCGGATCTCGGCGGCGGTCGCCTCCAGCACCTCGGCGGTGCGCGCGACGATCGTCAGGTTGACGCCTTCGGCGGCGAGCGCTTCCGCGCAGCCGCGCCCCAATCCCTTGCTGGCCGCGCAAACCAGCGCGGTGCGTCCTGCGATTCCCATGTCCATGTGCGTGTCCTTGTGGCGACGTCTTCGCCGCTGGTTGCAAAGTTTCCCCCGATTCTAGAAGAATCGGTGCCGGACTGCGCCAGGTGGTTGCAATCTCCGGTATCTTCCGGCTGCACTCTTTCGGTAAACTTGCAGCCGTAGCGTGCCCGCTGGCCGGATTTCCGCCCGGCGAGAGCCGCCGACCCGATCTCCGATCCCTCTTGCCGCCGCTTGCGCGCCCTCGCCATGACCCAGGACAGCCGTTTTCCCAATCTCTTCATCCTCGATCACCCGCTGATCCAGCACAAGCTGTCGCACATGCGCGACCGGGACACCTCCACCCGCACGTTCCGCGAATTGCTGCGCGAAATCACGCTGCTGATGGGCTACGAAATCACCCGCAACCTGCCGATGACCACGCGCCGCATCACCACGCCGCTGGTCGAGATCGACGCGCCGGTGATCGCCGGCAAGAAACTGGCGATCGTGCCGGTGCTGCGCGCCGGTATCGGCATGTCGGACGGATTGCTGGAACTGGTGCCGTCCGCGCGTGTCGGCCACATTGGCGTGTATCGCGCCGAAGATCATCGCCCGGTCGAATATCTGGTGCGCTTGCCGGACCTGGAAGACCGCGTGTTCATTCTGTGCGATCCGATGGTCGCGACCGGCTATTCGGCCGTGCACGCGGTGGACGTGCTCAAGCGCCGCAACGTGGCCGGCGAGAACATTCTGTTCCTCGCGCTGGTGGCCGCGCCAGAAGGCGTGCAGGTGTTTCAGAACGCCCACCCGGACGTCAAACTGTACGTCGCGTCGCTCGATTCGCATCTGAACGAGCACGCGTACATCGTGCCGGGTCTCGGCGACGCCGGCGATCGCCTGTTCGGTACGAAAAACTGAAAGCGGCTTGAAAAGAGCGCGGGCGGCGTGCGGAAAACGCCGCCGCCGCGCACTTTCCCACGTCTCTGCCCCCTGCCGCACCCCAGCGGCATGATAAAATTCGCATCCGCTCAGAGAGCGGCTCAACTTGCACAACCCTGGCGCATCGCGCCTTGACGCGGGGCTTGCCGGAACCGGTGAGGTATTTTCAACCCGCTGGCCGCACCGCCCCGTCCCAACCGCGCTGCAACTTCGGTCTCGCTAGCCGGGCGTAATGGACAAACCGGGACATAAGCGGGACCCAACTGGGCGGCCGTAGCGGGCATAACCGGGTATCACCGGGCGTTTAAGCAAGCTGAACCGTCTGACATCGAGGCGCGCGTTCGCAAGCGCCTGGAATCGCAACGACAATTGCACTATGCGTGCGCCCCGCTGGCGCGCGCGATGGAGAAAGGTATGGCGGGTCATTCGAAATGGGCCAACATCAAGCATAAGAAAGCAGCGGCCGACGCCAAGCGCGGCAAGGTCTGGACGCGGCTCATCAAGGAAATTCAGGTTGCGGCCCGCATGGGCGGAGGCGATATCGACTCGAATCCGCGTCTGCGGCTCGCCGTCGAAAAGGCTTACGACGCCAACATGCCGAAAGATAACGTCAACCGCGCGATCCAGCGTGGCGTGGGCGGCGTAGACGGCGCAAGCTATGAAGAAATCCGCTACGAAGGCTACGGCATCGGTGGCGCGGCGGTGATCGTGGATACGATGACCGACAACCGCACGCGCACAGTGGCGGAAGTGCGTCACGCGTTCTCGAAGAACGGCGGCAACATGGGCACGGACGGCTCGGTATCGTTCATGTTCGACCACGTCGGCCAGTTCCTGTTCGCACCCGGCACGCCGGAAGACAAGCTGATGGAAGCCGCGCTCGAAGCCGGCGCCGAGGACGTCGTCACGAACGAAGACGGCAGTATCGAAGTGCTGTGCCCGCCGAACGATTTCCCGAAGGTGAAAACCGCGCTCGAAGCCGCGGGCTTCAAGGCGGAACTCGCCGAGGTGACTATGAAACCTCAGACGGAAGTCGAATTCACCGGCGAGGACGCCGTGAAAATGCAGAAGCTGCTCGACGCGCTGGAGAATCTGGACGACGTGCAGGAAGTCTATACAAACGCCGCGATCGCCGACGAATGAGCGTGCCCCGGCGGCGCGGATTCGCATCGAACCGCGCCACGCCGCCGGGTGTCCCTCGCGTTGCTGCTGAGCGGGCGCTTGCTGGTGCCCTTGCGGCACCGCTTCGAGCCGGGTTCGCTACCGGCCCTGCGCCGCCACCTGGCTGCAGGCCCAAAGCGAGCCTCGCTGTTATTCCACGGCTGAGCGCATTGCGTCAGCCGTTTATGGTTTTTAAGTCTCGGGAATTCACATGAAGTTACTCGTCGTCGGTTCCGGCGGTCGCGAACATGCGCTCGCATGGAAGCTCGCGCAATCGCCGCGGGTCCAGCTCGTCTACGTTGCGCCCGGCAACGGCGGCACCGCCCAGGACGAGCGTCTGCGCAATATCGACATCACCGAGCCGGCCGCGCTCGCCGATTTTGTCGAGAAAGAACAGATCGCCTTCACGCTGGTCGGGCCGGAAGGGCCGCTCGCCGCGGGTATCGTCAACCTGTTCCGCTCGCGCGGCCTGAAGATTTTCGGGCCGAGCAGGGAAGCCGCGCAACTCGAAAGCTCGAAGGATTTTGCCAAGGCGTTCATGAAGCGCCACGCGATCCCGACCGCCGAATACGAAACCTTCGCCGACGTCGCCGCCGCGCACGCGTATCTCGACGCCAAGGGTGCGCCGATCGTCATCAAGGCCGACGGCCTGGCCGCAGGCAAGGGCGTGGTGGTCGCGCAAACGCTGCAAGAAGCGCACGCCGCGGTCGACATGATGCTGTCGGACAACAAGCTCGGCGATGCGGGCGCGCGCGTCGTGATCGAGGAATTCCTCGCCGGCGAAGAAGCGAGCTTCATCGTAATGGTGGACGGCAAGCATGTGCTGCCGCTCGCCTCGAGCCAGGACCACAAGCGTCTGCTCGATAGCGACCGGGGTCCGAACACGGGCGGCATGGGCGCTTATTCGCCCGCGCCGATCGTCACGCCGCAACTGCATGCGCGCGTGATGCGCGAAATCATCCTGCCGACCGTGCGCGGCATGGAGAAGGAAGGCATCCGCTTCACCGGCTTCCTGTATGCGGGCCTGATGATCGACGCGCAAGGCAACCCGAAAACGCTCGAATTCAACTGCCGCATGGGCGACCCGGAAACGCAGCCGATCATGGCGCGTTTAAAGGGCGACTTCTCGAAAGTAGTCGAGCAGGCAATCGCCGGCACGCTCGATACGATCGAACTGGAATGGGACCGCCGTACCGCGCTCGGCGTGGTGCTGGCCGCGTACAACTATCCGGACACGCCGCGCAAGGGCGACCGGATCAGCGACATCCCGGCCGAAACCGTGGATTCGGTCACGTTCCACGCCGGCACCACGCTCACCGACGGCAAGCTGACCACTTCGGGCGGCCGCGTGCTGTGTGTGGTCGGTCTGGCTGATTCGGTGCGCAGCGCGCAGTCGGTCGCGTACGAGACGATCAACCAGATCTCGTTCGACGGCATGCAGTATCGCCGCGACATCGGCTACCGTGCGTTGAATCGCAAGCACGACACCAGGACCGAAGGCAAGCACTAAGCCACAACCCCGCTCGCCCGCAGTTGGCGCCATCGGCGCTACACTGCGGGTTTTCAGCGGCTGTTCCGGCGCCCGCGGCGCGATGCGGGCGCCTGGCACGCGAGCAACCGCACCGCCGCGCTTTCTCCGGACGCCCCGAAGAACGCCGGCCGCCCTTCACGAAGAACCCGCGGCGCGACCAGCGTGCCGCCCTCAGCACCTGCACTCATGACCGATTCGAGCTATGACGCACAAGCCGTGCGTAGCTGGCTGCAAGGCTTGCAAACGCATATCGCGGACACGCTCGGCGCGTTCGACGGCACGCCGTTCGCCACCGACACATGGCAACGCGCCCCCGGCGAAAAGCTGCGCGGCGGCGGCTGCACGCGGATCCTCGAAGGCGGCAAGTTCTTCGAGCGCGCCGGCATCGGTTTCTCGGACGTCACCGGCGACGCCTTGCCCGGCTCGGCGAGCGCGGCGCGTCCGCAACTGGCGGGCCGCGGCTTCGAAGCGATGGGTGTGTCGCTCGTGCTGCACCCGCACAATCCGCACTGCCCGACCGTGCATATGAACGTGCGTCTGCTGATCGCGACCAAAGCGGGCGAAGAGCCGGTGTTCTGGTTCGGCGGCGGCATGGATCTGACGCCGTACTACGGTTATGAAGAAGACGCGCAGCATTTTCATCGTGTCTGCCGCGACGCGCTGCAGCCTTATGGCGCGGACCTCTACCCGCGTTTCAAGCGCTGGTGCGACGAGTATTTCTTCCTCAAGCACCGCAACGAACCGCGCGGCATCGGCGGGATTTTCTTCGACGATTTTTCGGCGCCGGGCTTCGATCAATCGTTCGCGATGCTGAAAAGCGTCGGCGATGCATTCCTCAAAGCGTACATGCCGATCATCGAAAAGCGCCGCAACATTCCGTACGGCCAGGCCGAGCGCGATTTCCAGGCGTACCGGCGCGGCCGCTACGTCGAGTTCAATCTGGTCTTCGACCGTGGCACACTGTTCGGGCTGCAGAGCGGCGGACGCACCGAATCGATTCTGATATCGATGCCGCCTGTGGTGAACTGGCGCTACAACTGGCAACCCGAGCCGGGCACGCCGGAAGCGCGCCTTTACAGCGATTTTCTCGTGCCGCGCGAGTGGGTGTGACGGACTCGTGCCCGCACCGCACCTGAATCGTCACGACAAAGGATCTTCACCTGAAGCCGAACGCTCATCCTGTCGCCCTGCCTCACCGGATCGGATTGCTCGGCGGCACTTTCGATCCGATCCACGACGGCCATCTCGCGCTCGCGCGGCGTTTCGCCGACGTGCTGCAACTGACCGAACTGGTGCTGCTGCCGGCCGGCCAGCCGTGGCAGAAATCGGACGTGTCGGCGGCCGTTCACCGGCTGGCGATGACGCGCGCCGCGGCAAGCGCATTGGTGCTGCCGGGCGTCACGGTGCGCGTCGCGACCGACGAAATCGATCGCGACGGCCCGACTTACACGATCGACACGCTGCAACGCTGGCGTGAACGCGAAGGTCCGGCGGCGTCGATTGCGCTGCTGATCGGCGCGGATCAACTGGTGCATCTCGACACATGGCGCGACTGGCGGCGCCTGTTCGACTTCGCGCACATCTGCGCAGCCACGCGTCCCGGTTTCGACCTCGCGTCGATTCCGCCCGTGGTCGCCCGGGAAATCGACGCGCGCCGTGCCCGCGCCGACGTTCTGCAAGCCACGCCTTGCGGCCACTTGCTGATCGATACGACGCTTGCGTTCGACGTCTCGGCCACCGACATTCGCGCGCATCTGCGCGAACAGGTGACCCAACGGCTCGCCCACATGGGCGGCGAACAGCAGGAACAGGCCGCGAGCCATGTCCCCACCGCGGTGCGGGACTATATTCTTCAACATCATCTGTACCACCGGTAACCCCATGGATATTCGCAAACTGCAACGCGTGATCGTCGACGCTCTCGAAGACGTGAAAGCGCAAGACATCAAGGTGTTCAACACCAGCCACCTGACCGCCCTGTTCGATCGCGTGATCGTCGCGAGCGGCACCTCGAACCGCCAGACCAAAGCGCTCGCCTCCAGCGTGCGGGAGAACGTCAAGGAAGCCGGCGGCGACATCGTCAGTACTGAGGGCGAGGACATCGGCGAATGGGTGCTGGTCGATTGCGGCGACGCCATCGTGCACATCCTGCAACCGGCGCTGCGCCAGTACTACAACCTCGAAGAAATCTGGGGCGACAAGCCGGTGCGCCTCAAGCTGTCGGCGCCGAACCCGTTCGGCGGCGCGCACGCAAGCGAACCGCTCGGCGAAGAGGACGAGGACGAAGACGAAGCACCGGCGGCAAAGCCCGCACGCAAGGCGCCGGCACGCCGCCGTTAAGCGCTTTGGCTGGCACGTTGCGTAGTCCGAGATTACATCCGCCATTGCATCCGTGATTACATCCGTGATTACATCCGTGATGAAACTGCACATCCTCGCCGTCGGCCACAAGATGCCGGACTGGATCGCTACCGGCTTCGACGAATACGCGAAGCGCATGCCGCCCGAGCTGCGCATCGAGCTGCGCGAGATCAAGCCCGAGCAGCGTTCGTCGGGGCGGCCTGCGGAAAGCGTGATGGCCGCCGAGCGGCAGAAGATCGAAGCCGCGTTGCCGAAGAACGCGCGCATCGTCGCGCTCGATGAACGCGGCAAAGATTGGACCACCATGCAGCTTGCCGGCGCCCTGCCCGGCTGGCAGCAGGACGGCCGCGACGTGGCGTTTCTGATCGGCGGCGCCGACGGGCTCGATCCCGATCTGAAAGCACGTGCCGATATGCTGCTGCGTGTCTCGAGCCTGACGCTGCCGCACGCGATGGTCCGTGTGCTGCTCGCCGAACAGCTTTACCGCGCGTGGACCATCACGCAAAATCACCCCTATCACCGCGCGTGAGCGAACGAGGCTGCTGACAGATCGCGCGTTTCCAGTCTCGTTGCCTGCTGCTGCGCTTGTCGGCTTGTCGGCGCGTTCATTGGCGCATGAACGGCGAGCGCATCGCGCGTTCATGCCATTCGCTTCATCGAGACCTGTTCATGCCAACGCCTGCCGCCTCACTGCACCCGTTCGTCTACCTTGCCTCTCAAAGTCCGCGCCGCCAGGAGTTGTTGCAACAACTCGGCGTGCGCTTCGAGCTGCTGCTGCCGCGCCCCGATGAAGATGCCGAAGCACTCGAAGCCGAGCAGCCCGGCGAGCGTGCGCGCAACTACGTGCAGCGCGTCTGTATCGCCAAAGCACACGCTGCACGCGCGCGCCTGGTGGCCGGCGAGCATGCCGCGCGGCCGATCCTGGTTGCAGACACAACCGTCACGATCGACGACGCGATCCTCGGCAAACCCATCGACGCCGACGACGCATTCGCGATGCTCACGCGCCTCGCCGGCCGCGATCATGAAGTACTGACGGCCGTTGCCGTGGTCGACGCGGAGGGCATGTTGCTACCCGCCGCGCTATCGGTGTCGAAGGTACGCTTTGCTGCACTGCACGCCGACGCGGTGCGCCGCTATGCCGCGAGCGGCGAGCCGCTCGGCAAGGCGGGCGCATATGGCGTGCAGGGACGCGCCGCCGAGTTTATCGAGCATATCGACGGGTCCTATTCAGGTATCATGGGTTTGCCGCTTTTTGAAACCGCTGCCCTTCTGCGTGCAGCGCGCATCGACTTCTAAAATAACCTCATGAATGAAGAAATCCTGATCAATGTCACGCCGCAGGAAACGCGCGTCGCGCTCGTCCAGCAAGGCGCCGTCCAGGAACTTCACGTCGAACGCACACTGTCACGCGGCCGCGTCGGCAATGTCTATCTCGGCAAGGTCGTGCGCGTGTTGCCGGGCATGCAATCCGCCTTCATCGACATCGGTCTGGAACGCGCCGCATTTCTGCACGTAGCCGATATCTGGCATCCGCGCATTGCCGGCGAACCGCAGCATCAGACGCCGCATCAGCCGATCGAAAAGATCGTGTTCGAAGGCCAGACGCTGATGGTCCAGGTCGTCAAAGATCCGATCGGCACCAAGGGCGCGCGGCTGTCCACGCAAGTGAGCATCGCCGGGCGCACGCTGGTGTATCTGCCGCAGGAACCGCATATCGGCATTTCGCAGAAGATCGAGAGCGAAGCCGAACGCGAAGCGGTGCGCGCACGTTTGACCGCCGTGCTGCCCGCCGATGAGAAAGGCGGCTACATCGTGCGCACCATCGCCGAAGATGCCACCAGCGAAGAACTGGCCGGCGACGTCGCGTATCTGCGCAAGACGTGGGCGACGATTCTGTCGCAAGGCCAGCGCATGCCGCCTACCAGCCTCCTGTACCAGGATCTGAATCTCGCGCAACGCGTGCTGCGCGATTTCGTCAACGATGAAACCTCGCGCATTCAGGTCGACTCGCGCGAGACTTACCAGATGCTCGCCGACTTCGCGGCGGAGTTCACGCCGGCGGTGTCGTCGAAGCTGCATCACTACACCGGCGAGCGGCCGCTCTTCGATCTGTACAACATCGAGGCGGAGATTCAGCGCGCATTGTCACGCCGCGTCGAACTGAAGTCCGGCGGCTATCTGGTGATCGACCAGACCGAAGCGATGACCACCATCGACGTGAACACCGGCGGTTACGTCGGCGCGCGCAACTTCGACGATACGATCTTCAAGACCAACCTCGAAGCCGCGCACACGATCGCGCGGCAATTGCGGCTGCGCAACCTGGGCGGCGTGATCATCATCGACTTCATCGATATGGAAAACGTCGAGCATCGGGAGCAGGTGCTCGGCGAATTGAAGAAGGCGTTGTCGCGCGATCGCACACGCGTGACGGTCAACGGTTTCTCGCAGCTTGGACTGGTGGAGATGACGCGCAAACGCACGCGCGAATCGCTCGCCCATGTGTTGTGCGAGCCCTGCCCGGTTTGCCAGGGCAAAGGACAGGTCAAGACGCCGCGTACGGTGTGCTACGACGTGCTGCGCGAGATTCTGCGCGAGTCGCGGCAGTTCAATCCAAGAGAGTTTCGCGTGGTGGCGTCGCAGCAGGTGATCGATCTGTTTCTTGAAGAAGAGTCACAGCATCTGGCGATGCTGATCGATTTCATCGGCAAGCCGGTGTCGTTGCAGGTGGAGTCGAATTTGAGCCAGGAGCAGTACGACATTGTGCTGATGTAGTGCCGCAGAAAGCCGTCAAGGATCCAGCAATAGAACGTTAAAATTTTTAGATTCATATAGTTACGAATCGCTGTTCTGCTTGACGTCGGCATCGAGCGACAGGCCGTTGCAAGTGTAAGACGCCGTCAACCCTATATTCTGCTTGCGCCAGTGCTGCCACCAAGCTGTACATCGCCTCCGCATTCAGGCCGGCGAACTGGCTGCAGTACTTGACGGAGGTATTCGGACGCAGACCTAAGTCAAGCCCTGCAGCACCAGAATTCAGCAGACGCTTTGCAGTCGATCGGCACAGCACCGGAGAATCTCGTCCGGGGGTGCTTTCCACCACAGGTCCCTGGAGAAGATTTCCACTTCGGTCATGCCGACATATCCCGCTGCTTCGACCAGGCGTCGCGTCTCCTTCAGGTCGATCACCCCATCGCCCATCATTCCGCGATCCAGAAGCATGTCCGTGGTCGGCGTCAGCCAGTCGGACACGTGATAGGCGGCGATCCGTGCCTCTTTCCCGGCTGCGGCAACCGACTCTGCAAGTTGCGGGTCCCACCAGCAGTGATAGACATCGACCGCAATGCCGAGGGCGTCGTTTTTCGGGTCGAGTTGCCGGCACAGGTCCAGCGCCTGTCCGACTGTGTTGATCACCGAGCGCTCGGCCGCATACATGGGATGGAGCGGTTCGACCGCGAGTCGCACGCCGACTTTCTTCGCTTCGATCATCAACGCCGCGATTCCATCTGAGACCATCTCGCGGGCGGCCGACAGGTCGTGACTTCCGGCAGGCAATCCGCCGACGACCATGACGAAGCACTCCGCACCCAGCTCGGCCGCACCAGCGAGCGCTCGAACATTCGAGCCGATGTTTGCCGCCCGCTCCTCTGCCGTCGGTGCCGGGAAACAGGTCGAGCGGCAATAGCCCGTCACCTTGAGTTCGAGTGCGCGAATCTGCCTCGCGATCTGTGCGACATCCGCAGCCTCGACTTCGTGTCGCCACGGGGCGATGCCGCCAAAGCCCGCCCTTGCGATGCGATCGATCGTCGTATGCAACGGCTCGCGATGTCCCAGCGTTGCCGTATTGATCGCGCAACGGTCCAGCCTTCCCTGCAAAGAGTCCATGTCTTTCTCAACCGGTTACCCACATCCCGTCACGCCGAAAGCGCGTTTTCGCTCTATGCCGCGCAGCCAAGCGTCGCCATCAGCCCTTGCATGCGGGTGACAGCCAGTTCAGGGTCGCGCAGTAAATTGGCCTGGTCGGCGAGACGGAAGACATCCGCCAGGTAGATGGGCGGTCGCGCGCCATGATGGCCGCCGAGCATGAAGAAGTGAGACTGGAATCCGTTCAGATAGGCGAGCAGCACCACTCCGGTCTTGTAGTACTGGGTGGGCGCCCGGAAGATGTGCCGGGACAGCGGGACGGTCGGTGCAAGCAACTGCTCGTAGCGCGCCACGTCACCCGAGGCCAGCGCGCTCAGCGCCTGCGATGCCGCAGGCGCGATCGCATCGAAAATACCGAGCAGAGCGTGTGAATATCCGATCTCGTCGCCGGCGATGAGCGCGGGATAGTTGAAATCGTCGCCGGTAAACATCTTTACGGATGCCGGCAGGCGACGGCGGAAGTTGATCTCTTTGGTGTCGTCCAGCAGCGAAATCTTGATGCCGTCGACGTTGGCCTCGTTCGCGGCGATGACTTCGAGACACACCTTCGCCGCGTTTTCGAAGTCGGCGTGGCCCCAATAGCCCGCCAGTTCCGGATCGAACGCTTCGCCGAGCCAGTGAAGGATGACCGGCTTGTCGCAAGCAGACAGCACTTCCCGATACACACGGAGGTAGTCACGCGCGTCTTTCGCCACGCGCGCGAGAGCACGGCTCGCCATCAGAATGATCTGACCTCCGGCGCGCTGGACGCTTTCGATCTGCGTCAGATAGGCCTTGATCACGTCGTCGCACGAACGCGCATCGTCGGCAGGCGGATGGTCCGTTCCGCAACCGGACGCGATCAGCGCCCCGGGAATGTCGCGCGTTTCGTTCAGGGTTCGGACGATCAGTTCTTTCGCCGAGTCCCATGACAGACCCATGCCGCGTTGCGCCGTGTCCATCGCCTCCGCGATACCCAGACCTTGCTCGAGAAGGTAGCGGCGATATCCGATAGTCCGCTCCCAGTCGATCGCGCACGTCTGTCCGGGTTCGCCGCTGCGAAGCGGGTCGGCAACTACGTGAGCCGCCGAGTAGGCGATGCGGTTGAATGGCGCCACCGGCTTCACGACTTGCAGCGGGCTGCCGGTCAGACGGTAGTCGGCCAGTGAGCCGTCCGGCGCAGGAAGTTTGATTTGCATGACTCGACTCGAAGTCAGTATTTAGAAACAAGGAGACCGCCATCGACGCGGATCGCCTGGCCGACGCTGAACGGCAGGCCGCCCGTTGCGAGCGTGCGCACCGCAACGGCGACTTCTTCCGGCATTCCCCATCGTTTGATGGCAGTCAGACCGTTTTCCACGAGCGCGTCGTAGCGAGCTTTTGACGGCGCGGTCATTTCCGTTTCGATCAGGCCCGGCTGCACTTCGAACACACCGATACCGAGCTCGGCGAGTCGCAAGGAGAACAGCGTGGTCGCCATCGAAAGGCCGGCCTTCGAAACGCAATACTCGCTGCGTTGGGGCGACGCTGCAACGGCATTGGAAGAAGTAATCGTGATGATCGAGCGATTGACGCTGGCCTGCGGCGTCTTCACAGCACGACGACCGAACGCCTGCATCAGAAAGAATGTGCCGCGAGTGTTGACGTTGAGGCACCGGTCGTAGCTCTCGGGCGTGACGTCGAGAAGGTCGCTGAGCGACATGACGGAGACACCCGCGTTGTTGACCAGACAGGTCACGCTGCCCAGCGAATCCTCGACCGCCTGAAGCAGCGCGTCGTGTTGCGCGATGTCCGCGAGGTTCGACGTCAGTGCCACGCATTTGACGCCGGTGCGCTCGATCTCGGCGCGCGTGGCTTCCAGCTCGTCGGATGGCTCGACGTCGGTGATTGCGACGTCGAACCCGGCATCCGCTAACTCGAGCGCAATGGCCCGACCGATTCCGCGACGGGCTCCCGTAACCAGCGCGACGTGGCGTTGCTCCATGTTTCATCTCCTGCATCGCATTTCGTGACTGACGTCCTGCCGATCCCCTGCCATCCGGCGCGAAATCTTTAGTAACGATTCAGTTCGTTATTTAACACTCGACGCGATGCGCTGTCAAAAAAGGGTTTTCCCTAGCGCGGCGGAAAACCCTGTATGTCGGAGGCGAAACTGGAAATGGAGAGGGAAAAAAGCGTCGGCGCGCCTAGCGCGGGCGAAGCAGGCTGAACACCGTGTCCATGTTGAATTCGAGGCGTTTTTTAAGCGCCTCTTTCGAGACGAAATCGAACCCGAAGATGACTTCGCCAGTGAATCGATTCGTCAGATAGTAGTAACCGATCGCGGCCAGCGTCAAATGCAGCTGGCTCGCGTCGATGCCGGGACGGAAGTCGCCCGACGCTACGCCCCGGTCCAGGATCCGCTGGAGCATGTCGATGAATCCCCGGTGCAACTCGCTGAACCGCCTCGATTTCTTGACATGCCGCGCGCGATGCAGGTTCTCGCTGTTGACCAGCGACATGAACTCCGGATTCTTCAGGTAATACTCCCACGTGAACGTCATCAGCGTGCGGATCGCCTCTACTGGCGGCAGATGGTCGAGCGCCAGCTTTTGCTCCTCGGTCCGGATGTCCGTCCACATTTCTTCAAGGACGGTCTGAAATAGCTCCTCCTTCCCCTTGAAGTACTCGTAGATCATCCGCTTGTTCACGCCGGCCTTCTCCGCGATCGACTCGATGCGAGCACCGCCAAGCCCGACCTTCGCGAACTCCGCTTTCGCTGCCGCAATGATTTTCGCCTGCGTCTGGATCGGGTCGCGCAGCCGCTTCGCGCGCTGCGGCTGCTTCGTGACAGCCTGTGTATCGCTGTCTCCTTCGACTGTCGTCGTTGGCATCTTGCCCCTTCAAACTCAAAAAATTAAACGGTAACGGCAAACCGCCTGCGACGGCATTCGCGGCTCGCCTCTTATGTCCCTATCGAGACAGTGGGCCCACTATCGTAAACCCGATTATCGCCGCAGGGTCTTGAAGACGCCGAATCCCTATGACATCATCTACCATAAGTAACGAACCAGTTCGTTTCTTAAAATACCACAACGAACCGGAGTGTCGAGAATAAGGAGGCGATGTGAACAAGTGGATGAACGCAGAAGCGGTGGCGGCTTCGATTCCTGATGGCGCGACGATCGCGATTACCGGCTCGGGCGGTGGACTGCTTGAACCGGATGCAGTGCTGGCCGCCGTCGAAGCGCGGTTTCTGCAGACGGGCCATCCCTGCAATCTCACGGTTGTCCATGCATTAGGTGTCGGCGACGGCCAGGGGAGCGGCCTCGGCCGATTTGCGCACGTGGGCATGGTCAAGCGCGTCATCGGCGGCCACTGGGTGTGGTCGTCCGCCATGCAGGCGCTGGCGGAGTCAGGCCAGATCGAGGGGTACAGCTTCCCGGGAGGCGTGATCGCTACCCTGTTCCGCGAGATCGGCGCGGGCCGCCCAGGCGTCATCACGCGCGTCGGGCTCCGGACCTTTGTCGATCCCCGGCTTGGCGGCGGCAAGCTCAATGCGGCCACCACGGAAGATCTCGTCGAATTGATCGAGATCGGCGGCGACGAGTATCTGCGCTTCAAGCCCATCAAAATCGACTTCTCCATCGTCATGGCATCGTCCGCGGACGATCGCGGCAATCTGTCCACGCGCCGCGAACCGGCCGACCTCGACATCTACGCCGTTGCGCTTGCAGCGCACAACAGCGGCGGCAAAGTTATTGCGCAGGTGAAGGACAAGTCCAAAGGCCACGTGCCGGCACGCCTTGTCCGGGTGCCGGGTGTCATGGTGGATATCACGGTTGAGACGCCGGCCCAACGACAGTGCGCGATCAGCGACTACGACGCCTCGCTCAGCGGTGAATCATTTGGCGACACAACCGACGCCGAAATGCCCGAAGGCATGCGCCTGATCGTCGCCGAGCGCGCAGCACAGGAACTCGGCACGAATCAGTCGGTGAATTTCGGATTCGGATTTCCGGGAGCCATTCCCGCGGTCCTGGCTGCACAAGGCCGCGCTTCGGAATACTGGGGTTCGGTCGAACAGGGCATCCACCGCGGGTCCATGCTCGACGGCGCGATGTTCGGCACTGCGCGCAACGCAGATGCCATCGTGCCCAGCGTCGATCAGTTCGACTTCTACAGCGGCGGCGGTATCGATATCACGTTCCTCGGCATGGGCGAGTTCGATGAACAAGGAAATGTGAACGTTTCGAAACTGGGCAGCACCGTGGTTGGCCCGGGCGGGTTCATGGACATTGCCCAGGGCGCCAAAAAGGTCGTCTTCTGCGGCGCTTTCGAAGCAAAAGGCCTTCGCGTCGAGAGATCGGGCGACGACTCGCTCGAGATCGTCTCGCCCGGCTCGGTTCCCAAGGCGGTGAAGAACGTTCGTCATGTGACGTTCAGCGGTCTTCAGGCTCGCCTCGACGGCAAAGAGGTTTTCTATGTGACTGAGCGGGCTGTGTTCAGGCTCGACCCGCTTGGCGTTCGCCTGATCGAAGTTGCGAAAGGCATCGACGTACAAAAGGACGTGCTGGCGCGGATGGAGTTTGCCCCGTTGGTCGATGAGCACCTTCTTGAAGCTTCGGCCGTCCACTGATCTTCGAACGATACACGCGCTTATCTGAATCGTGAGGTGTTTCTCATGCAGCAAAATTCCGACGTCCTTTTCATCATCGAAGGCGCTGTTGCGACGATCACGCTCAATCGTACGGCCCGGCACAACGCGCTGACGACCGGCATGCTCGACGACATCGAGCGATCCGTCACGAGTGTCGAACGCGATGACGAAGTGCGCGTGCTGAAGTTCACTTCGACGAGCCAGCGTTTTTTCTGCAGTGGTGCCGACATCAACGAATGGGGCGATGTCGACCCGCAAAAAATGGGCACCCGATTCATTCGGGATGGAAATCGCGTGTTTCGCAGAATCGCTGAACTCGACAAACCCACGATCGCCGTGCTTTCCGGCAGCGCGCTCGGTGGCGGATTCGAACTCGCGCTGGCCTGCGATTTCCGCTACGCAAGCGTCGACGCGCGAATCGGGTTCCCGGAAGCGGCGGTCGGTGCGATTCCGGGCTGGATGGGCTGTGCCCGCCTCTCGGAACTCGTAGGGGCCACGCGCACCCGTGAACTGATTCTTTTGGGTGAGCCAGTCGCAGCGACCACAGCAGCACAGTGGGGCATCGTCAACGAAGCGCTTGCGGCCGACGAACTCGCGGCACGGGTAGACGCTGTCTGCGCCACGCTTCAGAAGCGGTCGAGGACGTCCCTGTCCGTCGGCAAGCGACTCGTCCGGATGATGGAGTCGGGTCAACACGAATACGCGCACGAACTCGCGGCGTCGGTGTGCAAGGCGTCACCGGACGCCGCGGAAGGTGTAGCTGCATTCCGCGAGAAGCGTCATGCAAATTTCGGCTGATTGCGAGTCTTCCAAGCTTGCCACGTTGCCTGAATGGGTCGATGAAGCCGGAGAAAACTCTCCTCCTTCAGAAGGCTTGCGCGCTGGGTTTAAGGACACATCCTGGACGGCATCTTCTTCTCAGTTCCGTCGAACAGATAGCGAAGTTTATGGGTGTAGTGGGTTAAGGCCGGTAGCTGTCGGCGCAGGGCGTTAGAGAACGTGCACAGCGGCTCGTTGCATGCGCAATCAGGCGCATTCGCATATCAGGAGACAGGAGTAAAACATGGAACTTTCGAAATATCGTTGGCGCATCTGCGCCCTGCTATTTTTCGCAACGACGATCAACTATCTGGACCGTCAGGTACTCGGGTTGTTGAAGCCCGCGCTTGCGGTGCAGTTCAACTGGACCGAAACGCAATACAGCTACATCGTCGTGGTGTTCACGGCCTGCTATGCGATCGGCATGCTGCTCTCCGGCAAGCTCGTCGACAAAGTTGGCGTGAAGATCGGATATGGCGTATGTGTCCTGCTGTGGAGCATTGCGGCTTGCGGCCATGCCCTCGTGCGTAGCACGCTCGGCTTTGGTGTCATGCGCGCACTCCTCGGCATTTCGGAATCGGGAAGCTTCCCGTGCGCCGTCAAAAGCGTCTCCGAATGGTTCCCCCGCAAGGAGCAGGCGCTGGCCGTGGGCATCCTGACATCGGGGACCAGCATCGGCGCCGTTGCGGCGCCCGCAGTCGTCCCGTGGCTGGCCGCAACGTACGGATGGGAGGCAGCTTTTTTCGTCACGGGTCTTACGGGTTTCGTGTGGCTCGGCTTCTGGTACGTCATGTATCAGGCCCCTCTGAAGCACAGGAAGGTCACGAAAGCGGAGCTGGAATATATCAGCGAAGACGCCGCTTCGGCTTGCGCTGCCTCACCGGCGAAAGTACGTTGGGTCTCGTTGCTCAAGCTCCGTCCGACATGGGCCTTTTTTGTGGGCAAGCTGCTGACTGATCCGATCTGGTGGTTCATGCTGTTCTGGTTGCCGTCGTACTTCAATTCCCGCTTCCACCTCGATCTCAAGAATCTTGGCCTTCCGCTGGTTATCGTCTACATCGCCACGTCGATTGGTAGCATCGGCGGTGGCTGGGTTTCGTCGTCGCTCATCCGTCGCGGCTGGTCGGTCAACAAGGCACGGCAGACGACGATGCTGGCACTTGCGTTCCTCGTCACGCCGATTGCGTTCTCTCCGTGGATCAACGACATGTGGGCGATGGTTGCGCTTCTTAGCCTCGCCGCGGCCGCGCACCAGGGATGGTCAGCCAACCTGTTCACGACGGCATCGGATATGTTCCCCAAGGCGGCTGTTGGTTCGGTGGTGGGTATCGGTGGACTGGCGGGCGCGCTCGGCGCAACGCTCTTCCCGCTGCTGGTAGGAACCGTGCTCGATCATTTCAAGGCGCTCGGCCACATCGACGCGGGCTATAACCTTATCTTCGTGATCTGTGGGTCGGCGTACCTGATCGCGTGGGTAGCCATGCGGGTGATCCGGTCGTCCAACCGGACCGTGGATGTCGACGAACTGTCACCGAAAGCCAGCATATAACGGAGCTCAGCGACGTTCGGCGAAATCAGGGAACGACTACGGCGCAGGTACCACAGAGAATAGTGCAAGGCCAAACACGGAGCCGCCAAGCAGCACTGCGCCCACACGCCGCCAGCGAATAGACGTCGGGAGGTCTACATCTGTCAACTTGACGGAGCCCCAGCGCTTTCACGGGATCTCTGCACGTTTGCCATCGTCGTGCCGGGCCTACATTTTGACGGAATCGCGTAACCACGCCCAGCGCTTCAGTTCTCCCGCAATATAAGCACGGAACGCCTCAGGGGTGCTCCCGACTATGTCTATTCCGTTGCTCGTGAAGAAGGACCGATTGTTGGGACTGCGCAGGGCCACGACAAGGGCACGGTTCAGTTCCGTGATCACAGATGCCGGAGCATTTGGAGGGGCGACGAATCCCAGCCAGTTGCTCAGCGAGTAACCGTCCAGCCCAGCTTCGATCATCGTCGGCAGATAGGGCGCGGCGGCGCATCTTGCTGATGTCGTGACAGCTAGTGCACGCAGGCGCTTGTCTCGAACCAAAGGCAGCATGCTTGAAGCGTTGTTAAAACTGAGATCGAGTCGCTCGGTCAGCAAATCGTCATAGAGCTTGCCGGTGTCGGCGTACGGCCGGTGCGTCAGTTTCGCTCCCGTCATTCTTTGGAAGAGCAGCCCGGCCAGGTACGGCGCACTGCCTATCCCGGAGCTACCGAAAGTCAGCTCCTGTTTCGACGCCAAGTAAACGAGCCCCTTGACGTCTTCCGCCTGCAACGACAACCTCGTCCCCAACACTAGCGGCGACCGGGTCGCGAGGCAGATCGGCGAGAAGTCGTTCAGTGGGTCATATCCAAGGTCTGCCCTGATGTTCGGATTGATTGCGTGCGTTCCGAACGTCGCGACCAGGATCGTGCTGCCGTCCGGCGGACTCGAGATCACCGCTTTCGCGGCCTTGACGCCGAGTTCGCCGGGCATCAGGTCGATCTTCACAGGCCGACCGAGCATTGCGCCCAGGTCCGGTTCGATGCAGCGAAGGAGGTCGTCCGATGCGCTGTGCTGCGAAAACCCGATAAGCACGTGAAGCGGGTTCGGCAAGGACGGTCCAGAATCGGAAGAGTTCGCTGACATTCGTGTGGAAAGAGTCGTTGACTGTGCGTAGCTTGGGACGCATGCTGCGATTGCAATTGCAGGAAGCGCCTGCGTAACGCTTCCAGCAGATCAATCAGATGCATGTGCTCGGTGTGAGTGCTCTCGCCCCGCTGCTCGACATCAATCCACCGCACGATTGACCTGGCATAGCCGCGTCGAGACTGGAGATCAATGCCGGTCACTCGCATAAACGGCGAGTGCAACGTTAAGGCAAACGTTGCTGCAATGTCGGAGTCGAGCCATTTGACGAATCCGGTTCACCCCTGTCCGTCACCGTCCTTGAACGCGAATGACGCAGCAATCAGAATGAGCCCGCTCCAAAGAAACACTTGCCCGAATATTCCGCTTGTTCCAAAACCGCCGCCGACCATCGCGGCGCTCACGTAGTAAAAGAGCGTGCTCATCTCGATTCCCTAGGGGAACCCCCGACACGATTCTTTTCACTCACTATACCGCGCGGCGGCCAGATCAATGCGCAAAATTCGCCTCCAGGCTCTAGACTCGTCGTCGTATAGCCCATCAAGGGCGTCCATGACCGGCCTCGCGCCTCAACGTCGCCGGCTCAAGGCGCAGTTTTCTTAGGCCGACGCGGGCGAGGTGGTGACCGACGCGTTGGCAACGGTTCGCAAATCGCGACAAGGTCGTAGAAGTTCGTGCGAAGATGAAGCCTCACTTTGAACTCAACGGAGGGCGGCATGGGAATCCTGGAGGAAGTAGGTAAGATCGTGGGCGCGATAGCAGCCGTTGAAGCAGCGGAAAAAGTCGATCCGGAAGCGGGTCTGCTGACGAAAGGCATCGCAGCTGTTGCCGGCTTTGAAGGTGCCGGTGCACTGGAATCGTTGGTCGAAAAGAAGGAAGGCGAGAAGGAAAACAACGCCGACAATACTCCGGCAGCAGACAGCACTGATCCTCAGGCGTAATTTCCCGCTGCAACGGGTCGGTCCCAGACGAGGCTGACCCGCCTTCCCATGTCGCGTCGGCAGCGCGTTGATCTGGCAATCGCCATGTTCATAACTGCTCACCCCCCTCCCTCGCCGCCATACCGGTTCACCCGCATCTCCACGCGAAGACACGCCGCTCCGCCCCCTAATTTCTTCGTTGACGTAGCAGCAAGGCGCGCCTATAACCATCCCAATAGATGGTACTAGGATGTTGTGCGGAGTATAAATGACCAAACTCAAACTGATCGACACCTCGCGTCCGAAAGGCGGCGAGACCGAAAAAATCACCATCAACCTCGGCCCGGTCGACTTGGGCCAGATCGATTTACTGGTCGAAGAAGGTTTTTACTCGAACCGCACCGACCTGATTCGTACGGCGATCCGCAACCAGCTCGCCGCGCACGCGCAGGTCGTCACGGAAACGGTGACCCGGCGCGCGATGGTGCTCGGCTTGCAGCACTTCTCGCGGCAGGACCTCGAAGCGGCACAGGCCGCTAACGAACGGCTGGACATTCATGTGCTCGGCCTCGCCAGCATCGCAGCCGACGTGCCGGCGGAACTCGCGGCGGCCACGATTGCATCGGTGGTGGTGCTCGGCGCTTTTCACGCGTCGCCCGCAGTCAAGGCTGCACTCTCCGGCCGCATCAGCTAGACGCGTCTGATGTGGCTGATCGTCCGACTCATCGCCTGATTCATTGTCAGCCTCATTGCCAGGATCAACCGCGCACAACGCAAGACAACGCAACGGACTACGAGCATGAAGCTGAACGAAGATTTTCTGAACTCGATGAAAGAAGCCTTCGAACTGTTGCGTACGGCGGGCCCGAAGGAAGCGGCCGCCGCGGTTCAGCGCGCGCTCGCCGGCGGCGCGGCCAGAGCTGCTGAAACGCTGACGCCGCACGCACCCCAAAGTGCGAAGGATCGAGCACAAGCCTGGGCGCGAGCTCAAACGCAAGCCGAACCCGCGCCTCACCCTCCAGCCGGGCACACGGTCGACGCAGACACACCCGGCATCTTCAGCACGCACAACTTCAGCAACGGCGCAGGCCAGCGCCAATACAAGCTCTACGTGCCGGCCGTCTACAAAAGCGAACAGTTGCCGCTGATCGTGATGCTACACGGCTGCACGCAAAACGCCGACGATTTCGCGGCCGGCACGCGCATGAACGAAATGGCCGAGCGTCATGGCTTCATCGTCGTTTATCCGAATCAATCGCAGGCTGCCAATCATTCGAAATGCTGGAACTGGTTCAAACCCGTCGACCAGCAGCGCGATCAGGGCGAGCCTTCGTTGATCGCCGGCATCACGCGTGAAGTGATGGCGCGCTATCGCGTCGATCCTGCGCGGGTGTACGTGGCGGGTTTATCGGCGGGCGGCGCGATGGCGGACATCATGCTGACGACGTCGCCCGACCTGTACGCGGCAGCCTGCGTGCATTCGGGCCTCGCATACGGAAGCGCCAAGGGCCTGCCTTCGGCGCTCGCCGCCATGAAGAGCGGCAAGGCACGTCGCAGCCGCGCGCGCAGCGAGCCGCAGCGCCCGCTCATCGTGTTCCATGGTGATGCGGACTCGACCGTGCATCCTTCGAATGCCACCGAGCTCATAGCAGGCTTCGACGCCGGCACCACGACCGTCAGCGTGCCTGCGCGCGCGGCAAACGGCCAGCGCGGCTGCACGGTGCAACGGCTCAGCGCGGCGAACGGCGTCGAAGCGGAGTACTGGTCGATTCACGGCGCCGGCCATGCATGGGCGGGCGGCAGTCAGCGCGGTTCATACACGGACCCAACCGGCCCTGATGCGGCGGCCGAAATGCTGCGTTTCTTCCTCGCTCATCCGCGCAAACACTGAGCGACGCGTGCCGGCGTCAACCCGCGCCTAACGGCTTCAGCAGATTACGCAGCGCCGCAGCTGTAACCGGGCGCGAGAACCAGAATCCTTGTGCTTCGTCGCAGCCGAGCGCTTCCAGCTGCGCGGCCTGCTCGGCAGTCTCGACGCCTTCAGCGGTCACGCGCAGTTTCAACGCATGCGCCATCGCGATGATCGCGCCGACCAGCGCCGCACATTGCGGATCGGTGGTCATGCGCATCACAAAAGAGCGATCGATTTTCAGGCGATTCAGCGGAAAACGCGTCAGGTACGCGAGGCTCGAATAACCGGTGCCGAAGTCGTCCACCGCGACTTCAACGCCCAATTCGCGCAACGCATGCAACGTCTGCAATGCCTGGTCGGTGTCGCCAAGCAACACGCCTTCGGTGATTTCCACTTCGAGGTACGAAGGGTCGAGCGCGGCTTCTTCGAGCGCCTCGCGGATCGTCGAGAACAGGTCGTGTCGCTGGAACTGCTGCGGCGACACGTTCACCGCCACCCGCGGCAAACTGCCGGTCAGCCGGAGCAATTTGCCCGCATCCCGGCATGCGGTGCGGATCACCCATTCGCCGATTCGCTCGATCAGTCCCGCCTCTTCCGCGACCGGCACGAATTCGACCGGACTGATCAAACCACGCCGCGGATGATTCCAGCGCAGCAAGGCCTCCACTTGCACGATGCGGCCGGTTGCGAGCATCACCTGCGGTTGATACACGAGATGCAGCTGCTGACGCTCGAGCGCTTCGCGCAGCATCGTCTCGAGTTCGAAGCGGCGCGCGGCCTGGCCTTCGAGCGCGGCGGAAAAGCGCCGCACCGCATTGCCGCTCACCGCCGAAGCCGCCGACAACGCCACACCCGCGCGACGCATCAGCGTCGGCGCATCGCTGCCATCGGCCGGATAAGCAACGACGCCGATGCTGGCGGTGATGTTCAACGTGGTGCCCGCATAGTCGATCGATTCGGCGATGCGCTCCAGTGCTTCAGCGGCGAACGCATCGGCTGCCGCGCCGCTTTCGGTGATCAGCAGCGCGAATTGCGTACCGCCGATCGAGGCGATCGTACCGTCGTTTGGAAACAGACCGCGCAAGCGTTCGCCCACGATCTGCAGCACCAGTTCAGCCGCATGCAAACCGAGCGCGTCGCGCAGTTTGCGCAGGTGATCGAGTTCGGCGATCAGCAAGGTAAAACCGCTGCCGGTACGCTGGCAGCGCGCGATCGTCAGATCGAGGCGTTCGATGAATAGCGTCTGATTGGGCAGGCGTGTCACGCCATCGTGATGCGCGACATACCACAGCCGCGCTTCGGACTGTGCGTAACGTGTCATGTCGACGACGATGCCGACATAGCGCGGCGCCACGTCACCGGAAAGCCTCGATTCGGCAACGAGTGGAGCCAGCGCAAGAACCACGCGGACGGGCGTGTTATTGCGCCGAATGTAGGTCCATTCGCCTTCGTAGCGGGAGGTCACGGCGGATAGCGCCGGCCATTCGGCGCGGCGTCTGGCGAGTTCGGCCGGATCGTGCAGCGACTCGAAGCTGCGCCGGCCAACCAGTTCTTCGGCGGCAAAACCGGTCAGCCTTTCGAAAGCAGCGTTGACGCAGTCGAACGTGCCGTCCGCGGTGCAGATGAACATGCCGTATGGCGCCGCCGCGAGCGCGGCATCGGGCGTGCGCGCTTCGGCATAGGTGGAATCTTGCATCGCGCCGGCCTTTGGTTTTTCTGAGTATTGGAAGCGAATTGAAGCGTTCTGGGCGCGGACGCGCCGTTGGATCGTCAGTCCTTCTTAAGACGCCGACGGTGCACGCGGCAACGCGGCTTCGACAAACACCGCGCACAGCGCTTCCATTCCGTTCGCATCCTCTTCGTCGAAGCGTGCAACGATCGGACTATCGACATCCCACACGCCGATCAGCGTGCCGTCCGGGGCGACGAGCGGCACGACGATTTCCGATTGCGAAGCGGAATCGCAGGCGATATGGCCGGGAAACTCATGCACGTCGCGCACAACTTGCGTTCGGCGAGTCTGCGCGGCCGTACCGCACACGCCCTTGCCGAGCGCGATGCGCACGCATGCGGGCTTGCCCTGAAACGGCCCGACCACGAGTTCGCGACCGTCGTGAAAGTAAAAGCCGGCCCAGTTCAGATCGCTCAACGAATGAAACACGAGCGCCGAAAAATTCGCTGCATTGGCGATCCAGTCGGTTTCGTCGGCGAGAAGCGCGCGTGCCTGGGCGACCAGTTCTTCGTATTGCGCGGCTTTGGGAAGATGCGAAGCGGAGGAGACTTCGAACATGACGGTGTCCGTGGTGAAAGCGGAAAGAGGAACAAGCAAGGCATGCAGTGTAAAGCAAGCCGCTATTTCGTTCACGGCGAGCGCGGCTGCGCAAGCCGCCCTCTTTCCGCGCTATCTGCTTCGGGCGTTACGCGGACGAACCACGCACGATACGGCAATCACTGATCGACGCCGACGATCACGCTCGATGCCTTGAAGATCGCCGTCGCGGGCTTGCCGCTCGCGAGACCGAGGCGGTCGACGCTTTCGTTGGTGATGATCGCGGTAATCTGTGCGCCGCCCGCCACAATGGTCACATCCGAATTCACCGCGCCCTTCGTCACCGCCGACACCGTCCCGGCGATGCAATTGCGTGCCGACACCTGGCTCTTCGTCACGTCGACCATCACGATCACCGACGATGCCTTCACCAGCGCGAACGCCGGCTTGCCCGCCGCGAGCCCGAGCGAAGTCGCGCTGCCGTGCGTGATGATCGCGACGATCTCGAGACCATCCTGGGTGCGCAGCGTGACTTCGTCGTTCACCGCACCGTGTTTGACTTCGGCCACTTCGCCGGCGAAATGATTGCGCGCGCTGGCTCGCATGAGTGATCTCCTGATTGTGCGGCCCTGAAAAGCGGTTCAAGGCCAGCGGTTGAATGTGAAAGCAAGTGTATCGGAACGCACGCCGCGCACGACACCGTATCATCGAGCCCTTGGCCCCTTATTTGACCATGCCCGTCGAACCCATGCCTGCCGTCGTCCTGTCCCGTTTCGCCACCGTGTTGCCGGCCGCCTGCCGCGCCGCACGGCGTACCGCCCATGCCAACCTGCGGCGCGCCCTCTACGCCGCCGCGCTGTGCACAGCCCTCGCGGCCTGCAGCAATCCCGCGCCGACCCACGACGCGCACGCGCCAGCCGCCCCCATCGCGCTGTTCCCGATCGCCAATTACGACCAGAACGTCGATCACTGGCTCGAACCGGACAGTCCCGGTTACGACCAGCCGTTCCTGAGTCCCTCGGATCAGCAGGCGCATTTCAAGGCGCTTTACGCACGCTACTTCGGCACCGGCACGACTGCGCCGTCGCCATGGAACTCCGCTTACGTGAGCATGCGTGTCTATCGCCAGCAAGGCGCCGACATTGCCGCGTTGCAGCAGCGCCGGATCGTCAGATTCGATAACACAGGCAAGACCGGCACGGACATCGGCTACGGCGAGAATTTCCGTCCTCACGACAAGGCGTGGATCGACGCGATTGCGTACAACATGGACGTCGGCCAGTTCGAGCAGGCGCCCGTCTATCAGCCTGAGCGCCGCGCGATCGCCACCGGCAATCTGATGGTGCGCGAACTGCCGACCATGGACCCGTCGTTCTACGACCACCGTCTGGCCGGCGAAGGCTATCCGTTCGACAACCTGCAAATCTCGGCGGCGCGCCCGGGCACGCCGCTGTATGTGCTGGGCAGCAGCGTCGATGGCGCATGGGCATATGTGCAGACGCCCGATGTACAGGGTTGGGTGCGCAGCGACGACGTCGGCATGACCGACGACACCTTTGTCGACACGTGGCGCGCAGCCACCCGCAAATCGCTGGGCGCGGTAACGGTCGCCTCGGCGCCGGTGCGCGACAGCCACGGCGTATTCCGCTTCGACGCGCCGGCCGGCACGCTGCTGCCGCTCGCGCGTGAAAACGCGACGCAGCCCGCCGGTAAAAACGCAAACGCGAACTCAACCGCCACGGAAAGTGCCAGCCAGCCCGCCGCCCGCAAGCTCTTCGTCCCTGCTCGCGACGTGGAAGGCCACGCGATTATCCGCACCGCCCAGTTGAGCGAAGCGCAGATCGCCCCGATGCCGCTCGCCGCCACGCCGCGTCATCTGGCGATGCTGATGAAAACGCTGATCGGGCGGCCGTACGGCTGGGGCAATAGCGGGCTCTACAACGACTGTTCGTCGGAACTCCAAGCCATCTTCGCGACGTTCGGCGTGTGGCTGCCGCGCCATTCGTCCACGCAGATGAGCGCCGGGCGCATGATCGATCTGTCCGCGTCGACGCCGGCGCAACGGCTCGACTATCTCGTACAGCATGGCGAACCGTTGCGCACGCTGATCTACATCGGCGGCCATGTGATGCTGTACATCGGCAACACCACCCGCAACGGCGTCGCGGTTCCGGTCGTCTATCAGGACGTGTGGGGCTTACGCCCAGCCGACAATAGCCGGCGCGCGGTGATCGGCGGCTCGGTGATTCTGCCGCTGTTCGAACACATCCCGGAAGACGCCGCGCTGCAATCGCTGGCGGCGACCCCGACGTTCCAGATCAGCATCCTCGGCGCGCCCGGCAGTGGCACAGCGACGCCTCCGCCGGACGACGACAACCCGGCCGGCTAATCGCGTCGAGCGCGGGTCGGGCGCGGATCGACGCATTGAAGCGAACGCTTACGCCCGCGCTCAAAAATATTTTTTCCGGAGTGTCGATTCAATCGCGTACCAACCGTCGTAACGTTGAAGACCCGGCTCGCGCAGCGGGGCTTTCAACTCACGAACCTGTTACTTCAAGGAGTCGCCGTCATGTCCAGCCCCACTGTCAAACCGATCCCTGAGGGGATGCACTCGCTTACGCCGTATCTGATTTGCGCCAACGCCGCGGACGCCATCGCGTTCTACACCAAGGCTTTCAACGCTGTCGAACAGGTCCGCCTGCCCGGCCCGGGCGGCAAGGTCATGCACGCCTCGCTGAAGATCGGCGACTCCGTGCTGATGCTGACCGACGAATGGCCCGAGCATCGCAGCTTCGGTCCGAAAACGCTGAAAGGCTCGCCGGTGACGATTCATCTTTACGTCGAAGATGTCGATGCGAGTTTCAAGCAGGCCGTCGAAGCCGGCGCGACCGTGACGATGCCCGTCAGCGACATGTTCTGGGGCGACCGCTACGGCCAGATCCAGGATCCGTTCGGCCACAACTGGTCGCTCGCGACACATACACGCGATCTGACGCCGGAACAGATTCAGCAAGGCATGCTCGACATGAACAAGGCATCCTAGCCATGAAGTGAGCGGCGTGCCTTCCATCCTTCACGAGGAGGAGATCGTATGCAAAAGATTGCGCCATGCCTGTGGTTCGATGGTAAAGCGGAAGAAGCCGCCCGCTTCTACACCTCGGTGTTTGGCAATTCGCGCATCGCCACCACGATGCATCACTCGGACGCCGGCCCCGGACCGAAAGGCAGCGTGCTGGCCGTCACGTTCGAGCTCGAAGGCCAGGAGTTCATGGCTTTGAACGGCGGCCCGGGCTTCACCTTCACGCCGGCCATTTCGCTATTCGTGCACTGCGGCTCGCAGAAAGAGATCGACGGCTATTGGTCGAAACTCTCCGACGGCGGCACGCCGCGGCAATGCGGCTGGATTCAGGACAAGTTCGGTGTCTGCTGGCAAATCGTGCCCGATGTGTTGGGCCAGATGCTGCGGGATCCGGATGCCGCCAAAGCGAAGCGCGTGATGGAGGCGATGATGAAAATGGTCAAGCTCGACATCGCCTTGCTCGAACAGGCTTATCGCGGAGGATAAGAGGCTCGCGCCGGGCCGCAAGACCATGATCCTTGATAGGATCGGTCTCGGACAATGATCGGTGGGACATGAACGGTGCGCGTCAACCATCAGGCTTTCTTCTGCTCGCTGTTTGTCGCGCGTCTCGCCGATCAGATTCTGCTGTTCCTCGTGCCACTCGTCGTGTTCCAGACGACGCACAAGGTCTCGTGGTCCGGTGTCGCGTTCTTTATCGAAACGCTGCCGCGCTATCTGGTGTTTCCGTTCTTCGGTGCGCTGTGCGACCGTATCTCGCCGCTCAGGCTCGCCGGTTTGCTAGTCGGCGTGTTCTCAGGACGGGCGCAAACCGGCTGGCTGATCGTCGTGCTGTCGCTGGCGATGGGCGGCATCGGCGCAGCGGTGTCGATCGGCGCGGCACTATGGCAGCGCAAGCGCGCGCTGGCACTCGGGGAATCGTAACGACGTTAGCCACATGAGGCGCTACGGTTTGTTGTGCCTGCGGCGTGGGCCTTGGCCTGGTCTTCCAGGCGCTACGCGCAAAAACCTAAACAGGTTCACATACAACACCAAACTTCACCAACTGCGTAGCCCCAAAAGCATTACTAATAGCCACATCAGCCGCATCACGCCCGCGCGCCATCAAAACCCGCCCCGTCCGGGGCACATTATTCCGTGGGTCGAAAGTCTGCCAACACCCGCCAACATAAGCCTCGAACCACGCAGCAAAATCCATCGCCGCATACGGCGGCGGCGTCCCCACATCGCTGATATACCCCGTGCAATACCGCGCCGGTATATTCATCGCCCGGCACAAGGCCACCGCCAGATGCGCGAAATCCCGGCACACGCCCTTTCTCTCGTGCCATGCCTGCCACGCGGTCTTGGTCGGCCGCGCAAAATCGTAGCCAAACACGATATGCCGATGCACATAATTGCAAATCGCATCCACCCGCACACGCCCCAGCGGCATCTTGCCGAAGGTCTGCCAGGCGAACTCGGATAGCAAATCAGTCTCGCAGTAGCGGCTGCCCAGCAAAAACACCAGCGTATCGTCAGGCAATGCCTCCACCGGATGCTGCTCCGTGAACGGCGGCCGTATTTCCGGCTCGGACGACACCTCGAGAACAGCGCTCGTCGATAGCGCAATCGTCCCCTGCGGCGCGACGATCCGGCTGCACAGATTGCCGAAACCGTCGCGGTACTGGGTGATCGGCACCGACGGTTCGATCGTCAGCAAATCCGGACTCAGCACATCCTGCGCATGCGAATAGTGCGTGTTCAACATCAACATCATCGGCGTAGGTTGCACGCACTCATAGACCAGCTCGTAGCCAACACGCAATTTCATCGCGGCGCTCCTTCCAGTTGAAACGTTCAGTTGACGCGCCTGGTTAACCACCTCAGTTAACGCTCCCAGCTAACACGTTCGATTGATACCGATTGATACTCTCAATTCACCACGTAAGGTCCGAGCGCATAATCGGGCAACGGCGTTTCGACGTGTTCGAGCGTTGCCTCGCTGTCGAAACGCAACTCGCTCGCCCTGCCTTCGAAACTCGCCACCGCCACCGAGTTGTCGAACACGTCGTGCAGCCAGTGCAGCCGCGACGGCGTCGGCGTGATCACCAACTGGTTCGTGACGACGCGCAAGTCGCGGCTGGCGCGCGGTCGGAACATCATCCGGTGTTCGCCGAAACGCACGGGTTCCGAGTAGCGGTAGGCGCTGATGTGACGCACCGTGAAACGCTGCGGTTCAATCCGCTTTGCTTCGGTCATTTGACAGGCCGATGGATGCGACTGGGTTCGTCCTGGCCATCACGTTCACGTTCACGCTCGCGAAACCGCTGCCGTAGCAGGCGCTCAGCATTTGGCACGGTTTGATCCTGAATGAGTCACGGCCAAAGTTCGGCGTGGTCCGGGTTCAGCATACACCTGCCATATTGGTTGAAAGCACTCGTTTGGCAGCGGTATCGTCGTCGTGCCTACGGTGTTGGGCTTTCCGTGGTTTCTCTGCCTTCGCGGCTGCGCCGTGAGAAATCACCGGGCATGGACTTGTCCACAGAAAATGTTCGCAAATCTGTGCATAACTATCTGGCAAACCCTGCAAGCCATTGATGTGCTTGCCTTTTCCACCGTGAGGCCTAAGTTGTGCACGCCCCGCCGCAGCCTCGTGTCGCGTCACGTACGGCATCACGTCCACGTCATTCCCGCGCCGACGCTGTCTGGCCGTGCCGACGAACGCTTCGGACGCACTTCAAACGAACTCGTGACGCTCGTGACGATGCGCCTTCGAAGCGCGCCCACCATGCTTCGGCACGCTTGCGGCGGCGTGGGATTGGTCTGCGGTTTGGCGTTTGCTCGTCGCGCAACGTCGCAAGGCTCTGCAAGGTTCCCGCGCTTTGCGGACTCGACTCAGGCAGCCGCGGCTTGCGGCATCGCCTCGCCCTGTTCGCCGCCCAGTACCTCGAGCAGATCGGTCAGCATGCGGTCGAGTTCGGCGGTCATCAGCGTGACGTCGGAGTCGAAGCGCTCGTCGTCGTTTTGTGCGGTGGGATCGCTCGCTTCCTTGAGGACGTCGAGCGGCGCGATGCGTTTGATCGTCAACGAAGGTGTCAGCACGAACGACACGCGATCGTTCCACGTCATCGCGAGCCGCATGCATTGCTTGCCGGCTTCGATATGACGGCGCATGTCTTCGGCATCCAATGCATGACCGACATAACGCACGGTCGCATTACCTTCCGCGGCCGAGCGCAGTTCGGTGTCCTGGTCGAGCGTGAAGCCTGCGGGGCCCTCGCCGGAGAGCAGCCATCCGGTCATCGCCGCGACCGGGGATTGCGTGACGCGCACCGTGCCGAGCGGCAGTTGATCGATCGATTTGACCAGCAGGCCGCGCACCTCGTCGGCAACTGCTTGCGACGCCGCGTCGATCACGAGCCAGCCGTTCACGGTATCGATCCACACGCGCGTGTCGCGGCGAATGCTGAACGCGCGCGGCAGCAGTTCGTCGGTGACCTGCTCCTTGAGTTCGCGCATCTGCTTGCGGCCGGGTTTGAAGCCCTGCTGCTCTTCGAGTTCGGCCGCGCGCGCCTTGGTCACCTGCGTGACGACCGACGCGGGCAGCAGTTTCTTTTCCGCGCGAAACACCAGCAACATCTGGCGGTTCAGCGAATAGACGAGCGAGTCGTTGTCGCGCGGCGACGCCCAGCCGTGGCTTTGCATCTCGACGCTATTGCCGGGCGCGAACGCGTGCGGCGCGAGCCACTTCTCCATTTGTTCAGGGGTAACGGACCACGGAGCGGGAAGACGGTGCAGCTGAAGGTTTTTGAACCACATGGGCAGGGTCTTTTGTACGGGCAAAGCGCATCATTCTATATGACGCGGCCAGGATGGCGCGGTCGGGCGCGGCCCCGCACGCTCCGCGCCGAAGCGGCGCCACTGCAAGCGTCATTTTCAAATAAAATCTTAAAATCCCTTAACGGACAGATCGATTATCAAGCACTGCCGTTAGCCGGAGAATGCGCCTCGTCAAATCAACTTCTCTGGTGCGGTCATGTCGAAGGACGGTCGCATCGTCGAACTGGCACCTTGAAGACAATCCGACGCTGCTGAAACAGCCCGGCGCGATCAAGCCATAGTGGCGTAGTGGTTTAGCCGCATCGGTCTTGGGCGCGCTTTGCGTCCAAATCATCTAGACTTTTTGAAAGGCACGCGACATAGACGGAGGCGGCCATGGCCGATGAAACTGCACCCTGGCAGATGGTGGAATACGAGGGTTTCGAAATTCACGTGGCGCCTTTCCTGAAAAACCCGCCTAGCGAAGGGCACACGCCGACCGCGGCGAACCAACGCTACACGTATATCGGCTATGTTTGCCATCCGGGCGCGGATCCGGCCATTCCCGGCCATGCGGTGCCGTTTCACGCTGACGGCGAGGAGAGCTTCGCCGGCGAGGACGAAGCGCTCTATGAAGGAATACACGTGGGACGCAGCATCGTGGAAGGCACGCATCCTGATCTTACGGTGTTACCGCTGGTGACCGGCGGCGCGTGAATTTCGCTTGCGGTTCAGCGAGGTGTTTGCACGCCCGGCGAGTCCTGCTTCGAAATGCGCAATGCCAGGTCCAGCATCCGCCGGTTAGCGTTCGCGGGCGTGAACGTCTCGACTTTTTGCAGTGCCGCTTGCACCAGACGCCGGCGTAGATCGGTGTCGGTCAGCAGGTGCTCGATTGCGAGCGCCATCGCGTCCACGTCGCCCGGCGGCACGAGCAGGCCGGCATTGCCGCCTTCCAGTAAGTCCCTTGGACCGGTCGGGCAATCCGCTGACAGCACCGCTGTGCCGAGCGCCATGGCCTCGCCAAGCACCATGCCGAAACCCTCGTAGCGGCTGCTCAACACGAGCAATTCCGCCTGCCGGATATAGGGCGGCGGATTGGCGCAGAAGCCCAGAAAATGCACCGATGCGCCTATTTCCAGATCGTCGGCGAGTTGCTCCAGTTCGCGTCGGTCCCGCCCCTCGCCGATCAGGACGAGCGCCGCCTCGCAGCGGCCGCGCCCGCATACCTGAGCGTAGGCTCGCAGCAGCGTCTTGTGATCCTTCTGACCTTCGTCCAGACGCGCGACCGAAACGATGAACGACTCCGCTGGACGTTCGATCTCCGCGCACGCCGCACGTCGCAGGTCGTCGACGTCAATCACATTCGGCAATTCGACAATGTCCAGGCCGGTTGCCGAAAAGAGTGCTTGCGCCTCGCGCAGCATGGCAGGGGTCAGCACGGCAATCGCCGAGTAACGCGAATAATGCTTCACGCGCCGGGCGACGTAGCGCTCGCTCTTGCTGCCGAGCCGCGCCGCCAAACTGAAATGACTGACGCCGAACCAGGGCACATTGCAACTGCCCGCGACATGGCGCAGCGAAAAATCGAAATCGCAGATCAAATCGTGCTGCTTCGCGAGCCGCTGCATACGCAGCGCCGCCAGCGGCCTGATGGCGCCATAGGTCAATAGCTTGTGCAACAACTTCGCGCCGACGCCCAGCTTGCGGCGGCGCGCCGCCTGATGAAGCGCGTACATCCATTTCGACGAGGCAAGAACATGGACGGGAACGTCATCGGGAATCGACTGCGCGCGCCAGAACGACAGGTCGTCAGTCGGATACGCCACCGACAGGCTCGGCGCGAACAGCCGCCGGTCGAGCGTCTTCAGCCAGGACAGCAGCGCGGTTTCGGTGCCGCCTTTGCCGAAATCGTTGATATGAAACAGAATGCGCAGCGGGGCGCGGTCAGCTTCAGTAGAGTGAGGATTCGCGTTCGTCACCTTGGTTATTCGCCCAACTTTGCCGTCGGCGCTTCGCGCCGCTGCTCACTGCGCGCCACGGTGGATTGTCCACGTGCGGTCTCGTGCGACAGCTCGCGTGAAGCACCGGCTTGCTCCGCGCAACCCAGCAGCAGGCCGGCAAAAGCCCAAAACGCGAGCATGGTGGTCTGCCACATGAAATCATCGGTGGTATTTTTCGCGATCATGCCGGCCACCAGCGCCACGCCCGCGGCGCACAGCCAGGGCTCGACCCGCCGCATCCGCCAGAAACGCGCGACGAGGCACAGCAACAGCACGGTCTGCAGCGCGACCCCGATGAATCCCGTCTGCAACCACGTATTGATGAACAGGTTGTGCGCGTGCGTCAGCGCTTGCGGTTCGACCACCAGCAAACTGGGCGGCATTTCGCTGCGATAGACGATACCCGGCAGCGGCTTGCCGAAGCCCACCCCAACCCACGCATGGCGCTCGGCTTCGCCGATATAAAACTCCCATAATTTCGGACGCGTGTCGGCCGATACCGTGTCGCCGATCGCGGACAGCGAGCCCGGCACGTAGACCTGATGACCGTCGATCCCAACATCACGCGCCTGTGTGGGAAGGGGCACGGCGCCGGCCGTCCGCAGACGGGCACTGAACTCGAGTGTGCCGACGCCGGCCGCGCCCACCACCGCAATAACCAGCAATGCCAGCAGCAGGTGGCGCCGGTACAGCGGGAACAGCGCAACCAGAAGCGTCGCGGCGGCGGCCGGCCAGAAAAACCGGTTGAGCGTCGCGAGTCCGATGAAGAGGCACAGCGCGATGCCGCTTGCGCCAATTGCACGCCAACGCGGCCGCAGCACGAAACCCGCGAAGAGCGGCATGGAAAATAACGCGAGCGTGCTGGTGTGGCCGACGCGGTTATAGAAATGCAGCGGAAAGGTATTGGCGGTGGGCGGTTGCAGATGCCCCCAGTTGAGCGCGCTGATCGCGGCAAGCGCGACGCAGGCGACCCAGTTGACGAACACCACGGGCTCAGGCCGCCGCAGTTGGGTGCCGAACAGCCAGAAGCCCCAGAACGACACCAGCGGATAGAGCACCTCGTCGCACCACGCGTGCACGCTGACCATTGGATACATGGACCACGCGACTGAAACAAGGCTCCAGCCGGCCCAGCCCGCGATGGGCAGCACCAGCGGCCAGTGCCATAGCGAAGGCCGGTTCGGCGAGCAGGCCGCCGCCAGTACGCCGAGCGCCGTCAGGGCGAGCGCATTGAAGACGATCGCCGTCATGTGGCCGAACATCACCACGAACAGAATGACCGGACAGGCAATCCAGAACACGCGTTCCACTCGCGTAGCCATGTGAGTCATTAAACTTTCACCAGAACATTTTGCAATGCGTTATATACCGACTCGACCGACAGCCGGCCCATACAGTCGGCATGGTCGCCGCGCCACGCGACGCAGGTCGTCTCGTTGCGATCACAGCGCCGTACCCACGCTACCTCGCGGCGGAAAATAAAAGGCTGATCGCGGCACGGCATATCGGCGATCGTAACCGGCACGAACGGCACCTCGCGCCAGTAGCGGCCCGCGCCGTGAATCATCGCGTTGCCGGGCCCGAACAACGCGACCGTCGGCACCCCAATCAGACGTCCCAGATGTGCTACGCCGGTATCGGGACAAACCACGGCCTGGGCGCCGGCAAACAGATGCCATAACTCGCCCAGACCGAGCCGCGCCGCCAGGTTCGGATGACGAGGATCCGGGTCGATCGTGCGAATCAGTTCCGCTTCGCCCGGGCCGCCAGTCCATACCGGCAGATAGCCGAGTGCCTCGACGCATTGCGCGAGCTCGCGCCAACGCGCGTCGGGCCAGCGTTTGACGCTGGAGCTCGCGCCCGGATGCAGCACGACGTAAGGCTTCGCCAGTAGCGACGGCTCGGGTAGCGCCGCGTGTTGCGGCGCAGCCCAGTCGGTGGGCTGATAGGCGCGCGGCGGCGGCCCGTCGACCAGTTCCGTGGCGAGGTCGGCCCAGGCCGCCGGCATGGCGGGATACGGCACGCTCCGGTTGAGCGGCCAGTTCTTCCAGGCCGGTCGATCGCCAGCGTGTCCGACGATCCAGCGGCAGCCCGCGCCCAACGCGAGCCAGCTATGACGATTGTCGCCGAGGACCATGCCCAGGTCGTAAGGTCCGGAAAGCAAAACGTCTCGCACCGCCTTCGAATCACGCGGATCGAACGGCAAGGCAGTGACGTCGAAAGGCCGGCCGGCATACAGCGGCACGATCGCCTTCGGACAGGCAAGAACGATCTGCGCCTGGGGATATTGCGCGCGCAGCTTGGCAAGCAGCGGCGTGAGCAGCAGCGTATCGCCCAGCAATAGATGGTGCGCAATCAGGATACGGCGCGGGTTCTGCGGCTCGCGTCGCAATGGCTTGATCAGCAGCCGCGGCATGGCCCGCGCAAAAATACGAAGACGCCCGACAAGCCGACTCATAGGCTCATCGGCGCGTTGGTTCCCAACGCGATCTTGCTGTACGCCGATACCCGGCGCGAGGTCGCGTTCGCCATGCACAATCTCCAGCGGTATTCTTCCCGAAGGCCTCCAGTGCAGCGGCTACGGCCCCGTCACAGCGGGCCGGCGCGGCTCTGGACACGGCGCCTCTTGCCCGCCGCCTGTCCAGGCCGGCATGGAAAGCTCGATGAAATAAGTGGGTGTTCGGCTCGAATTGAGTTCGAGCGTCGATTGTGAAAAATTATAACATGTGGCCCTATCGACGAACGACGCGAAACCGCGCCAGGCGGCCCGCCCGTCCCTTCTGCTACAGGGGCGTGGCAGTCCTAACGCGCGGCGTCGATCTGCCTCGCCAGCGTCAGCAGCGCGTTCACGTGAGCGGCCACGCTGGCGTCATAAAGCACCGCGTCGCGGGCCAGTTCCGGCGGCGCGCGACGCGTGCCGTGCCGATGCTCATGCACCGCCCGTTCGAGGGTCGCGCGCAGACCGGCCAGGTCGTCCGCCGCGAAAACGAATTTCGCGTGCAGGGCGATCGCATCGCAGCAACCAATGCTCGACGGGAAAATGACCGGTGTGCCGCACATCACCGACTCGATGCCGACCAGCCCGAACGGCTCGTATGTCGATGCGAGGATCGTGAAGTCCGCGGCCTGGTAACACTCCGCTAGCTCTTTCACATAGCCGATATAACGCAGCCGCTCAGAAGTGCGCGCGGGCGGGCGACCGGCGACGGCCACCACCACGGGCAGCGCCGTGTCGCGCAGCGCGGCTTCGATGAGCGGCAAACCCTTGCGCTCATGGCTGCTCGACGGAAATAGCAGGACGATCTCTTCGTCGGCGAAACCATACTTGCGACGCAAGGCGGCGCGCGTCGCGGCGTCGGTCGGTGCGAAGCGCGTGCCGTCCACGGGGGGATACAACACACGGATCTTCGCCTCGTCGACACCATACAGTTCGCGCAGCTCGTCGTGCATCAGCTGCGAATGCGCGACCACGACCTTCGAGCGCTCGTATTGGCGGCGCTCGAGCGCAATCTGCCAGCGATCCGAACGCTTCTGCACGCGCCCCGTCGCCCGCAAAAACCCGAGATGCGTGCCGCCGCAGATCGCCATCTCGGACGAGTCGACGCGGTTGCAGCCGATCAGCACGTCGACATGCGCCGCGCGCCGCGCCGCGCGCAAGCGCCACGAAAACCAGCGGTCGCGCAGCTTGCCCGGCAGAAACGAGACGTTGATGCGGTGCGGCTCGACCATCCTGCATTCCGGCAACGACGCGTCGAAGCGACGCGCGAAGAAGGCCGGCTCGACGCCGAGCGCGGCGAGGCCGCGCACCAGATCCATGGCATAGCGCTCGAGGCCGCCACTGTGCTGGAGGGCGTTACTGGAGAGTCCAAGTTTCTTCATTCAGACAGCGCGCGCCCGCGCCTCGTCAAATGTTGAGGGGTAAGTCATGCGCGATCCGGGCTAGCGGACCGCGTGAATGGAGACCCGAATGGCCGATTGACGTGTCGTGCGCTTCACGCTGCGTCCTGCTGAAACTGGATGCGATGCAAATGCGCATACAGCCCGTTTTGCGTCAGCAGTTCACGATGGCTGCCGCGCTCGACGATCCGCCCGGCGTCCATCACCAGAATCCGGTCGGCACGCTCGATCGTCGATAGACGGTGCGCGATGACGAGCGTCGTGCGGCCCTTCATCAGCGTTTCCAGCGCGGACTGCACGTGGCGCTCGGATTCGGAGTCGAGCGCGGAGGTCGCTTCGTCGAGGATCAGGATCGGCGCGTTCTTGTAGATCGCGCGGGCGATCGCCAGACGCTGCCGTTGCCCGCCCGACAGCATCATGCCGTTGTCGCCGATCAGCGTATCGATGCCGCTCGGCATGGCCTCGACGGTATCCCACAGGTTGGCCGCGCGCAGCGCCGCTTTGACCTTTTCCGGATCGGCCGCCTCGCCGTACGCGACATTGTTCGCCACCGTGTCGTTGAACAGCACCACATCCTGGCTCACCATCGCGATCTGGCTGCGCAGCGCGTGCAGGCCGTATTCCGGCAGTGCGACGCCGTCGACCAGAATCGCGCCGCCGGTCGGATCGAAAAAGCGCGGCAGCAGATTCACCAGCGTGGTCTTGCCGCTGCCGGACGGACCGGCCAGCGCGACCATTTCGCCCGGCGCCACCTTGAACGACACGTGGTCGAGCGTATGGCGTTTATGCGTGGCGTTGCTACCGTAGGTGAAGGACACGTCGCGGAACTCGACTTCGCCCGAAGCGCGATCGAGCGGCTTGCCGCCGCCGGCGGGTTCGGACGGCTCGTCGATCAGCCCGAAAATCAGCTCGGCCGCCGTCATGCCGCGTTGCAGCGGCTGGTTCACGTCCATCAGGTGCTTCAGCGGCGAGATGATCAGCAGCATCGACGTGACGAATGCGACAAAGCCGCCGACGGTGGTCTGATCCGACGACGACTGCACCACCGCGATCGTAATCACCACCGCGAGCGCGATCGATGCGAGAAATTGCGTCAACGGCTGCGCGAGGCCGCCGGAGACGGTCATGCGCATCGAGTAGCCGCGCAGACGCCGGCTCATCAACTTGAAGCGGTCCATCTCGTACTGCTCACCGTTGTGCACCTTGACCACCTTGTAACCGCCCACCGTCTCTTCGACGATGTACGACAGCTCATTGGTCAGCATTTGGTGCTCGCGGTTCAGGCGCCGCAGACGGCGGTTGATCTTGCCGACCAGCCAGCCGATCCCCGGCAGCAGCACGGCGACGATCAGCGTCAGACGCCAGTTCAGAAAGAACAGATAGCCGAGCAGGAACACCACGGTCAGCGAATCGCGCACCAGCGTGACCAGCACGCTCAACAGCACGTTGAGAATCTGGTTCACTTCGAAGACGATCGCGTTGATCACCGTGCTCGCGGTTTCGCGCTGGAAAAACGCCACGCTCGAGTGGATCATGCGCTCGAACATCTTCAGACGGAGTTCGAGCAGGATCTTGTTCGACACGTAGGCAAGCAGATAGCCGGACGCGTATTGCGACACCCCGCGAATCAGCGCGAGGCCGATCACGGCGACCGGCACGAACCACTTGGCGTTGTCGCTGGCATGCGCGCCGAAGCCCTTGTCCAGAAGCGGCTTGAGCAGCGCGGGAATCGCCGCGTCGGTGCTGGCGCTCACGGCCATCGCGACGATCGCGCCGATCAACACCCACAGCAACGGCTTGAGATACGGCCACAAGCGCCGCATCACGACAACGGGCGACGACGCTTCACCTGAAGAACCGATGGGTTTGCTTAACGTTGGCTTCGCGCTCAAGGAATCCTCTGGGAATGCGGGACGGCATCCGTGCATCGGACGGAATGCCTGCCGCGCGGAAAGTCAAATACGGCATTGTAAACGGTTGGGGATCGCGTGACCGGTGCTGATGAATTGGCCGGATGGTGCGGGCCGCGGGCGGAGGGCTACCGACAGAGAGCCGCTGACAGAGGCCGGGCGCGTCCGCGCCCCGCCGCGTGCGCTGTGTATACTTGCGCGACCCATTCCGTCACTCCGCACTGTCCACGCACTTCAGGTATGCAAGAAACCACCCTCGGCGTCGCCATCATCACCAAAAACGCGGCGGCTCGGCTGGCCGAATGCCTGCAAGCCGTGGCCTTCGCCGATCAGATCGTCGTGATCGACGGCGGCAGCACCGACGGCACCGCCGAAATCGCCCGCGCACACGGCGCCCGGGTCCTCGAACAGACCGACTGGCCCGGCTTCGGCCCGCAAAAAAACCGCGCGCTCGATCAACTAACCACCACCTGGGTGCTATCCATCGACGCCGACGAAATCGTCTCACCGGAACTCGCCGCGGCCATTCGCGCGGCACTTGCCGCGCCCACCGCCGAGGTCTACGCGGTGGATCGCCTGTCGAGCTTTTGCGGCCACTGGATTCACCACAGCGGCTGGTATCCGGACTGGATCCCGCGTCTGTTCAAGCGTGGCGCGGCGCGCTTTTCCGACGATCTCGTGCACGAACGCCTGGTGTTCGGCACGCCGGCGCAGCGCCTGACCGGCAAGCTGATGCACTACTCGTACGAAGACTTCGAGGGCGTATTACGCAAGCTCGACACGTATTCGACGGCAGGTGCGCAGCAGCGTCATGCGGCAGGCAAGCGCGGCAGCTTCGGCAAGGCCGTGGGTCGCGGCCTGTGGGCGTTCGTACGAACTTACGTGCTGCGGCTCGGGTTTCTCGACGGCCGTGCCGGGTTCATGATCGCAGTATTCAATGCGGAAACGGTGTACTACCGGTTTTTGAAGCTGGCGCGATTGGAGGAAAGGTCGCGGGCAACCCCGCCCGCGCGACATCAATAAACGATTTCGATCGAACTTCCCGCGAATTCGCCGCGCAATGCGGCCAGCAGTTCGTCGGTAGGCTTCACGCGCCACGCGTCGCCCAGACGCATTTCCCCTTGCGCATTCTCGCTGCGATAGACCACCTGCACGGCGAGCCCGTTCGGGATCTGTACAGCCTGACGTTGACGGCCATTGTCGCCGCCATAGCCGCCGCTTCGGCCACCGCCGCCACCGCCGCCGCGCGCTGACGCGGCCGGCGCCGCGGCGGCTTGCGGCTCGTCCTTGCCCGCGCTATGCGCTTCGAGCACACGCCGCAACGCCGATGCGTCCGCGTTGCCGTTCATCTGCACCTTGACGGCTTCCGCGTAACGGCAACGCGCACGGCCGAGGTCCATCACCGTATCGACGGTGAAGCGGATGCCGCCGGTGAATGCGTCATTACGCGCCTGACCCTGCACCACCAGCAATTCATCTTCCTTGAACAGCTGCTTGTGCGCTTCGAAGGTCTCGTTGAAAACGGTCACTTCGCATTGGCCGGTGCCGTCGTCGAGCAGCGCGATCAGCATCTTGCCGCGTTGGGTCATCTGCGTGCGCAGCGACGCGATCACGCCCGCCACCAGCTTGTCGCGCCCTTCCTTCAGATCGCCGATCTTCTGGCGCACGAAACGGCGCACTTCGTTCTTGTATGCATCGAACAGATGGCCCGACAGGTAGAAGCCGAGCGCGGCCTTCTCTTCCTGCAACTTCTTCTTTTCCGGCCATTCCGGCTCGTCGATCAGTTCATGACCTTGCGACGGCGCGTCGCCCATGTCGAACAGACCCGCCTGCATGGCATTGGCGCTCGCCTGCTCGGCAGCCTCCATTGCCAGCGACACCGACGCGATCAGCTGCGCGCGATTCGCATGCAGCGAATCGAACGCGCCGGCGCGAATCAATGCTTCCACCGTCCGGCGATTGACGACCCGGCGATCGATGCGATTGCAAAAATCGAAGATATCGATGAACGGACCCTCTTCGCGTGCGCGCAGGATTTCTTCGATCGCGTTCTGGCCGCTGCCCTTGATCGCGCCGAGACCGTAACGGATCGTTTTCGAGCGTTTGCCGTCCGCTTCCGCGACCGGCTCGAAACGGTACGCCGACTGGTTGACGTCCGGCGGCAGCACCTTCATCCCGTTCGTGATGCAGTCTTCGAACAGGATCTTGACCTTGTCCGTGTCGTCCATGGCGAGCGACATATTCGCCGCCATGAATTCGGCCGGATGGTGCGCCTTCAGCCATGCCGTGAAGTACGCGAGCAACGCATAGGCGGCCGCGTGCGACTTGTTGAAGCCGTAGCCCGCGAACTTCTCCATCAAGTCGAAGATTTCGTCGGCTTTCTCGGCAGTCAGGCCGTTCTTTGCCGCACCTTCGCGGAACAACGCGCGGTGCTCGGCCATTTCCTCGGCCTTTTTCTTACCCATCGCACGGCGCAGCAAGTCGGCGCCACCGAGCGAGTAGCCGCCGATGATCTGCGCCATCTGCATCACCTGCTCCTGATAGACCATGATGCCGTAGGTCTCTTTCAGGATCGGCTCGACGCGCGGATCGGGATACTCGACCGTTTCGCGGCCGTGCTTACGCGCACAGAAGCTCGGGATCAGGTCCATCGGGCCAGGACGGTACAACGCCACCAGCGCGATGATGTCCTCGAAGCGGTCAGGCTGCGCGTCTTTCAGCATGCCTTGCATGCCTCGGCTTTCCAGCTGGAACACGGCGACCGTATTCGCTTTCTTCAGGATCGAGAACGACGCCGGATCGTCGAGCGGCACTTGTGCTAGCGACCAGTCCTGCTTCGACGGATCGAGGCGGCGGATATAGCGCTCGGCCCAGTCGAGAATCGTCAGCGTGGTCAGACCCAGAAAGTCGAATTTCACGAGGCCGACAGCTTCGACGTCGTCCTTGTCGTACTGGCTCACGACACCGCTTTCGTCGCCTTGCGTATAGAGCGGGCAGAAATCCGTCAGCTTGCCTGGCGCGATCAACACGCCGCCGGCGTGCATGCCGACGTTACGCGTCAAGCCTTCCACGCGCTGTGCGAGTTCGAGCAACTGGTGCACTTCGTCTTCGTTGTCGAAGCGCTCCTGCAGCAGCGGCTCTTCCTTCATCGCGTCGGCAATGGTGACGTGCTTGCCCGGCTTGAACGGAATCAGCTTCGCGATACCGTCCGTGAACATGTAGCCGAGATCGAGCACGCGGCCGATGTCGCGCACCGCCGCCTTCGCCGCCATCGTGCCGAAGGTCGCGATCTGCGAGACCGCATCCGCGCCGTACTTGTCCTTCACGTACTGAATGACGCGGTCGCGGCCGTGCTGGCAGAAGTCGATGTCGAAGTCGGGCATCGAGACCCGCTCCGGATTCAGGAATCGTTCGAACAGCAGGTTGTAGCGCAGCGGATCGAGGTCGGTCACGCCGAGCGCATACGCAACCAGCGAACCCGCGCCCGAACCCCGGCCCGGACCGACCGGCACGCCGTTGTTCTTCGCCCAGTTGATGAAGTCCGCAACGATCAGGAAGTAGCCCGGAAAGCCCATCTTGATGATCGTGCCGCACTCGAATTCGAGGCGCTTGTAGTACGTTTCACGCTGCGCATCGCGCTCCGCCTCGACCGGATACAACTGTTCGAGACGCTTTTCCAGGCCCTCTTTCGACAGATGCACGAGGTAGTCGTCGAGCGACATGCCGTCGGGTGTCGGGAACAGCGGCAGCTTCGGCTTGCCGAGTTCGAGCGTCAGGTTGCAGCGCTTGGCGATTTCGACGGTATTGGCGAGCGCAGACGGAATGTCCGCGAACAACGCAGTCATCTCTTCTTGCGTGCGGAAATACTGCTCGGCCGTGAAGCGCTTCGAGCGGCGCGGATTCGCCAGAATGTCGCCTTCGGAAATACACACGCGCGCTTCGTGCGCGGTGAAATCGTCCGGCGTCATGAACTGCATCGGGTGTGTGGCCACCACCGGCAATTTCAGCGACGCCGCAAGCGCGACCGCCTGCTGCACGTACTGCTCGCCGCCCGGCTGGGCACACCGTTGCAACTCGATATAAAAGCCGTTCGGGAACACCTTCGCCCAGTGTTGGGCATGGCGCTTCGCCGCTTCCGGGTTACCGGCCGCCAGCGCGAGACCGACATCGCCCTGCTGTGCGCCGGACAGCGCGAGCAGGCCTTCACCCAGACCGGATTCGAGCCAGCCGGCTTCGACTTCCGCACGCCCCCGATACTGGTTGGTGAGCGATGCCTTGCTGAGCAGTTCGCACAGATTCAGATAGCCGCGCCGGTCTTTGACCAGCAGCAGCAGGCGCGAAGGCTTGTCGCGGTCGTCCGGATTGGTGATCCAGACGTCGCAGCCGGCAATGGGTTTGACCCCTTTGCCACGGGCTTCCTTGTAGAAACGAACGAGGCCGAACGCGTTGCCGAGATCGGTAAGGGCGAGCGCGCCCTGACCGTCTTTGGCCGCCGCCGCGACGATGTCGTCAAGGCGCACGATGCCGTCGGCAATCGAGAATTCGGAGTGGACGCGGAGATGAACGAAGCGAGGATCTGACATGGGCGACATTGTAACTCCACCCTACTGGAGTTTTCAGGCCCAACCCGCGCGTTGGCCGTTTGGCCCAAGAGCGAAACGCGCGAGCACCGCGCACCGGCGCGCGGCGGACAGCAAACGGTTTGAGCAGCAGGCGCACGCAGTATGCTTCGAGCGTCCGAAAGGGCAAATCGAGGCAAACCCGGCTCAAGTTCGTGCACGATTTGCGCTGCCGCAATATGCTGGCCATTCGGCTGAATCGGTCGAAGCGCCGGCTTGAGAGATAATACGGGTTTCGCCCTTTTCGACGTGGCCGCGCCACACCGCGGCTCAATGCGCCCCGTGTTCGCGCCGCCGGCCCGCCGTCGGCCACCTCTGGCCGTCTTTTATCGCTGGACAAACATGAGCATCGTCAATCTCGCCGCGTATCATTTCGCGACTATCGAAAACACAGCCGAATGGCGCCCGTTCGTCACCGAACGCTGCGACGCGCTCGGCTTGCGCGGCACCATTCTGCTGGCGCCTGAAGGCATCAATCTGTTCGTCGCCGGCACGCGCGACGCCGCGGATGCGTTTATCGACTACATCCGCCACGACCCGCTGTTCGAAGGCAAGTTCGCGAATCTGCACTTCAAGGAAAGCCTCTCGGAAAAGCAGCCGTTTCGCCGCATGCTGGTGAAGCTCAAGCGCGAGATCATCACAATGAAGAAGCCGGCGATCCGGCCGGAACTCGGCCGCGCACCGTTCGTCGACGCGCCCACGCTGAGAACCTGGCTCGACCGCGGCCACGACGACGCAGGCCGGCCGGTCGTGATGCTCGACACCCGCAACGCGTTCGAAGTGGACGTCGGCACGTTCGACGACGCGCTCGACTACCGCATTACGAAGTTCAGCGAGTTTCCTGACGTGATCGAGCAAAACCGTGCCGATCTCGAAGGCAAGACGGTGGTGTCGTTCTGCACCGGCGGGATTCGCTGCGAAAAGGCCGCGATCCATATGAAGGAAGTCGGCATCGAGAACGTCTATCAGCTCGAAGGCGGCATCCTGAAGTATTTTGAGGAAGTGGGCGGCGCGCATTACCACGGCGACTGCTTCGTGTTCGACTATCGCACCGCGCTCAATCCGCAACTGGAACCGACCGCGACCGCGCAATGCTTCGGCTGCCGCGCGGTGGTGACAGTGGAAGCGCAGCAATCGCCGCTGTATGTGGCGGGCAAGACGTGTCCGGCATGCCATCCGGACGGCGAGGCAGCGCGCGCGGCGTGATGAGAACAATCGCTTTCGCGCAAGCGCGGCGAAACCCATGAACTATCGCGGACGCTTCGCGCCATCGCCCACGGGGCCGCTGCATTTCGGTTCGCTGGCGAGCGCGTTGGCAAGCTGGCTGGACGCGCGTGCGCACGACGGCGCATGGCTCGTGCGCATCGAAGACATCGACGGCCCGCGCACGGTCCCGGGTGCCGCTGAGGGTATTCTCGCGACGCTTGAGCGCTTCGGCATGTACGCCGACGAGCCGCCGGTCTGGCAAAGCCAGCGCATCGCGCGCTATCAGCAAGCACTGGAGCAATTGAAGGCTATCGGCTTGATCTATCCGTGCGGCTGCACGCGCAAGGAGATTGTCGATTCGTTGTTGCATGCGCACGCGCGCAACACCACGCTCGCCTACCCTGGCACATGCCGTGATGGCCTGCACGGCAAACCGGCGCGCGCATGGCGTTTGCGCGTGCCGGACGGCGACGCTGCGGTGATCACATTCGAAGACCGTTGGCAGGGCGCGCAGACACAGAACCTGGCCACCGAGGTCGGTGATTTTGTATTAAAGCGAGCGGACGACCAGTGGGCCTATCAACTGGCGGTGGTAGTCGACGACGCGGACGCGGGCATCACGCACATTGTGCGAGGCGCGGATCTGATGGATTCGACGGCGCGGCAGATTTACTTGCAACGCTGCCTCGGCGTATCGACACCGAAGTATTTGCACGTACCGGTGGTCACGAACGACCAGGGTGAAAAGCTCAGCAAGCAAAACGGCGCAACCGCGCTGGACGTGGACAAACCACTCGAATCGTTAAGCGCAGCCGCGCGACATCTGGGACTTGAGTTGGGAAGCGCCGAGCACGCGACACTAGAAGGCTTTTATTCTGCCGCGACGTCGGCATGGGCGCAGCGAATGGGCGAGCACTGAGTCGGCGAGCGAAGCGTACGCAGAAACAGGTGGATCGAAACGACCAGCGGCATTAGAAGTACCGCTACGGCGCGCGTAGCGCCGACGGAAGTATGACTGCCTTGTCACCAGCGCGGAGTGTGCGAGAACACCGACTCCAGATGCTCCACTATCCCCTCAAAGCCAGGGGACCCGCTTAGGAGCTAGCGGTTTGAGCCGCTTTCTTTTGCCTACTTTTCTTTGCGGCCGGCAAAGAAAAGTAGGTGCCGCCCCGCACAGGGGCAACGCTAATAAACCACAAAGAAAACAAGGAAAGGCCAAAAACCAAAGAGCAAAAAACAGGATCAGGAAGAAGACTTCCTAGGCATCCCAAACCCACCCAACAGTGCAGCCAACGGCTGCTTGGAAGAAGACTTCTGCGGTGCCGCAGCCGAACCGGCATCCTCTACTTTCCGAATGGAAGAAGGCGACGGCTCATACGGCTTGAGGAAAAAATCATCCACAGGCTGAGCGCGATGATGATGCGGCCGATCGAACGAACCCGAAGAGCCGGACCCGGAACGCCGACGCCCCGGCCGTTCATCCCGCCCTTCGCGAGCTTCCCGCCGTGGCGCGCGCTCTTCGTGGTGATGCCGCACCGGCGCATCGACGGTCAACCGTTGCACATCCAAAGGCCGCTTGATCAGCTTCTCGATATCAGCAAGCTGCTTGCGCTCATTCGGGCTGCACAGCGACAAAGCATCGCCGGAAGCCCCAGCACGCCCAGTGCGCCCAATCCGATGCACATAGTCTTCCGCATTGAACGGCAGATCGAAATTGATAACAGCAGGCAGCTCGACAATATCCAGCCCACGCGCCGCCACATCGGTAGCAACCAAAGCCTCGATCTCACCACGCTTGAACGCATCCAGAGCCTGCATCCGCTCATTCTGCGTCCGGTCACCGTGAATTGCAGTCGCGATAACCCCATCGCGTTCCAGACTGCGCGCCAGACGGCTCGCGCCAATCTTGCTGTTACAGAACACGATCACCTGCTTGAGGCCGCGCTCACGAATCAACTGAACGACCGCGCCGGTCTTGTCGCCCTCGGCGACTTCAAAAACGATCTGCGTTACGTTAGTCGCAGTCGAATTGCTGCGCGCGACTTCGATCGTCTGCGGGTCGCGCAGATACGTGGCCGCCAGCTTCTTGATTTCGCCCGAGAACGTGGCCGAAAACAGCAGCGTCTGACGCTCTTTCGGCAGCAGGTTCAGGATGCGCTGCAAGTCGGGCAAAAAGCCCATGTCGAGCATCCGGTCGGCTTCGTCGAGCACGAGGATCTGCACCTGGCCGAGGTTGGCGGTTTTCTGTTGCACGTGATCGAGCAGACGGCCCGGCGTGGCAATCAGAATTTCGACGCCGCGGCGCAGTTGCTCGGATTGCGGATTCATATCGACGCCGCCGAACACCACGGCACTGCGCAGCGCCGTATGCCTGGCATACGCCTGCACATTCGCGGCGACCTGGTCGGCCAGTTCGCGGGTCGGCGTGAGGATCAACGCGCGCACCGGATGGCGCGCGGGCGACGCACTCGTGCTGGCCTGCGGCAGCAAGCGCTGGATGATCGGCAGCGAGAAGCTCGCGGTCTTGCCGGTGCCGGTTTGCGCGGCGCCCATCACGTCACGTCCGGCCAGCACGACGGGAATCGCCTGCGCCTGAATCGGCGTTGGCGTGGTGTAGCCCGATTCTTTGACGGCTTTCAGGATGTCGGGCGCGAGGCCGAATTGATCAAAAGTCGCAGTACTGGGCGTGACGGCTGTGTCGGACATGGTGGCTTTCGCTAAAAATGCGCTTGGCGCGTGCGCGCGGCAGCGGTCGGAACCGCAGAGGGCATCAGGATGAAGGCGGAGCCACGGCGTTCCGCACGGGACCCGTCAGTATTGCGGGAAACAAATGCGGCCGGCTCCGGCCGGCGGAAACACCCGCCGGAAAGGCCGGTATTGTAGCACTTCAGCAAAAACACTCATGGCGCGTCTGCCGGCTTTCTGCTTGCGCTTGCGAAAGCCAGCCGAGCGCCCTGGTCAACGGGCCGCCCGTGCAGGCTTTGGCAGATCCGCCACCGGGCACGGCGGCGCCTCGCTGGCAGCGTAGTTGGCGCGCGCGACAGTTGCATGACAGCGGGTTCTTCCCGGCCCTACCGCCAGACGTCGGGAACTGGCTCGGACCCGGACGCCGGCGCGCGGATAAGACGCACCGCGCCGAAAGTCCGAACGGCGGCAAAGACAACCTCACCGCCGCGCCGCCGAACCATCCGTCACCACGTCTCGCGCATCACCATCAAACGCATCTCGGTCATATCCTCGATCGCGTAGCGCACGCCCTCGCGCCCCAGCCCGGAGTCCTTCACGCCGCCGTACGGCATATTGTCGACCCGGAACGACGGCACGTCATTGATCACCACGCCGCCCACTTCGAGCACGTCCCAGGCGCGATGCGCATGGGCGAGCGAATCGGTGAATACGCCGGCTTGCAGGCCGAAGTCGCTGTCGTTGACGGTGGCCAGCGCCGCGTCGAAATCGTCGAAACGCTCCAGTATCGCCACCGGCCCGAAGGCTTCCTTGCGATACAGATCGGTACCGCGCTCCACGTCTTCGAGCAGCGTCGCCTCGAACATCGCGCCCTCGACCTTGCCGCCCGCGACGATTTTCGCGCCCGCCGCGACCGCGCTCTCCATCCAGCCGGCGAGGCGCCTCGACTCCGACTCCGAGATCATCGGCCCGACGAAGGTCTTCTCGTCCCTGGGATCGCCCATCACCAGCGATTTCGTCTTCGCGATCAGCTTGTCGCGCAGCGCATCGTAGACCTTTGCATGCACCAGAATCCGCTGCACGCCGATGCAACTCTGCCCCGACTGATAGAACGCGCCGAACGCGAGCCGGTCGACCACGTAATCGAGCTTGCCGCCCTGATCGCCGTCGACGATCGCCGCCGCGTTACCGCCCAGCTCCAGAATCACCTTCTTCTTGCCGGCCTTCTTCTTCAGCTCCCAGCCGACCGCCGGCGAACCGGTGAACGACAGCAGCTTGAAACGCTCGTCGGTGGTGAATAGATCGGCACCGTCCCGATGCGCGGGCAGGATCGAGAACGCGCCCTTCGGCAAGTCGGTTTCCGCCAGAATCTCGCCCATGATCAGCGCGCCGACCGGCGTGCGGCTCGCGGGTTTCAGCACGAACGGCACGCCCGCCGCGATCGCCGGCGCGACCTTATGCGCGGTCAGATTCAACGGAAAATTGAACGGCGAGATGAACGAGCACGGGCCGATCGGCACGCGCTTCACATAGCCGTGATAGCCTTTCGCGCGCGGCGAAATCTCCAGATTGACGATCTCGCCGTCGATGCGCACCGACTCTTCCGCCGCCACCTTGAACGTGTCGATCAGCCGCGTGACTTCACCCTTCGAGTCGTTAATCGGCTTGCCGGCTTCGATACAGAGCGCGAGCGCCAGTTCGTCGTAACGCTCGCGAAAGCGCTTCACGCAGTGCTCCAGCACGGCCTGGCGCTTGAACGGCGCAAACACGCGCAACGCGGGCATCGCGTCGACGGCGTAGCCGATCGCTTTGTCGATGGCGGCCGCGTCCGCCATCGCGACGCGGGTCGCCACTTCGCCGCTGAATTTGTCGGTGACTTCGAGATCGGTGTTGGCGGCCACCGCTTGGTTCGCGAGGTAATACGGGTAAGTCTTTTGCAACATGACGGGTTCTCCTTGATCCGATGCCTGACAACGGCAACGCAGCCCAATGCCTATGCCGCGCTGCCGCTCATAGTTGCGCGCTCAGCCGCTTGATCTCGCGATTGAGCACGCGCTCGTTGTCCGAATAGTCGATCGGCAAGTCGATCACATGCACACCGGGCGTCGCGAAACATTCGCGCAGCAACGGCGCGAACTCGGCGGCCGACTCGATGCGATGCCCCTGCGCGCCATAGCTCTGCGCATACGCGACGAAATCGGGGTTGCGCAGCGTCATGCCGTAGTCGGGGAAATTCATGTTCTCCTGCTTCCAGCGGATCATGCCGAACGCGTCGTCGCGCAGAATCAGGATCACCAGATCGAGCTTGAGACGCACCGCCGTTTCCAGTTCCTGCGAATTCATCATGAAGCCGCCGTCGCCGCACACGGCCATCACCTTGCGGTCCGGATGCACGATCCTGGTGGCGATCGCGGACGGCAAACCGGCACCCATCGAAGCGAGCGCATTGTCGAGCAGCAGCGAATTCGGTTCGTGTGCGCGGTAGTAGCGCGCGAACCAGATCTTGTACATGCCGTTGTCCAGACACACGATGCCGTCCGCCGGCGTGGTTTCGTAGACGTCGTTGACGATCCGCACCGGATACATCGGGAAGCGGTCGTCGTGCTGGCCTTTCACCAGGTGTTCTTCAAAGTGCTGCTTGATCTCCTTGAAGCGCGTGAAATCCCAATGCTCCTGGCGCGCCTTGAGACTTTCCTTTAGCTGCCACACCGCATTGGCGATATCGCCGACCACTTCGATCTGCGGGAAATACACCGTATCGACTTCCGCACCGAGGAAGTTCACGTGAATCACGGTCTTCTCACCCGCCTCGCCGCTGCGCATGAAGAACGGCGGCTTCTCGATCACGTCGTGGCCCACATTGATGATGCAATCCGCGTGTTCGATCGCGCGATGCACGAAGTCGCCATCGGAGAGCGTCGCGTTGCCGAGCCACATCGGATGCGATTCGTCGATCACGCCCTTGCCCATCTGCGTCGTGAAGAACGGAATGCCGATCTGGTCGACGAAATCGCGCAACATCCTGGTCGTGGTCTTGCGGTTGCCTCCCGCACCGATCATCAGCAACGGATGCTTCGCGTTCGTGATCGCCTCGACCGCGCGCGCCACTGCCTTTTCTTCGGCGACCGGACGGCGGCTGTAACTCTTCGGAATCGGCTTGCCGTCGCCCTCTTCATGCGCGACGTCCTCGGGCAATTCCAGATGCGTGGCGCCGGGCCGCTCTTCCTCGGCCTGGCGGACCGCCTCGCGCACGGCCGCCGGAATATTGGCAATCGAGACGATCTGCCGCGTGTATTTGGTGAGCGGCTCCATCATCCGCACCACGTCGACGATCTGGAAGTGTCCCTGCTTGCTCGACTTGATCGGCTTTTGCCCGGTGACCATCAGCATCGGCATGCCGCCCAGCTGTGCGTATGCGGCAGCCGTCACGAAATTGGTCGCGCCCGGCCCGAGGGTGGCAAGACATACACCGGTGCGTCCGGTGAGACGGCCGTAAGTGGCGGCCATGAAACCGGCCGCCTGTTCGTGACGCGTCAGGATCAGGCGGATTTTCGAGCGGCGCAGCGATTCGAGCAGATCGAGATTTTCTTCACCGGGAATACCGAACACGTACTCGACACCTTCGGCTTCCAGCGATTTGACGAACAGGTCCGATGCTTTCATGGAGGGTCTCGCTTGATGAAACGACGCGGGCCATCCGCCCGCGCGTTGTGGTCCGGGGAACGGACGATCGAAGACAGCCACCGCCGCGCCGACAGCGCACGGCGCAACCTGATGGGCACGGCGGGGCACGGCTGAACACGGCGTGACGCGGCGAATGCCATGCCGGACAGCTTACTACTCGAACGGAAAAGATGCGCGCAGGCGGGCAATGCCGCAAGGCAGAGGCCTGACAAGGCGGGGGGCGGCATCATGAAGGAAGCCGCCACGCCGTGCTCAGCGATTGATGGTGACGCAGTCGGACAGCATCGGCGGCGCGTTTGCGCCGGCCGTTTCGTCGTACAGGTCGGCGCGCGGGCCCTTGGTCCACCACGTATAGCGGCCGGCCTGATACTTCGCGCCGGAGGCCGAAACGGTGTTGACGAACAGCAGTTGCTGGCCCTTCACAGGCACGAGCGCGAAGCTCTGGCCATTGGCGGTATTCCAGTACGTCACCTGCAGGATCTTGCCGGTCGCGCAGGTGTATTTTTGCGTTTGCCGGTCTCTGGTCTGCATCTCGGCGAGCCGCAATGGTGCGGCCCATGCGTTGCCATACAGCGTCGCCAGACTCACTACGGCGGTGACCGCAACAAACCATTTCTTCATCGAGTGCCTCGATCGTTGTTACACATCAAGGAACGCGCCCGAACCGCCCGCGGGTCGCGTATATGAGCCGCAGACAGATCGGCTTATGGATCGATCACGTCGGCGCACGCGTCAGTCGGCGCGGCGGCGACGTGACCGACCACCGGCACGATCTTCAAACCCGCAGAAGCGATCCGGCACGGCGCGGCGGCGAGCCCGCACCCTGTCATCCCGGCACACAGCGCGAGCACCACGCCGAGTGCGCCAAGACGGCCAAACGTCACACGCCGCGTATTTTTGCGCGATTCCACGGCCATACCTACCTCTACTTCAATGATTCAGGATTCGCGCGCTGCGAGTTCGCAAGACGCGCGGGTTACTTCATTGCATGCCAATACGTTGCGGCGCGGCTCGGTGCCCTTCAATCTGCTTCGGCGCACTTCACTTCGTGGAGACCGGATGCACCGCCGCCGCGGCCTGCTTCGCCCGCGAGCGTGCTTCGTCGATGTTTTCGCCGGTGGCGAGCGCGACGCCCATGCGGCGCTTGACGAAACTCTCCGGCTTGCCGAAGAGGCGCAGATCCGCATTCGGCACCGCCAATGCCGCCGCGACGCCTTCGAATGCAATGCCCGCTTCTTCCAGACCGCCGTAAATCACCGCCGAAGCCCCCGGCGCGCGCAGCGACGTATTCACCGGCAAACCGAGGATCGCGCGCGCATGTAACTCAAACTCCGAAAAGCGTTGCGAGCACAGCGTAACCAGGCCTGTATCGTGCGGACGCGGACTGACTTCCGAGAACCATACGTCATCGCCGCGCACGAAGAGTTCCACGCCGAACAGGCCCCTGCCGCCAAGTGCCGCCGTCACCTTGTGCGCCACTTCGCGCGAACGTTCGAGCGCAAGCGGGTTCATCGGCTGCGGCTGCCACGACTCGACGTAATCGCCCGCCACCTGCACGTGGCCGATCGGGTCGCAGAAATACGTGCCGACCTCGCCGCTCGCCGGATCGATCGCGCGCACGGTCAGCTGGGTGATTTCATACTCGAAGTCGATAAAGCCTTCGACGATCACGCGGCCGTGATTCACGCGGCCGCCGGCCAGCGCGTATTGCCATGCGGGCTCGACGTCGGCGTCGCTCTTCAACACCGACTGCCCCTTGCCCGACGACGACATCACCGGCTTCACCACGCACGGATAGCCGACCTTGGCGATGCCCGCGCGCAGTTCGTCGAGCGAATCGGCGAACGCGTACGGCGAGGTCGGCAGGCCGAGTTCTTCGGCGGCCAGACGCCGGATGCCTTCGCGGTTCATCGTGAGTTGCGTGGCGCGCGCGGTCGGGATCACTTCGGCGAGGCCGTCGGTTTCGATCGCGGCGAGCGCGTCGGTGGCGATCGCTTCGATTTCGGGGACGATCAGATGCGGGCGCTCCGCTTCGACCAGCGCGCGCAACGCGGCGCGGTCGGTCATGTCGATCACGTGCGAGCGGTGCGCCACCTGGTGGCCCGGCGCGTTCGGATAGCGGTCGACCGCGATCACTTCGACGCCCAGCCGTTGCAGCGCGATGATCACTTCCTTGCCGAGCTCGCCGGCGCCGAGCAGCATGACGCGCGTGGCGGATTCAGAAAGGGGCGTGCCAATCCGTTGGCCGATCTGCATGGGGTCTCCAGATAAAAAAGTCGGATGAGGGTGGGATTGGGTAGAGCACGATGTTAACATGCGCACCCCGATGCACACCCCGATGCGCACCCTCGCCGCGCGTCGCTCGCCGGCCCCGCGCCACGGTCTGCGCGCAGTGCGCGCAGCGGCGCTGCGGCTCGCTGAATCTGCCCTTGGCGCGCCGATGCGCTCGCGTGCGGCGAGCTTAGTGCGTTACCCTTACGCCTTCGCCAGTTTGAAGAGGAACGACGCCATGCTCCAAAGCGCCTCCGCGCGACGTGTTGCGCGCTTCATCGCAACATGTCGTGCGCCGTCGACGGCAGCGTTACCTGCAACGTTGTCTTCGAGGTCCGCCGCCTCGTTGCCCGCAGCGTCGCGGGCCGAGCCGCAAGCCTTGCCGCAGGCAACGCCGCATCAGCCACACATGGCAACCCGCCGCCGCGCCTTCACGTTGGCCGGCTCGCCGCTGCTTGACTACGCGCGCACGGCGATCGCCGCCTTGAGCGTAGCCGCGCTGTGCAGCGCCTGCGCGATCCCGAAACATCCCGACTCGGAGGCCGCGCCACCCGACCCGTTCAACCCGGCCGCGACGCAGCTGCTCGACGACACCAGCTGGGTGCTCTCGGGCTGGAAACAGGCTGACGGCACGGCGCGCGCGATTCCGTCCGCCGATCAGGGCGCGCCGATCACGCTCGTGCTCTCGACCGATAAAGGCCAGCGCCACGCCAGCGGCTTTTCCGGCTGCAACCGCTACATGGGGTCGTATGCGCTGAAAGACGGCAAGCTGAGCTTCGGCACGCTGGGCGGCACGCGCATGGCGTGCATGACGCCGGGCGGACAGATCGAAGGCGCGTATCTCAACGCGCTGACGCACATCGACCGTACCGGCGTGCAAATGCGCGAGCCGCAGCAGATGCAGCTGGTGCTCGATAACGGCGACACGCTGACGTTCGAGCGCAGCGCCAAATGATCGGACAGTGCGGATCAGACAATCCCGTTGCCTTATTGCCGCCGACGCTGTCTGCATGACGCGCACGGGTTGCAGCAGCCGTTGTTTTTCACCGACGGCAGGCCGCGCGCCGGCCTGTTTTTCCACTGGACGCAAGCAAACTTGCGGCTGCCATCGAAGCATCGGGCTTCGCCGGTTTAAACTCGACGGGTTGCGCTTTTGCGCGTCCGTCATTCGTTGATGTCTAGCATGCACACGGTAGTTTTCGGCTGGTTCGGCGGGTCGGCCGTCTGGTTCATTCCTCTTTTGTGGCGTCTCGTGAAGTCGGCGCTGCCGGGCGGCGCAGGTTTGCGCGGCCCCGGCACGATCCGCCTATGGCTCGGCTTCGTCTGCGTGATGGTGGCGAGCTGCACGCTGGAGGCGTCGTTGATCGGCGCGGCCGGCGTCAACGGCTTCGGACATGCGCTGGCGGCGGGCTTCGGTCATCTGCTCGGCCATATCGGCACACCGCTCGCGGCGCTCGCGCTGCTGGCGATCAGCTTGCCCTGGCTGATCGACTTCCGCTGGACCGACGTCGCGGTATGGGCCGACGGCGCGTTCGGTCTCGGCCTGTCGCGCGGACTCGCCAAACGCGACGAGCAAGCGCGCCGCCATCGCAGCGTCGATGACGGTTTGCCGTCGCACGTTTCGTCGTCCACCAATACGATGGCGCCCAAAACCAACGGACGTTATGCCCGCCCGACCGTCTGGCGGCCGCCGGCGCGCGGGCGCGGTGCGGGTGCGGGTGCGGCAGGCGTAGGTGCGGCTTCTCCCGCGGCAGGCAAAGACACGACGGCGCGCAGCGCCGGGTCGGACTGGCGCACCGGCGAGGTGAAGCCGCGCAGCCAGACGCCGCAAACCGAGCCGGTAGCGCGAACGCCGGCCGGAACGCCGCTGCGTCAGACGCCGGCGCCGAGGCAGCCGCTGAACCAGGGCAAGACTGCGGCGTGGATGCCTGCCGACGGCGGCTCGCAGGCGGACCGCCGCGCGGCTGGAGAGCAACGGCCAACAGGGTCTCGGGGTGCCGGCGCTGCCGTAGCGGGCCTGGCCGGCGCAGCAGTCGCGCCTGCTGTTGCGGCGCAAGCTTCGCAAGCGATGAATGCCGCGCGGACGGTATCAGGTGCGGCAACCGGTGCGGCTTCAAGCGCGGCGGCAAGTTCAGCCACCGGCGCGAGCCGTCCGTCCGCCATGCCGGGCTCCGCAGGCGCGGCACCCGCAGTGTCTTCATCTGCAGGCAGCCAGCCCACGTCCGCCGGACAACCGTTCGCGGCCGCCCCGCGCACGAACATCGCGTCAACGCCAATCGCGCATCGTCCCGCTACTCCGCTCAACTCGCCGGCGCCCAGGTACACGCGGCCGATGCCGACGACGCAGCGTGTCACGCCTCCCGCCAGCGTGCAAGAAACGCTTCGCAGCATCGAGGAAAATACCGCGCGCTGGACTGATCTCGCCGGCGTCAGCCTCGCGCGCAGCACCGGGGCAGAAACCGCGAAGGTGGCGACGGTTCCGCCAACCTCCGATGCGCCGTTCGATGCCGGACAAGTGACCGCCAATTCGCCGATCGCGGGCGAGTTCGGACAAGCGCCTGCTGATTCGCCGATGCAAACCGCCGAGGCGCCGGCTGCACAGGTCGCTGCAACGCCCAATCCGGCTGCGCACGTGTTCGAAAACTTAACCGCACACGCGACCGACAACACCGGCGCGATTTCGTCGGCACCTGCGTTTGCTCATGTCGACGCATTCGCCGCCGCGCCGGCGCCGGGCGCCGAAGTCGTCATCGATAAAACGCTGGTGCCTTGGGAAACCCAGATCGATGCCGTAGCGTCGCTGCGCGCGGCGTCGTCGGCGGGCGCGCCGCGCGTGAGCAGCACCACCGCGCCGAGCGACGCCGCGTCCACGCATCACGCCACGCCGTCGCTGCACGTCGTGAGCGCGAGCGAACCGGCTACGCAATTCGAAGCCGACGCCGCGGACTCCCGCGCCCTATCGGACGTGCCGGACGTGTCGGACATGCCGGACATGTCGGAAACGCCGGACATGTCGGACGTTCCGGACGTGCCGGACGTGCCGGAAACATCGGACATCGCGCCCGCCGTCCCGCCGCAAAGCGCATCGCACGCGTCCAACGTGGTTCGCTTCCCCGGCTTCGCGGCGCAAGCCGCACCGGCAGCAACAGACGATTTCGCCGACGAGCTTACCGCCGAACCCACCGCGCCATCGTCCGCGCAATTCACGGCGGAACCATCGGCCGAGCCTGCCGAGCCCGCCGTCGTCCAGCGCCCACCGCTGCGCGGCCACAGCCCCGCCAACGGTTTCGAATTCCGCGCGCCCGCCGCGTCGATGGTCGAATTGCCGACGCTCGATCTGCTCGCGCGCGCCGACACCGACGTCGAACCGGTCTCCGAAGAAAAGCTCGCCGAAACCGGTCAGTTGATCGAACAGCGCCTGCAGGAATTCAAGGTGCCGGTCACCGTGGTCGGCGCATCGGCGGGCCCGGTCATCACGCGCTTCGAAGTCGAGCCGGCACTCGGCGTGCGCGGCAGTCAGATCGTCGGCTTGATGAAGGACTTGTCGCGCGGCCTCGGCCTCACGTCGATCCGTGTGGTCGAGACGATTCCCGGCAAGACCTGCATGGGCCTCGAGTTGCCGAACGCCAGGCGTCAGACGATCCGGCTCTCCGAAATTCTCGAAGCGAACGTCTACCAGCACTCGCATTCTCAGTTGACGCTGGCAATGGGCAAGGACATCACCGGTCATCCAGTGGTCGCCGATCTGGCGAAGGCGCCGCACATGCTGGTCGCGGGCACCACCGGTTCGGGCAAGTCGGTGGCGATCAACGCGATGATCTGCTCGCTGCTCTACAAGGCGACGCCCGAAGAAGTGCGCCTGATCATGATCGACCCGAAGATGCTGGAACTGTCGGTCTACGAAGGCATTCCGCACCTGCTCGCGCCGGTCGTCACCGATATGAAGCTGGCGGCCAACGCGCTGAACTGGTGTGTCGGCGAAATGGAAAAGCGCTATCGCTTGATGTCGGCGGTCGGCGTGCGCAATCTGGCCGGCTTCAACCAGAAAATCCGCGACACCGAAGCCAAGGGCAAGAAGCTCGGCAATCCCTTCTCGCTGACGCCCGAAGCGCCGGAGCCGCTCGCGCCGCTGCCGCTGATCGTCGTGGTGATCGACGAGCTGGCCGACCTGATGATGGTTGCGGGCAAGAAGATCGAAGAACTGATCGCGCGGCTCGCGCAGAAAGCGCGCGCCGCCGGCATCCACCTGATTCTCGCGACACAGCGGCCTTCGGTGGATGTGATCACCGGCCTCATCAAGGCGAACATTCCGACGCGGGTCGCGTTCCAGGTGTCGTCGAAGATCGACTCGCGCACGATTCTCGATCAGATGGGCGCCGAATCGCTGCTCGGCCAGGGCGACATGTTGTTCCTGCCGCCGGGCACGGGCTATCCGCAGCGCGTGCACGGTGCGTTCGTCGCCGACGAGGAGGTGCATCGGATCGTCGAGTATCTGAAGCAGTTCGGCGAGCCGCAATACGAGGAAGGCATTCTCGACGGCCCGGCCACCGAAGGCGCATCGCCGGATCTGTTCGGCGACATGCCGGATGCCGAAGCCGATCCGCTCTACGACGAGGCGGTCGCCTTCGTGGTGCGCACGCGGCGCGCGTCGATCTCGTCGGTGCAGCGGCAATTGCGCATCGGCTATAACCGGGCGGCGCGCCTCGTCGAGCAGATGGAAACGGCGGGCCTGGTGTCGGCGATGGGTATCAACGGCAGCCGCGAAGTGCTCGCGCCTGGGCCGGCTGAATAGGCACGGCGAAGCCAACCACAAAAAACGGGCCGCTCGAAGCGGCCCGTTTTTTATCCGACGCGCATTCACGTCACATCACTCGCGTCACCCATCCTCACGACGGCGAAACCAGCTTGAAATCCACCGGCGAGCCGATGTCGATCCGTTTCGGATTCGCTTCGAGCAAGCCGGTCTGCCGATCGCGCTTGAACACGTACACCGTATCGCTGTTCTGGTTGCCGACGATCAGCCAGTTGCCGGTCGGGTCGATCGCGAATTCACGCGGCGCCTTGCCGAGGCTCGACTGGTGCCCGACTTTCTTCAGGCGGCCGTTGCCCGGGTCGACCGCGAAGATCACGATGTCGTTCGCATCGCCGCGATTGGATGCGTACAAAAAGCGCCCATCCGGCGACAGATGGATCGCCGCGGCGCCCACCGCGCCCTTGAATCCCGGCTCCGTCAGCGACAGCGTCTGCACTTGCGCCAGCTTGCCGTCGTGGTACTCGAAGGTGCTGACCGTGGCGGCCAGTTCGCTCGTCAGATACGCATGCTTGCCGTCGACGCCGAACACCAGGTGGCGCGGGCCGGTGCCTGCCTTCTCCTGCGTGTAGCGCCAGTCGGTCGGGCTGAACAGACCGCGGCTGCCGTCAGACGTGTAGCGGTACGCGTACAGCTTGTCGGCGCCGAGGTCTTGAGCGAACAGGTAGTGGCCGTCCGGCGAGAACACCGTCGAGTGAACGTGCGAGTTGTCCTGGCGGCCCTTCACCGGACCACCGCCTTCGTGATGCACCGTGAGCACCGAGCTGCCGACCTGACCGTCCGCCTGCAACGGGAACACCGCGAAGCTGCCGCCCGGGTCGGCGGCCACGGAGTAGTTCGCGGTGAGCAAATACTTGCCGTCCGGCGACAGGCTCAAATAGCACGGATCGTTGCCGTCCGACGACACCTTGTTGAGGAAGGTCAGCTGACCGCTCGCGGCGTCGAAACGAAATGCGCTGATGCCGCCGCGCTGCGTGGCCGGGCCGTTGTCGCCGGGCATTTCGTTGACCGCGTACACGAAGCGGCGGTCGCGGCTGACCACCAGATACGACGGGTTGACCGTCTGTGCGACCGACACACGCGTCGCCTCGCCGGTCTTCGTGTCGAAGCGATAGACGTAGAGCCCTTCGCTCTTGCCGCCCGTGTAAGTGCCGACCAGCAGGTCGTAGACGCCGTCGGCGGGAGCCGGGCCTGCATCTTGCGCAAACGCATGCGACGCAACAATCGAGATCATGAGCACGAAACCTTTTATTATCGAGCGGGCGGCGCGCAAAGGAACTGGCCGTCCAGCGGACCATGAAGCAGACGGTAAAGCAGAGGTTGATACGGCACGCACTGCGGCCCGGTTACTACGGCGCATAAGACCTCCTGGACATCGGTTATCTGGTTGATTCGGTTATATCGGTGTCTTTGGTCTGCCGCGCCATCGGTCGTGCATTGTCGTTATCGACGCAAGTATAAAAGCGTTGCGTCGGATCATGGAGCCAATCCGGCTACCGGCGTGCATGTGCAGCATGTGTCCCGCCTGTCGGGTCGTTTTTTCTCAATCGAGTCTCACACCACGGAGTCTTCATGAACGTCACACTCAGCCTGGGCCCGCTCGTTTCGTTGATCGCCGGCATCCTGATTCTCGTCATGCCGCGCCTGTTGAACTACATCGTCGCGCTCTATCTGATCATCATCGGCATCATTGGGCTGTTCGGCGTGGGGTCGTCGCACTTCTGAGCGGCAGCGGACAGCAGGATGGGATGGACGGCCGGGAGCGCAGTGCGAGCCCGGCGACCGGTCCGCATGAGCGCGGCCGGCGAAGGAATGGCACGAACGAAAGGAACGACGCGAACGACATGAACGGCACGCGCGGTGGCGGTTGCCGTGATGGCAAACCAGGCTGTCATGCCAAGCGGCAAACTCGCGCGGTAGACACCCGCAGCGGCGCCGGTCAGCCGTTCGACAGTTGATCGAGCCGCAGGCGCCCCTGCAACGACAGCGCGCCGACGGCATAATGGCCGTCACCTTCACGGTGATGCCGGAAGCAGTCCCGTTCGACCAGAAAGGCCGCGGCGGCCAGCATCCCGTTGCGGGACAGACCGAGCCGGCCAGGGTCGAGCGACAGCATCGAATCGTCGGCAAGTTCGCTCGCGGCCGAGAGAATTGTGATGCAATCGGATTTCGACGGGTTCAGCATGGCTTTTGTCCTCCGAGACGGCGTCTGCACGCGCCAGGGGTAAGACCGATGCGCTAACGTGAAAGCTGGGCGCGCCGGGTTGAAATCCGATTGTAGGTAGTGATTTGACAATTTACCAACTCGCGTTTTGCCGCATTGCGTGCTGAACCAAAACGCATCGTACGAGTCCGGTAGTAACAACGACATCAAGCGCGGCGGCCAAGGCCGTGCGCACTAGAGACACGCTCCCTATGCCCGCACTCATCGAAGACTATGCGCTCATCGGCGACGGCCACACGGCCGCGCTGGTCTCCCGCGAAGGTTCCGTCGACTGGCTCTGCTGGCCGCGCTTCGACTCCGGCGCCTGCTTCGCCGCCCTGCTCGGCACGCCCGAAAACGGCCGCTGGCTGATTTCGCCCGTCGCCGACACGCCGCCAACAATCACGCGCCGTTATCGCGGCGAAACACTGATCCTCGAAACGGATTTCGAAACGCCCGAGGGCGCGGTCACGCTGATCGATTTCATGCCGCCGGGCAACGGCTGGTCGGAGATGGTGCGGCTCGTGGTCGGCAAACGCGGCACCGTGCGCATGCGGATGGAACTGGTGCTGCGCTTCGATTACGGCTTCTCGATTCCGTGGGTCGAACGCCTGAAGCACGACAGCGGCATCAAGGCGATCGCCGGTCCGGACACCGCAGTCCTGCGCACGCCGGTCGAATTGCGCGGCGAGAACATGAAGACCGTCGCCGATTTCACCGTGACCGAAGGCGAGCGGGTGCCCTTTTCGCTGGCTTATGCGGCCTCGCATCTGCGCAATCCGCCCGCCCGCGATCCGCACACGGCCCTTGCGCGCACCGAGAATCACTGGCTCGAATGGTCGGCGCGCGGCACGGTCGAAGGCAAATGGGCCGAGCCGATCCGCCGCTCGCTGATTACGCTGAAGGCGCTCGCCTACGAGCCGACCGGCGGCATCGTCGCGGCGCCCACCACCTCGCTGCCGGAGCAGCTCGGCGGCACGCGCAACTGGGACTACCGCTACTGCTGGTTGCGCGACGCCACCATCACGCTGCTGGCGATGATGCGCGGCGGCTACTACGACGAAGCGCGCGCGTGGCGCACCTGGCTGGGCCGCGTGATGGCCGGCGCGCCCGATCAGTTGCAGATCATGTACGGCATCGCCGGCGAACGGCGCCTGCCCGAGTTCGAGATCGACTGGCTGCCGGGCTATCAGGACGCCAGGCCGGTGCGGATCGGCAACAACGCAGTCGGCCAGCAGCAACTGGACGTCTACGGCGAAGTGATGAACGCGCTGCATCTGGCGCGCGTAGGCGGATTGCAGGCGGACGACACCGCGTGGAACGTGCAACGCGCGCTGCTCGGCCACCTCGAGACAATCTGGCAAGAACCGGACGAAGGTATCTGGGAAACGCGCGGCGGACGCCAGCACTTCACCTTTTCGAAGGTGATGGCATGGGTCGCCTTCGACCGCGCCATCCAGTCGGCGGAAAAGTTCAAGCTGGACGGCCCGCTCGACGAATGGCGCGCGACCCGCGCGAAAATCCGCGCGGAAGTCTGCGCGAAGAGCTGGAATCCGACGCTCGACGCGTTCACCCAGTATTACGGCAGCGATCAGCTCGATGCGAGCGTGTTGCTGCTGCCGCTGGTCGGCTTCCTGCCGCCGGACGATCCGCGTGTCAAAGGCACGGTGGCGGCGATCGAAAAAAATCTGATGCGTGACGGCTTCGTGATGCGCTACCGCACTACCGAATATGATGACGGCCTGCCGCCCGGCGAGGGCACCTTCCTCGCGTGCTCGTTCTGGATGGTGGACAACCTCGCGCTGCAAGGCCGCATCGGTGAAGCCCATGCGATGTACGAACGGCTGCTCGCGCTCTGCAACGACGTCGGTCTGCTGTCAGAAGAGTATGATCCAGCGGCGAAGCGCCTGGTCGGCAATTTCCCGCAGGCGTTTTCGCATGTGGCGCTGGTGCACACCGGTTTGAACCTGATGAAGCACGAGCAGAAGATGGCCGAGGCCACCGGCCAGCCGTCCGATATCGGCGTCACGGAGGCTGCGGAATTCAAAGCTGCGGCAACCCCTGATAGCGGCGCAGCAACATCGCCGGTAGCATGATTTAATGACAGTTTACGCGTTGTCCACGCGTAAATTGCTGCATTGCACAAGTACGCTTTGTTCGATATGATCGACAGGAATGTCGGCCGAAAATCAATGTGCCAACAACCAATACGGCCTGCCGCAACGCCATACGCGTGTTTGCGAAGCCCCATGCGAACCGCTTAAGTACGGAGCACCCATGCTCTACCAATTGCACGAATTCCAGCGGGCGATGTTGAGCCCCCTCACCGCCTGGGCTCAGGCCGCGTCGAAATCCTTTGCGAATCCGGCCAGTCCCCTTGCCTATGTGCCCGGCGCGACCCGCCTGTCGGCCGGCTACGAACTGCTGTACCGGCTCGGTAAAGATTACGAAAAACCCGAGTTCAACCTTCATCAAATCGTCAAAGACGGCCATAACATCCCGATCATCGAACAAACGATCATCGAGAAGCCGTTTTGCCGCCTGATGCGCTTCAAGCGTTTCGCGGATGACAGCAGCGCTGTTACCCAATTGAAAGACGAGCCGATCGTGCTGGTGTGCGCACCGTTGTCCGGCCACCACGCCACGCTGCTACGCGATACCGTGCGTACGTTGCTGCAAGACCACAAGGTCTACCTGACCGACTGGATCGACGCGCGCATGGTGCCGCTCGAAGAGGGCGAATTTCACCTCGACGACTACATCGCCTACATCCAGGAATTCATCCGTCACATCGGCGCGAAGAATCTGCATGTGATCTCGGTATGCCAGCCGACCGTGCCGGTGCTCGCCGCCATCTCCTTGATGGCGAGCCGAGGCGAAGACACGCCGCGCACCATGACGATGATGGGCGGCCCGATCGACGCGCGCAAGAGCCCGACTTCGGTCAACTCGCTCGCCACGCAGCACTCGTACGAATGGTTCGAGAACAACGTGATCTTCACGGTGCCGCCGAACTATCCGGGCGTGGGCCGCAAGGTTTATCCGGGCTTCCTGCAACACACCGGTTTTGTCGCGATGAATCCGGAGCGGCACGCGGCGTCGCACTGGGACTTCTACCAAAGCCTGCTGCGCGGCGACGAAGACGACGCCGAAGCGCATCGCCGCTTCTACGACGAGTACAACGCCGTGCTCGACATGGCCGCCGACTATTACCTGGACACGATCCGCGTGGTGTTCCAGGAATTCCGTCTTGCCGAAGGCACGTGGGACGTCGGCGGCGAGCGGGTACGGCCGCAGGACATCAGGAAGACTGCGCTCTTCACGATCGAAGGCGAACTGGACGATATCTCCGGCGACGGTCAGACTTTTGCCGCGCACGAGTTGTGCAGTGGCATTCCGGAGCAGAACAAGCAGCACTTCACCGCCGAGAAATGCGGCCACTACGGCATTTTCTCGGGCCGCCGCTGGCGCACCATCATCTATCCGCAATTGCGCGACTTCATCCTCGAGCACAACAAGGCGCCAAAGGTGACGAAGGAAAAAGTGGAAGCCTGAACACCACGCAGGCAGACAGATAGAACAACGGCCTCTTCGGAGGCCGTTGCCGTTTTTGAAGCTGCCGTGCGTCGCGACGGCGAGGCTTATTTTCGCAACAGATACGCGAGCAGCAATTCCGTGTTCATCTGCACGAGTTCGCTGCGTTCGCCTGCGCTGCTGAAATCGCGGCCGAGCGTCGCTTCGAGTGTGAACCGGTTCGACACGATGTAGTAGCCCATGCCGGACAGCGTCACGTAAAAGCGCAACGGATCGACGTTGGTGCGGAACAGCCCGGCGCGCTGGCCGCGCTCCAGAATGCCGCCGAGCGTGGCGACGATCGGCGAGATCATTTCGCGGATGCGCGTCGACTTCTGCATGTAGCGTGCCTCATGCAGATTCTCGTTATTGACGAGACGTAGCAGCTCAGGATGATCGCGGTAGTAATCCCAAACAAAATGCGCAAGGCGTGTCACGGCCTCGACCGGCGCGACACCGTTCAGTTCGAGCGTACGTTCCGCTTCATTGAGCGCGCTGAATGCGTGCTCGAGTACAGCAGTGAAAAGCTGCTCCTTGCTACCGAAGTAGTAGTAGAGCATGCGTTCATTGGTTTCCGCACGGCGGGCGATCTGATCGACGCGTGCGCCGAACAAGCCCCCATTTGCAAACTCTTCGGCCGCCGCAAGCAGAATGCGGCGCCGCGTGCCTTCAGGATCTCTTTTGATTTTCGGCTGATTCATGGTGGCATCGTCTTCGTGAGCCGCGTTATCCGGATCGCGCCGCCGGCCTCTCCTCGGGCCTTGCACCGACAGCACTGAACGGGCTGGTTGGGGGAACACCCTTCTGCGGTCTTTCGAAAAAGCGCTTCGATTATGGCACATGGATTGCGGATCGCAATTGGGGAAATCGGCGATAATGTGCTATTTAGTTCAAGCCCGGCGCGAGCGAGCGCTTGCGTGGATTAGACTCCACTCGCGCCGCTATTTGCGCCTGTATTTGTCTATATTGGCGTGTGTTAGCACGCTTTCGCCATGCTTTTGTGCTGCCGCAGCCCGCCGCGCGTTTTCCCCAAGTCGCGTTCGGCTGGCTGTGCGGCCGCAAGGCAAGCCTCAACGTCGTAACCGTGACCCATTCCATAACACTCGCAGACCGCATCGAGGATCTGCTGCCCCAAACGCAATGCACGAAGTGCGGCTATCCCGCATGCCGTCCGTACGCCGAGGCAGTCGCCAGCGGCGAAGCCAATTACAATCAGTGCCCGCCAGGTGGCGCCGAAGGCATCGCGCGCCTCGCCGCGTTGCTCGGCAAGCCGGTGATTCCGCTCAATCCCGCCAACGGCGTCGAACGGCCTCGTCCTTTGGCAGTTATCGACGAACAACTTTGCATCGGCTGCACGTTGTGCATGCAGGCCTGTCCGGTCGATGCGATAGTTGGCGCACCGAAACAGATGCACACGGTGATCGCGGAACGCTGCACCGGCTGCGACCTGTGCGTGCCGCCTTGTCCGGTTGATTGCATCGCGATGCCGCCCGTCACTGGCGAAGCGACCGGCTGGGACGCATGGAGCCAGGTCCAGGCCGACGCCGCGCGTGAACGCCACGACCGGCGCGAAGCGCGTCTTGCGCGCGAACGCGAAGCCGCCGAAGCGCGTGCTGCAGCGCGGCGAGCCGCGAGCAGTGCGCCTGCACACGGCGCTGGAACCGGCGCTGCGGCTTCGGCCGATGCATCGCCTGCGGCGCCCGCGGCGTCTGTAACGGACGACGCCGAAGCGAAAAAACGCGCGATCATCCAGGCCGCACTCGATCGTGCGCGCAAGAAGAAAGAAGAACTGGCCGCCAAAGGCCAAGGTCCGCTGAACACCGAGCATGTCAGCGCCGACGTCCAGGCGCAGATCGATGCCGCCGAAGCACGCCGCCGCCGCCTCGGACTCGCATCGGACGACGACACCGACACGCCTTCCACGAAGCGCTAACCGCACCCGCACGCCCCGCATGAACGCGAACAAACGCCGCGCCATCTACGAGACGCTTCAGAGTCTCAATCCGCATCCCACGACCGAACTCGAGTACACCACACCGTTCGAACTGCTGATTGCCGTGCTGCTGTCGGCGCAAGCCACCGACTTGTCGGTCAACAAGGCGATGCGCAAGATGTTCCCGGTCGCGAACACGCCGCAGCAGGTTTTCGATCTCGGCGAAGAAGGAGTTGCCGGTTACATCAAGACCATTGGCCTCTATCGGACCAAGGCGAAGAATGTGATTGCGACGTGCCGCATTCTGCTCGACCAGTACGGCGGCGAAGTACCGGAAGATCGCGAAGCGCTCGAGAGCCTGCCCGGCGTCGGCCGAAAAACGGCGAACGTGATCCTGAACACGGCGTTCGGTCATCCGAGCATCGCCGTCGATACGCACATCTTCCGAGTGGCCAATCGAACTGGTCTCGCGCCGGGAAAAGATGTGCGTGCGGTCGAACAGGCACTGGAGAAATTCACGCCGGCCGAATTCAAGCAGGACGCGCATCACTGGCTGATCCTGCACGGCCGTTATGTATGCAAGGCACGCCGGCCGGAATGTTGGCATTGCGTGATCGAGCCACTGTGCGAGTTCCGCCCGAAGACGCCGCCGCCGGATCTCTGAAGACGGCGCGGTTGGGCCAGCAAGCGGCCTTGCCCCGGCGTAAAATGGCGCCCTGCACGCCCGCCTCACACTCAACGCACCGGTCCCACGATGTTCAATCCCAGCCGCGACGAAGTCCGCCTCTTTTTCACCGACACCTGGCGCAAACAGCGTCAAGGCGAAATCCTGACGCCGCTCGAGGCGATCGCCGCCGACTGGATCGTCGAGCATCCCGAGTACCACGCCGATCTGGCCGATAGCGAAGGCGCGGCAAGCCAGGATTACTCGCCCGAACGCGGGCAGACCAACCCGTTCCTGCATCTGTCGATGCATCTGGCGATCACCGAGCAATTGTCGATCGACCAGCCGCCGGGCATTCGCGCGGCGCACGAGCGGCTCGCCGCCCGCCTCGGCTCGACCCATGAAGCGCAGCACGCGATCATGGATTGCCTCGGCGAAACCATCTGGGAAGCGCAGCGCACCGGCACGCCGCCGGATACGGACGCGTACCTGCAGCGCATCGAGCGGCGCGCCACGCGGGACTAAGCGAGACCAAGCGGCAAGCACGCCCGGCCAAAGCCGTCGCGCAACGAACCGCGTGCGGCTCCAAAAGCACAACACCCCGCCGAAGCAGGGTGTCGTTCAATCAGAAACTGTGCGGAAAAAGCGCCGCGCGCCGCTTACTTCTTCTGCACCAGGTCGCCGTCCAGCGATTCGACGTAGGCCGCGATGTCTTTCATGTCGCCAATCGACAAGCTTTGCACCTGCGCCTGCATGATCGCGTTGTTGCGACCGAGGTGCGGGTTGCCGTTGCCCATCTGATACTGGCGCAGCGCCCAGTAGACGTAGTCGGCGTGCTGACCGGCAAGCTTCGGATATTCCGGGCTCACCGGCTTGTTCAGGTTGACACCGTGGCAAGCCGCGCAGTTGTGGCTGTCGGCCAGCACCTTGCCATTGCCGGCGTCAGCGGCGTGCGCGACGTTCGCTGCAACCAGACCGATCAATGCCGCCGACGCGCATGCAGCCTTGAACACCGTGTGGAGTGCCTGTTGGGGCTTATTCATGAATTCTCCTATCCCGCGAATATAAATAACCGAGTGACCGACGCCGATCACTTGTCGGGATTGTTCTTCGAAGAGGAACTTTGCGCTGCGTAGTAGGCCGAGATATCGGCGATGTCCTGATCCGACAGCGACGCGGTGATCGCGTGCATCGTTTCGAAATGGCGGTCGCCCTTCTTGTAGCCGCGCAGCGCATTCTCGAGATACGCCTGATTCTGGCCGCCGAGCATCGGCACCCGGTAGACCTCAGGGTAAGCGGTGCGGTATTCAGGGATGCCGTGGCAGCCAATACACATCGCGACCTTGCCTTGGCCCGCCTTCGCGTTGCCGACGACATCCGCTGCCCGCGCACTGGCCGCATAGCCCGCGAGCACCGACAGCGCTGCGATCACGACGTGTTTGCCGACGAATTTATTCATAGCATGTAACCTGGCTTGAGGGGAAACGGGCGCCCGAAAAGGCAACGGCCCGCGCCGTTATTCTTATAGGGTAGCCACGCAGGCCAAAAAAATCGGGCTAATTGTACCGCGACGCCGCGCCGAACGTCCACCGCGCGGGGCAGCGGTGCATTTTCCCGCCGCCAGGCCGCGGCTAGCGCCGCCTTGCGGCGCCCGCGGTCGCCGCGCGAACGCCCGCATAGGCGCCAAGATCGCGGGTGAAACCATACGCGAGCCCGTTTCAGCCCAACAGGCCTTCTGACTTATACTGGAATTTTTCCCGAAAAGAGCATCTCGCCATGCGTTTCGAAGGCTCATCGCAATACGTCGCCACCGACGACCTCAAGCTCGCGGTCAACGCCGCGATGACGCTAAAACGCCCGTTGCTGATCAAGGGCGAACCCGGCACTGGCAAAACCATGCTGGCCGAAGAGGTCGCCGCCGCCCTCGGCATGCCGCTCCTGCAGTGGCATATCAAGTCCACCACCAAGGCGCAGCAGGGTCTGTACGAGTACGACGCGGTGTCGCGCCTGCGCGATTCGCAGCTCGGCGACGAACGCGTCAAGGACATCGGCAACTATATCGTCAAGGGCGTGCTGTGGCAGGCGTTCGAGTCGGAACAGCGAACGGTGCTGCTGATCGACGAGATCGACAAGGCCGACATCGAATTCCCGAACGACCTGCTGCGCGAACTCGACCGCATGGAGTTCTACGTGTACGAAACGCACGAGCTGATTCGCGCCAAACAGCGCCCGCTCGTGATCATCACGTCGAACAACGAGAAGGAACTGCCCGACGCGTTCCTGCGCCGTTGCTTCTTCCACTACATCAAGTTCCCCGATCCGGTGACGATGCAGCAGATCGTCGAGGTGCATTACCCCGGCATCAAAAAGGAGTTGCTCGCCGCAGCCATGCAAAGCTTCTTCGAATTGCGCAATGTGTCGGGGCTGAAGAAGAAGCCGTCCACGTCGGAACTGCTCGACTGGCTGAAGCTGCTGCTCGCCGAAGACATTCCGCCCGAGGCGCTGCGCTCTTCCGACCAGAAGCAGATCATCCCGCCGCTGCACGGCGCGCTGCTGAAGAACGAACAGGACGTGAGCCTGTTCGAGCGGCTGATCTTCATGAACCGCAATAATCGCTGAAACGGCTGGAACCGCTGGAACCCGGGTCTTGACCCGGGTCGATATCCGGTCGTTGAGCGCGCCGTACCGCACCCCAGCCGCCGTGGAGGAAACAGCATGCTGATCGACTTCTTTTATTCGCTGCGCGCGGCCAAACTGCCGGTGTCGGTGAAGGAATACCTGACGCTGCTCGAGGCGCTGAAAGCCAACGTGATCGCACCGTCGCTCGACGACTTCTACTATCTCGCGCGCATCACGCTGGTCAAGGACGAACAGTACTTCGACAAGTTCGACCAGGCGTTCGGCGCATATTTCAACGGCGTCGCGCAAGCCTCGGCGCCCGCCTTCGACGTCCCGCTCGACTGGCTGAAGAAGAAGCTGCAACGCGATCTGTCGCCCGAGGAGAAAGCGCAGATCGAAGCGATGGGCGGCCTCGACAAGCTGATGGCGCGCCTCAAGGAACTGTTCGACGAACAGAAAGAGCGCCACGAAGGCGGCAGCAAATGGATCGGCACAGGCGGCACGTCGCCGTTCGGCAACGGCGGCTATAACCCGGAGGGCGTACGCATCGGCGGCGACGCGGCGGGCAATCGCAGTGCGGTCAAGGTGTGGGAAGCGCGCGCCTACCGAGATTACGACGACCAGCTCGAAATCGGCACCCGCAATATCAAGGTCGCGCTGCGCCGCTTGCGCCGTTTCGCGCGCGAAGGCGCCGCCGAAGAGCTCGATCTACCCGACACGATCCGCAGCACCGCCGCCAACGCCGGCTGGCTCGACCTGAAGATGGTGCCGGAGCGGCACAACAAGGTGAAAGTGCTGATGCTGCTCGACGTGGGCGGCTCGATGGACGATCACATCAAACGCACCGAAGAACTGTTTTCGGCCGCCAAGGCGGAGTTCAAGCACCTTGAGTTCTATTACTTCCACAACTGCGTGTACGACTTTCTGTGGAAGAACAATCGCCGCCGCCACGCCGAACGGGCGCCGACGTGGGACGTGCTGCACAAGTTCACGCCGGATTACAAGCTGATCTTCGTCGGCGATGCGACGATGAGTCCGTACGAAGTGCTGCAACCGGGCGGCTCGGTCGAATACAACAACCCCGAAGCCGGCGCCGTGTGGCTGCGGCGCCTCGCGGATCATTTCCCGCATCATGCGTGGCTGAATCCGGAGCCGGAAGGCTTGTGGGCGTATCGGCAGTCGGTCAGCGCAATCCGCGAAGTGCTCGGCCACCGCATGTATCCGCTCACGCTCGCCGGCCTTGAAACGGCCATGCGCATGCTGAGCAAATAATCGCGTCGCGCTTTATCCTCAACTATAAGAAAGCATCTGCATGAGTCCGTCTTCATCGCCTGATTTGTCCCCTGTCACCGCATTGCCCGGGCGTCTCAAACCCTTCGCCGACACCTCGCTGTCAGCCGTCGTCGCCGGCTTCGTCGCGATGATGACCGGCTACACCAGTTCGCTGGTGCTGATGTTCCAGGCGGGCCAGGCCGCTCACCGTCGGCACGGCCGCCGCCGGCGGGCTCGGCTTGCTCGATTTCAGCCGCTTTCATGTCTCGCACGGCATCAATCTTGCGGCGATCACGGCGGCGATCTGCACCGGCCCCGAGGCGCACGAAAACCGCAACAAGCGTTACACCGCGGCGCTCTGGTGCGGCATTTTCTATCTGATCGCCGGGATCTTCGGCGCCACCATCGCCGCGCTGTTCGCAGCCTTGCCGAAGGCGCTGGTGGTTTCCGTCGCCGCGCTGGCGCTGTTCGGCTCGATCATGAGCGGCCTCGCCAACGCGATGCACGACCCCAAACAGCGCGAGGCGGCGCTGGTGACGTTCATGGTGACTGCCTCGGGCCTCACCCTGCTGTCGATCGGCTCGGCATTCTGGGGACTGGTTGCGGGCGTGCTGACGCAACTGGTGCTGAACGCGCGCCGCGGCTGAATCGTCGACGAAAAAAGTGGCGGAAATCCGCGTGAACGGTTCGCCGGGGGCAACTGTCAATACTGCATCAGGCGATCCGCCATAGAATAGAAGTATCCGGCAGCGTTTCCCCGCAACATGGCGGGCCAACGCTGCAGCGTGACCCGCGTCCGCCAGGGCTTTTGGTATTTTTTGTACTTTTTGTCCGGCGGCGACCTCATTTCTCCTGAACCACGGCGCACCTGCGCCCTGAAGGCTCGAACATGACAACCGCACTCGACCAACTCAAGCAATACACCACCGTCGTGGCCGATACCGGCGACTTCCAGCAGCTCGCCCAATACAAGCCGCACGACGCGACCACCAATCCGTCGCTGATTCTGAAGGCCGTGCAGAAGGACGATTACCGTCCGCTGCTCGAAAAGACCGTGAAAGAGCACGCGTCGAAACCGGTTGGCGCGATCATCGATCATCTGCTGATCGCATTCGGCACCGAAATCCTCAAGATCATCCCGGGCCGCGTGTCGACCGAAGTGGACGCGCGCCTGTCGTTCGACACGCAGGCATCGATCGCCAAGGGCCGCGAACTGATCGGCCTGTACCAGCAAAAGGGCATCGGCCGTGAACGCGTGCTGATCAAGCTGGCTTCCACCTGGGAAGGCATCCGCGCTGCCGAAGTGCTGCAGAAAGAAGGCATCCACTGCAACATGACGCTGCTGTTCTCGCTCGCGCAGGCGGCCGCCTGTGCCGAAGCGGGTGCGCAGCTGATTTCGCCGTTCGTCGGCCGCATTTACGACTGGTACAAGAAGAACGCCGGCAGCGCCTGGGACGAAGCGAAAGACGGCGGCGCCAACGATCCGGGCGTCAAATCGGTGCGCCGCATCTACGCGTACTACAAGAAGTTCGGCTACAAAACGGAAGTGATGGGCGCGAGCTTCCGCACGCCGGGTCAGATTCTCGAACTGGCCGGCTGCGATCTGCTGACCATCAGCCCGGATCTGCTGCAAAAGCTGCAGGAGAGCACCGAGAAAGTCGAGCGCAAGCTGTCGCCGGAGCTTGCCACGGGTGCCGACATCGCGCGCGTGCCGGTCGACGAATCGTCGTTCCGTTTCCTCGTCAACGACGAAGCGATGGCGACGGAAAAGCTCGCCGAAGGCATTCGCGCATTCGCTGCGGACGCCGTCAAGCTGGAAAAGCTGATCGACGCGCTGCGTTAAACCCGCGTTCTTCGCTTCAGCGCGCGGCCCTGAGCCTTCCGGTTCAGGGCCGCGCGCCGTTTCCGGCGGCGTCTTATCGGGTCTACGTCAAGCCCACCGCCCTTCCAGCATAAAGTCACAATTGCTGCCACGACGGACGACTACAATCGTCTGCACGCCCGCTCCTGCTGGCCGCCGGCCGAAGGAACGCGGCGCCGCTGACCCACATTCCGGGAGACGATCATGTACGTTCAGCCTTACGTATTTTTCAACGGCCGTTGCGAAGAAGCGCTGAAGTTTTACGGCGAAGCAATCGGCGCCGAAGTGTTATTCCAGATGCGCTTCAAGGAGGCGCCGCCTGACGCGCAGAGCCAGCTGCGCCCTGGCACGGAGGACAAGATCATGCACGCGAGCATCAAAAGCGGTTCGACGACCTGGATGGCGTCCGACGGCCACTGCGACCCCGATGCCGGTCCGATGAACGGTTTCAGCCTGTCGCTGACGGCCGACGACGCGGCATCGGCCGAAAAATACTTCAATGCACTGGCCGACGGCGGAAAGATCATGATGCCGTGGCAAGCCACCTTCTGGAGCAAAGGTTTCGGGATGGTAGAGGACCGCTTCGGCCTCGGCTGGATGGTGACGGTGCCGGAGGAGTAAGGCCCTCACGCTTGCCGAGTGCGGCTGCGGCCACCGCGGTCGGCCGCGGCGGACTGCGCCGCCTCACGCCTTCGGCAAGGTCCGCGTGTGCCGTTCGATGTTCCAGTTCGGCTCGGTTTCCAGCAGCAAGGCGCGCAGCCGGTCGACCTGTTCGGCCAGCCGCTGTCCGAGCCAATAGGGCCCTTGCAAATCGGATGGCAGCTTCAACGCCGCGCCGGGCAGCGCTTGCGCGAGCGGCGACGCGGGCGGAATCCTGAAATGCGTCGCGCGGCCAAATCGCAGGCCGCGCGACGTCGCCAGCAGGATGCCCCGCACGGCGCGCACCTCGACCCCGCACTCCTGTGCAAAAACGGCGCGCGCCACGGCGTTGGCGCGCATCAGCGGGCCGGTCGCCAGCAACTCCAGCGAACTGAGCACCGAGCGATGCAAACGCTGGATTTCTTCGAGCCGCGCCTGCGGCACATCGATCTCCTTGGCCACCGAGGGCATCAGCGAGCGCAACTGCACCAGCCGCTTATTGATCCGCAGAAAACTTTTGACCTGCTCGTCTTCGCTAATGGTTTCGCCTTGTAGCAACCGTGCGTAGATCCGCGCGCATTCGCGCAGATTGTCGGCGAGGCCGTAGCGCCACGAATAGGTTGCGTGCAGCGGCAGCGCGAACGAAAAGGCCAGCGCGATCACGATGCCGATCAGCACGTTCAGCGTGCGCCACAGGCCGACGTCGATCGGATTGTCGCCATGGCCGGCGACGATGCACATCGTGATCGCCGTCAACAGACCGATATAGCCGGACGAGCCGATCGCGAACCACGCGCAGATCGCGGCGACGATCGACATCAGTACGTAGGTGAGCGGCAGCGAGCCGATCAGATTCTGCTGCAGGATCAGCACCAAACCGATCGACGCGCCGAGCAAAGTCCCCGCCGCCCGTTCCGCCGCCTTCTTGCGAATATTGCCGTGATGCTGCAAACCGCCGATCACCACCAGCAAGGTCACCGACGACCAGATGCCGTGCGGGATGTCGATACCGGTCGTGGCGAGAATCGACACCAGCATCGCGAGGCCGACGCGCAGACTATGCAACACCCTTGCATGGCGATAGCGGTAATACGGCGATGCGACCGCGCGCACTATGCGGCTGATGGCCGAACGGCGGGCAATCACAGTGTGGGAATCGGCAGAGGCCATGGCAGCGCGACGGACGCTTTGAGGAAAGGTTTCGCTATCGTGCACCAGAGTGCCCCGGAACGACAAACGCCCGCAAACTTTCGTTTGCGGGCGTTTCGCCTTGAAGCGAAGTAGAGCGGCTTGCTCAGCCTTCGACCACGTCCAGATAGTCTTCCGGACGGGTACGATCTTCGGCGCGCTGCATGCCGAGCACACGCACCAGAATACTCACCACCACCGCCACCACCAGGTTCACGACCAGCGACCACACGGCCGCGTAGCCCGGAATCGCGAAACCGAACAGGTGAATCGTGAAGATCGAGCTCGCCAGCTTCAGCGAAATCGCCATCCACGTGCCGGTTGCGATGCCGGCCGCCCAGCCGAGCAGCAAACCGCGGTAGTCGAGCATGCGCGTGTACAGACCCAGCACGATCGCCGGCAGCGTCTGGATGATCCAGATGCCGCCCAGCAACTGCAACTGGATCGCGTAGGTGAGCGGCAGCCCCAGAATGAACGCGACCGCGCCGACCTTGACGATCAGCGACACCAGCTTCGCGACGTTGGTCTCCTGTTCATGCGACATGTTGCGGTTGACGAACTCCTTGTGGATGTTGCGCGTGTACAGGTTCGCTGCCGCAATCGACATGATCGCCGCCGGCACCAGCGCGCCGATGCCGATCGCCGCGAACGCGACGCCGACGAACCACGACGGGAAGAAGTGCAGGAACAGCGCCGGCACCGCGAAGTTCGGGCCGAACGCCTTGAAGTACGGCGCGAATTCCGGCATGTCCTTCACGCCCGCTGCGAGCGCCATGAAACCGAGCAGCGCGAGCAGACCGAGCACCAGCGAGTAAGCCGGCAACATCGCCATATTGCGGCGGATCGTGTTACCCGAATTCGACGACAGGATGGCCGTGATCGAGTGCGGATACAGGAACAGCGCCAGGGCCGAGCCGATGGCGAGCGTCGCATACGCGCTGTAGCCGTTCAGGCTCGATACGTCCGGCGCCTTCAGCAGCAGCTTGGCGGGCGGCACCACGCCGAAGATATGGCCGAAGCCGCCCAGTTGCGGCGGAATCACGATGATCGCGGCGGCAATCGTGATGTAGATCAGCACGTCCTTGACGACCGCGATCATCGCCGGCGCGCGCAGGCCCGACGTGTACGTGTACGCCGCCAGAATCGCGAACGCGATGATCAGCGGCAGATCGCCGACGAAGCCCGTGGTGTCGAAACCCAGCGCGCCGATCACCACTTCGATACCGACCAGTTGCAGCGCGATGTACGGCATCGTCGCGAGGATACCGGTCACCGCAACCGCGAGCGCCAGCATCCGGCTGCCATAACGGGCGGAGACGAAGTCGGCCGATGTCACGTAGCCCTGACGTTTGGCGATGCTCCACAGTTTCGGGAACACGACGAACGCGAACGGATAGATCAGGATCGTGTACGGCAGCGCGAAGAAGCCCGTGGCGCCCGCGCCGAACACGAGCGCCGGCACGGCGATGAAGGTGTACGCGGTGTACAGGTCGCCACCCAGCAGAAACCAGGTGACGATTGTGCCGAAGCGCCGGCCGCCGAGGCCCCACTCTTCCAGATGGGCCAGATCGCCGCGCCGCCAATGGGCCGCGATAAAGCCCAGAATGGTGACGCCGACGAAGAACAGAACGAAGACGAAAGTTGCGGTGGCGTTCATTATTGTGCGCCCCCTTGCGGGCGGCCCGTCGAACGGGTCTTGGTCTTGAAGTACACGAGCGCCGTGATGACCGCGCTGATCAGCACCCACAGGAGCTGATACCAGTAGAAGAACGGGAAGTCGAACAGTTGCGGTTCGACCTTGTTATATGACGGCACCCAGATCATCGCGACCCAGGGCAGCAGCAGCAACCATAGCCAGTGCTTGCTGGCTTTGTTCGCGTCGGCGTCGTGAGCCATGACGTCTCCTCCTACCTATTATTGAAATGTTGGCCCGTGTTTTGACGGGTGGCGGTTTCCGCAGCGGGTGGCCGCCGCCGGATAAGCGACAGGCGCCCCGAAAGCTTCGAAAGAGTATAGGAGCCGCGAGCGTGCGGTCAAGCAGGGACGACCCGAGGCGGGGCGGTGCTTTGATGCAGATGGGGCAGACGGTTCGAGGCCGGGCGGCCCTACGCCGGGTGGCCGGGCGAGCCACCTTGCCCGGCCCGGCTGCTTCGATCGTCAGATCGAGAACGAGGTGCCGTTCTGCCCGGTCGATTCCTGCAGTCCCTTGATCCACTTGCGCGCCGGCAGGCCGAGTTCCGCTTCGATCAGTCTCGCGCGCGCTTGCAGCGCCGTGAACGGCACGTCGAGCGCCGGGCCCGAGAGCGCGATCGCGATGCGATTGCCGTCGTGCACTTCCGGCAGCGCGACGACGCGGCCGTCGAACGCTTCGTTCAAACGCTTCATGTTGCGCACGAAGCTCGGATGATCGCCGAACAGGTTCACCGTCACCACGCCCGCCTCGGTCAGACACGCGCGCACCGCACGATAGAAGCCGACGCTGTCGAGCACCGGGCCGCGCGCGGTCGCATCGTAGACGTCGACTTGCAGCGCGCCGATCGTGCCGTGGTTGGCGCGGTCGTTGACGAAGTCCCACGCGTCGGTTTCGTGCACGGTCAGGCGTGCATCGTCGGGCGGCAATTCGAACATCGTCCGCGCGGCGACGACGACGGCCGGATTCAACTCGACCGCCTCGACCTTCGCGCGCGTCAGGAAGCGGTGGGCGAACTTGGTCAGCGCCGCTGCGCCAAGACCGAGTTGGACGATGCGCCTGGGCGTTTCGATGAACAGCAGCCAGGCCATCATCTGCTGCGCGTATTCGAGTTCGATGTGATCCGGCTTGCGCAGACGCATCGCGCCTTGCACCCATTCCGTGCCGAAATGCAGGAAGCGCACGCCGCCCTCTTCCGAAAACGTGACAGGCGCGAAACGCGGCTTGCGCGGCGCTTCGATTTGCGGCGCGTCGTGCAGATCGTCGTCGTGTAGCGCGCGCTTGTTGTTGCGCACTACTTTCTGTTTGCTGCTCACGGCGTCAGCGCCTTGATTACGGAAAGCGCGCGCTTCAGCCGAAGCGCGCTTGATCAATTTCGTCATGTAAGGATGTCGCGCCAGAGACGCAATTTTTGGTCGAACGAGAGCATAGCATTCGCCGGACTCGACGAAGGCAATACGAGGGTGGCGTAGCCGGCTTCGCCGATCACCGGCGCGAAGCGGCCTGCTGTCTTGCCGTTGAAGCAGACTTTGCGCAACAGCGGCGCATGCTCGCGCAGCGATGCGAAGTCATTCGGTTGCGCGTTGCGGATCGCCGCATCCAGACTTCCCTCGCGATGGCACGCTGCGAGCACGTCCCATACACCGATGCCATGGACCAGTACGCGCCTGAGACGTTCTTCGTAAGCGAGCCCGGGAAGCGGTTCGTCGAGCACCGTGCCGAGCAGGCACCAGAACTGGTTACGCGGATGCGCGTAGTACTGCGTCGCGGCGAGCGACGCCTCGCCGGGAAAGCTGCCGAGAATCAGCGTATGTGTATCCGCGGCGGCGACGGGTGGAAAGCCGCGCAACATTAGCGGCTCGCCTCGCCGGGTGCGCGAAACACGGGATGCGCGCGCGATGCGATGTGCTCGAGCGGGCGGCCATGTTCGCGCGAACGTGGATGCGCAGCGTGCAGCGCAGGCGCGGATGATTCACCCGACGACGAAGCCAGATGCGCCCACAGCGCAGGCAGCATGCATTCGGTCACCATCAGCGGCGCGCCGTGGCGTTCGAACACCGAGCGTCGCGCGACCAGCGCATGCGGCGGCGCCGCGCCGATCTCATGCTGCGCCAGCCGGTACAGCGGATGACGCGCCGTCAGCCTGCGGCTCACTAGCGACGAACGCGCGACGCTGCTATCGCTGTACAGCAACTCAGCGAGCGGCCGGGTGCGTAACCGCCGCGTCGCCTGCCACACGCCGACGCTCGCCGCGAGAGGCGCCACGCTATGCGCGGCGACAAACGGCACGCCGTCGACCGACAGCACCACCTCCCGAATCCACGCCGGTGCGCGCGGCGCGATGCCGAGCGCGGCGGATTCGTCGGCCCACGGCAACGCGACGGCTTCGCGCGTGACGCGCACCGCGACAGCGCCAAGCATGCCCAGATGCGCGGTCAATGAACCACCGCGCGTCAGCCAGTCTTTCTGGGCGGCGCTAAAGCCGGGCAAGGGCGCAACGCGCCAGTGGGCGTCGGCGGCATCGAAGCGGATAGGCATGGTGTCGGATTATTCAAGCTCACCACGCAAGCTCAACCCGCGCGCGCCAGCAACAGCGCATTGGTACGCTTCACGAAGCTCGCCGGGTCTTCCAGCGCACCACCTTCGGCAAGCAATGCCTGATCGAACAGCAGATGGCACCAGTCATCGAAGTTCGCGCTGTCCGCATGCAAGCCCTTCACCAGCGCGTGCTCCGGGTTCACTTCGAGAATCGGATGGAACGACGGCGCCTGCTGCCCCGCGGCCTTCAGCATACGTTGCAGATAGCCACTCATTTCGCCATCGTCCGCGACGAGGCAGGACGGCGAATCGGTCAGGCGGAACGTCAAGCGCACGTCCTTCGCCTTGTCCTTCAGCGCTTCCTTCATCTTGTCGACAAGCGGCTTGAATTCTTCGCCAACCTTTTCCTGCGCCTCTTTTTCTTCGTCGTTCAACGCGCCCAGATCGAGATCGCCGCGCGCGACGCTTTGCAGCGGCTTGCCGTCGAATTCGTTCAGGAACGACAGCATCCATTCGTCGACACGATCGGTCAGCAGCAGCACTTCCACGCCCTTCTTGCGAAACACTTCAAGATGCGGACTGTGGGTCGCGGCCTGCCAGGTGTCGGCGGTCACGTAGTAGATCTTGCTTTGCTCGGGCTTCATCCGCGCGACGTAATCGGCGAGCGAAACGGTTTGCTCGGGCGAATCCGTATGCGTCGACGCAAAGCGCACCAGCTTGGCGACGCGCTCGCGATTGGCGAAATCCTCGCCGACGCCTTCCTTTAGCACCTGGCCGAATTCCTTCCAGAAGCCGGCGTACTTTTCGCGGTCGGCATCGTTGTCCGAGTTGGCCAGATCTTCGAGCATCGACAGCGAACGCTTGGTCACGCCTTCGCGGATCGCCTTCACGTCGCGGCTTTCCTGCAGGATTTCACGCGATACGTTCAGCGGCAGATCGCTCGAATCGACCACGCCCTTTACGAAGCGCAGATACGCGGGCAGCAGTTGCTCGGCGTCGTCCATGATGAACACGCGCTTCACGTACAGCTTCAGGCCGCCGCGATGATCGCGATTCCACATGTCGAACGGCGCGTGGGTGGGCACATACAGCAGTTGCGTGTACTCGCTGCGGCCTTCGACGCGGTTATGCGTCCAGGTGAGCGGATCCTGATGATCGTGCGACAGATGCTGGTAGAACTGCTTGTACTGATCTTCGCTGATGTCGTTCTTCGAACGGGTCCACAGGGCGCTGGCCTGATTGACGGTCTCGTCCTCGTCCTTCGTGACCATCTCGCTCTTTTCGGCGTCCCACTCTTCCTTCTGCATCAGGATCGGCAGCGCGACGTGATCCGAATACTTCTGGATGATCGACTTCAGACGATGCACCGACAGCAGGTCGTCTTCATCGGCGCGCAGATGCAGCGTGATCGTCGTGCCGCGTTGAGCGCGCTCGATCGTCTCCACGGCAAAATCGCCCTCGCCCGCGCTTTCCCAGCGCACGCCTTCGGACGCCGGCAAACCGGCACGGCGCGTTTCGACCGTAATGCGATCGGCGACGATGAAGCCCGAGTAGAAGCCCACGCCGAACTGGCCAATCAGCGCCGCATCTTTCTGCTGATCGCCAGAGAGTTTGCCGAAAAATTCCTTGGTGCCCGAACGCGCGATCGTGCCGAGATGCGAGATCGTCTCGTCGCGGCTCATGCCGATGCCGTTGTCGTCGATGGTGACGGTGCGCGCGGCCTTGTCGTACGACACACGGATGCGCAGATTCGGATCGTTTTCGTACAGCGCGCTATTTTCGATCGCTTCGAAGCGCAGCTTGTCGGCCGCGTCGGACGCGTTCGAAATCAGCTCGCGCAGAAAGATTTCCTTGTTGCTGTACAGCGAATGGATCATCAGGTGCAGAAGCTGTTTCACTTCTGCCTGAAAGCTCATGGTTTCTTGTGCCATGGTCGGACTTCCTCTCTGTTGCGAATGGGGTTCGGGTCAGGCGTGGCGCCGGGCGACTGGCGGGCCGCGCCCGCCGGCGCGCCGGGCCGCCGGATCGTCCGCCTAGCTGGGGACGATCCGGCGCGGTTTCAAGAGGCGCGCCGCGCGACGCCGTCCAGATAGCGGCACAGGAACGCCGACAGCTCCGGATCGCCGCAGTTGGCGATATTGAAGCGCATCCACGTGGTCGGCGATTGCTGCGGCGAAAAGAGGCTCCCAGGCGTCAGCAGAAAGCCGTCTTCATGGCCGGCCGCCGCCAGCGCGTCCGCGTCGACGCCCGTGTCGGCCCACAGGAACATGCCTGCCGTCGGCGTCAAAAACAGCTTCATGCCGGTCTTCTCGAGCATCCGCACGGACTTTTCCCGCACGCCGTCCAGCCGTGCGCGCAGCCGCTCGACATGCCGACGGTAATGGCCTTCGGTGAGAATCTTGTAGAGCACGCGCTCGTTCAACTCGGGGCTCGTCATGCCGACCAGCATTTTCTGATCGCTGACGGCCTTGGCCACTTCCGGCGAGCAGGCGATGAAACCCACGCGCAGATTGGGCGCGAGCGTCTTCGAAAAGCTGCCGAGGTAGATCACGCGCTTCAACTGGTCGAGACTCGCGAGGCGCGTGCCCGGATAGCTCGGCGGACACAGATCGCCGTAAATATCGTCTTCGACGACGATGAAGTCGTAGGCTTCGGCAAGTCGCAGGATGCGGAACGCCTGCGCGGCCGTGAGCGAGGTGCCGGTGGGGTTCTGCAGCACCGAATTGATCACCAGCATTTTCGGCCGCCACGTCTGCACCAGCGATTCGAGCGCGTCGAGGTCGGGACCGTCCGGCGTATACGGCATGCCGACCAGCCGCGCGCCCTGCGACGCAAAGCGTCCGAACATCTGAAACCAGGCCGGATCGCCGACGATCACCGCATCGCCCGGCTTCACGTAAATGCGCGAAATCAGGTCGATCGCCTGGGTAATCCCGGAGACCATCACGATCTGCTCGGGCGACGCGCCGATTTCCAGCTCTTCCAGCCGCGTCTGCAACTGCTGGCGCAGCGGCAAAAAACCCAGCGGCGTGCCGATCCCGAGCATCTGCGCGCCGCTTTGCCGGCCGAGCGTGCGCAGCGCGTTGGTGATCAGATCGCCGTCGAGCCAGCGGCCCGGCAGGTAGCCCAGCCCCGGACTGCGCTCGGGGCGCGCGCCCGTATGCAGCATATTGCGCAGCAACCAGACGACGTCGATCGTGGCCGGCGCAGGCGCGGCTTCGGCGATCGCGTGGACCTCGCCCGAGGCCGTGCCGCCGAGCCGCTCGCGTACGTAGAAACCCGAGCCGCGCCGTGACTCCAGGCAGCCTTGCGCCACCAGCCGTTCATACGCCTCGACCACCGTGAAACGCGACACGCCCTTGTCGAGCGCCAGCTTGCGAATCGACGGCATGCGCATACCCGGGCGGAACACCCGCTCCTCGATGCGGCGGCGCGCCCACTGGACAAGCTGCTCGACCAGCGTCAGCGACGCTGTATCGTGCGGGGCGGGAATCTGGGCAAGCGGGACGGACATAACGGGCTCCAACTGTACCGAATAGTATCGAATCGATTGTACCGTTACTGTGCCGGTCGCCGCCGCTACATTTGAGACACGCAGCGGATCACGGCGCCGCCCGACCCAGCGCCGAGCCACAAATTGAAGATAGCGGCGCAATCGTCGCCGCGGCCGGCCTCGCCTGCCGGTCCGGCGAACGGTTATGCTTACGACCCCGGCCGCGTCGCCGCCACGCTCGGCGTCGCTCCGGTTCACTGCAGAAACCGTTTCTTCGATCCGCCATGACCGCTCATTCGCTTCGTCTCGATCACCTCGTGATTTCCGCCCGTACCCTCGACGAGGGCACGCAGTACGTCGCCGACACGCTCGGCGTCGCGCCGGCCGGCGGTGGCGCACATCCGCTGATGCGCACGCACAACCGCCTGCTGAACCTGTGGGGCGGCGTGTATCTGGAGGTGATCGCGATCGATCCGCAAGCCGTCGCGGCGGCGGACGGCGGCGCGACGCGCGCACGGCTGTTCGCCCTCGACGACCCGGCGACCCACGCGCGGCTCGACAAAGGGCCGTATCTGTCGCATTGGGTCGCACGCGTCGAGCGGCCGAAACGCCTCGCGACGTGGCAAGCGCAGTATCCGCAGCGCATCGCGCCGATCGTGCCGATGACGCGCGGCGATTTCACATGGAGCCTGTCCGTGCCCGACGACGGTGCATTTCCCGCCTGGCAAGGCGCAGGCGACGGCGTGCTGCCGTCGCTGATTCAGTGGGACACGCCGCGGCATCCGTCGGCGGTATTGCCGGAGACGAGCCTGGCGCTGAAAACGCTGAAAGCGGTCCATCCGCAGGCAGACGCGATCGCGGCGCAATTGCAGTGGCTGGGCGCGGCGCACCTGATTGCGCTGGCGCCAACGGAAGGCGCACCAGCACTCACCGCCGAGTTTGAAACGCCCGACGGTCTACGGACCCTTAAATAAGCAGCGCGCGCGGGTCGCCGACTCGGCGATAATTGAAGTTTTGACCGATTCCAAACACACCAGACGAGGAGACCATGGACCAAAGCGACTTGAAAGCCCCCACGTGGCAACTGTCCGAACGCGCGCGCAAGCTCACGAGCTCTGCGATCCGCGAAATCCTGAAGGTCACGGAGCGGCCGGAAGTCATTTCGTTCGCGGGCGGTTTGCCGTCGCCGGCCACCTTCCCCGCCGAGCGCATGCGCGAAGCGTCCGACCGCATTCTGCGCGATGCGCCCGCCGCGGCGTTGCAATACAGCGCGACCGAAGGCTATCTGCCGCTGCGTGAATGGGTTGCACAGCGCTATTCGGTGAACGGCGCACAGATTCGCCCCACCCAGGTGCTGATCACGACCGGCTCGCAGCAGGCGCTCGACCTCCTCGGCAAAGTGCTGGTGTGCCCGGACAGCCCGGTGCTGGTCGAAACGCCGACCTACCTCGGCGCACTGCAATCGTTCTCGATGTACGAGCCGCGTTATGTGCAAGTGCCGACCGACGAGCAAGGCCTGATTCCCGAAGCGCTCACGCCAGAGCTGACGGCCGGCGCGCGCCTGTTGTATGCCCAGCCGAATTTTCAGAATCCGACTGGCCGCCGCCTGCCGGTCGAACGCCGGCGCGCCCTGGCCGAGTTTGCGCAGACCGCACCGTTCCCGGTGATCGAAGACGACCCGTACGGCGCACTCGACTACGCGGGCGAACCGCTGCCCACCATGCTGTCGATGTCGCCGGATCACATCGTCCACCTGGGCTCGTTCTCGAAGGTGCTGGCGCCAGGCCTGCGGGTCGGTTACATCATTGCGCCCGAAGAACTGATTTTCAAACTCGTGCAGGCCAAGCAGGCCACCGATCTGCACACACCGAGCTTCACGCAGCGTATCGTGCATGAAGTGGTCAAGGACGGTTTCCTCGACACGCACGTGCCGACCATCCGCGCGCTGTATCGCGATCAATGCGCGGCGATGCTTGCATCGCTCGAACGCTATATGCCCGAGGGCGTGAGCTGGAACCGTCCAGAAGGCGGCATGTTCGTGTGGGTGAATCTGCCCGCGCAGATCGACAGCATGAAGCTGCTCGAAGAAGCCGTTGCGCAGAATGTCGCGTTCGTGCCGGGCGGACCGTTCTTCGCGAACGAAGCGCAGCACAATACGTTGCGTCTGTCGTTCGTCACGGTGCCGCCGGCCAGGATCGACGAAGGCGTAGCGCGTCTCGCAGCGCTGATTCGAGCGAAGGTTTAAGCGGTCTTCGCCCGCCCCCGTCATCGAATTTTCACGACCGACCAAGGACACGACATGGCTCAAACGAATGTTTACGACAAGCTCAAGGAACTGGGCATCGAACTACCGACCGCCGGCGCACCGGCCGCCGCTTATGTGATGAGCGCGCAAAGCGGCAACACGGTGTACCTGTCCGGTCACATCGCGAAGCAGGACGGCAAGGTGTGGGCCGGCAAGCTCGGCGCCACGCTCACCACCGAAGAAGGCAAGGCCGCTGCGCGCTCGATCGCGATCGACCTGCTCGCCACCCTGCATGCGCATGTGGGCGATCTGAATCGCGTCACGCGCATCGTCAAGCTGATGAGCCTCGTCAACTCGACGCTCGAGTTCACCGAGCAACATCTGGTGACCAACGGCGCGTCCGAACTGATCGCCGATGTGTTCGGCGAGCGCGGCAAGCATGCGCGCTCGGCGTTCGGCGTGGCGCAGATTCCGCTCGGCGCATGCGTCGAGATCGAGATGATTGCCGAAGTCGAATAACGAAGCCGGATAAGACGGGCTGCCGACCTGGCCGGCACAGGTTGTACCAAACGCGTCGCGAGGTGTCGATCACCCGCGGCGCGTTTTGCATTTGTGGCGAGGTAGAACGTTCCTTCACCACCAGATAGAATCCGCCAATCACACCAACCCGCTGGATTCGCCGGACCCGCCGATGCTCGCCAACACCGTTCGTTTTAAACAAGTCGACGTGTTCACGTCGGTGCCGTTCAAGGGCAATCCGCTCGCGGTCGTGTTCGATGCCGACGCACTCGATGCGAATCAGATGCAGGCCATCGCGCACTGGACCAATCTCTCCGAAACAACCTTCCTGCTGAAGCCGACCGATCCGGCCGCCGACTATCGCGTGCGCATCTTCACGACGCATGGTGAATTGCCGTTCGCCGGCCATCCGACGCTCGGCACCGCGCATGCGCTGCTCGAAAGCGGCTACCAGCCGAAGCAGGCCGGCAGGCTGGTGCAGCAATGCGGCGTGGGCCTCGTCGAACTGGCCAGGCTGAACGGCGAAGCCGATCAGGATGCGCAAGCATGGGCATTCGCTGCACCGCCCGCACGCGTCACGCCGCTCGCACAAGATCAATATGCAAGGCTCGCTACCGCATTACGTAGTGACGCGATCGATTTCAGCGCGACGCCTTGCGCGGTCGATAACGGTGCACCGTGGCTCGTGGTACGCGTCAATTCGGCGCGCGATTGCCTCGCGCTCGAACCCGACGCCGCAGCGCTGGCAGAACTCGTGCGTTCAGTGGATACGCATGGCCTCGCGGTCTACGGTCCGCACGACGCCGACGGCCCGGCTACCTTCGAAGTACGTTGCCTGATGGCGGGCGGCCGCTTTGGCGTAGGGGAAGACCCAGTGACGGGCAGCGCAAACGCCGCGTTGGCGGGGCTGCTGAGCGCCCAGCAATTGCGCCCGGGCCCGCACTACACCGCGCGCCAGGGCACCGCGCTGGGTCGCGCAGGCAACGTCTCGGTGCGCTACGACGATGCAGCCGGCAAAACGTGGATCGGCGGCCCCTCGGTGACAATCGTCGACGGCACATTCAGGCTGCTGTGACCGGCGCGTGGCATGCTGGCGCATCATTTGCAGACGGTGACTCACCGGATGCAGCCAGCGGCGCATCGCCCTTTCAAGCCACGTCCAGCCACAAATTGCCGCATCGCCCCGCATTGCCTCCCATTAATGCACTATGCATGACGAGAGGCTTGCCAGAGGCCTGGCACACCTGAACACCGATTTCCGATGAAACCCTCGAAAACGCCTGCCCCACCACTGCCTCACGGCCGACCGCGCGGCCTGCGAATTGAGCGGATCAGCATGCCTGCCTGCGCCCGCGTATACCCGATGCGCGGACCCTTCCTTAATCCAGTGGCATTAAGTAATATCGAAACGTACCCAACGATCCGCGGATGGTCAGGCACGACGCCACGCTCCCTTCCCCTGCGCAGCAGTACCGGCACCTTGGTCACCATGCAGCCACTCATGAAATCAGCGCAGTCAATGCTCGCGCAGTTGCAGCCGGCCGGCACCTGGGCACGGGCCGCCAGATGAGCCAATACCGCTTCTCCGACCAGCGCGAAGCCAAACCTCGCCGCGACCCCGCCGTGTCGCGCCGCCGCTCTTTGCTCGCGATTCCCGCGCTTGGCGTGCTGGTGCTGATCCTGCTTTGGACCGTGATCTTCGCGCGGCTATCGGTCGAGAAAGACGCCACTTACCGTGAGACGATGGCCTCTGCCGCGATTCTCTCCGCGGCGCTGGAGCAGCATACGGTCAAGGCGATTCACCAGGTCGATCAGATTACCCGCTTCGTCAAATACGAGTTCGAGAAAACCCCGAATCATTTCGATCTCACCAGCACGGTGGAAAAAGGCGTGGTGCAAAGCGAAACGCTGGTGCAGGTGTCGCTGATCGACGAGCACGGCACGCTGATCGCCAACACGGCCGAGCTGAACCCCAAGCGTATCGACCTGTCCGACCGCGAGCACTTCAAGGTCCACGAACACGAAAACGACGATCAGCTGTTTATCAGCAAGCCCGTGCTCGGCCGTGTGTCCCGCCACTGGACGCTGCAGATGACGCGGCGTCTGAATCATCCGGACGGCTCGTTCGCGGGCGTCGTGGTGGTCTCCGAAGACCCCAGCTATTTCACCAGCGATTTCTACAACAACGCGGCAATCGGCCGCGAAGGCGTGATCGCGGTGATCTCGGACAGCGGTGCCGTGCTCGCACGGCGCACCGGCAGCACCGACAACACCAACGGCTCGTTCTCGGCAAGCGGTTCGTATCCGACCTCCGAGCATGTGTCGGGCACCTATGTCGATTCGATCGACAACGTCACGCGCATCGTGTCGTACCGGCATATCGACGGCTATCCGCTCGGCGTGCTGGTCGGCCTGTCGCAAGCCGAGGAGTTCGCCGACTACAACCACACACGCAACGTCTATCTGCTGATGGCGGGCTTCATCTCGCTGGCGATGCTGAGTTTCTTCGCCGTCGCGACCGGCTTGATCGGCAAGCTGCTCGGCCGCGAGCGCGAGATGACGCATCTGGTCGAATACGATCTGCTGACCGGCTTGCGCAATCGCTACGCGACATTGCAGAGCCTGCGGCACGACGTGGCGCAGCCGGCCAATCTCGGGCGCCTCGCGATTCTCTTCATCGACCTCGACAACTTCAAGACCGTCAACGACACGCTCGGCCACAACGCCGGCGACATCGTGCTGCAAATGACGGCGTCGCGCCTGGCCGCCGCAGTCAACGACGGCGGCGCGTTGAGCCGCATCGGCGGCGACGAATTCGTCGTCGTGATAAAGGGCGACGACGTCGAGAAACGCGCCGTGGCGCTCGCCGAAGCCGCAGCGGAAGCGTTCGACAAGCCTTTCGAAGTACGCGGCAGTTCGTTCGTACTGCACGCGAGCATCGGCATCGCGCTCTATTCGGTGGCCAACGAGAGCGAGATCGACCTGCTGAAAAAAGCCGACCTCGCGATGTACAGCGCGAAAGACGCGGGCAAGAACTGCTACCAGTTCTATTCGCCGCAACTGTCGCATCGCGCGGATCATTTGATGAAGTGGGAACAGCAATTGCGTGTCGCGCTCGCCGAAGGGCAGCTGTTCCTCGCCTATCAGCCCAAGATCGACCTGACGCGCCGCTGCATTACCGGTTTTGAAGCGCTGGTGCGCTGGAATCATCCGCAGCATGGCTTGATTCCGGCCAACGAATTCATTCCGGTCGCCGAATCGACCGGCCTGATCGTGCCGATCGGCGATTTCGTGATCGAGACCGCCTGCCGTCAGCTGGCGCTGTGGCAGCAGCAGGGATACGACACGTTGTCGCTGGCGGTGAACATCTCGGCGGTGCAGTTCTGGCGCGGCGACCTGTTTGAAACCGTCTCGCACGCGATCGAGGAAACCGGCATTTCCGCGCGCCGCCTCGAGCTCGAAATCACCGAGACGGCGATGATGGAATATCCCGAACTCGTTTCGGAGAAGATCTTCGCGTTGAAGCGCCTCGGCGTGCGTATCGCGCTCGACGATTTCGGCACCGGCTATTCGTCGCTGTCGTATCTGAACCGCTTCTCGGTCGATACGCTGAAGGTGGATCGTTCGTTCGTCCAGGCGATTCCGGGCGATCGCAGCGTCTGCGTGATGGTCACCGCGATCGTCAATCTGGCGCGCTCGCTCGGACTCACGGTGGTGGTCGAAGGCACCGAGACCGAAGAGCAGATTGCCTGGCTGGCCGCACTCGGTCACATCGAGGCGCAGGGTTTCCTGTTCTCCCGTCCGGTTCCCGTGGACGCCATTCCGGCGTTGCTCGAACGCTTCGGCGTGTGCGGCGTCGCGGATCTCCACGCCGCGCATGAAATCGAAAGCACCAGCAGCGTGCCCAGCACAAGCACGAACAGCTGACCCAGACTCGGTTGCGGCCAGATAAACGCCTGACACGAACGGTGACAAGCCGCTCATGTCAGGTGCGCCACCACAAAACCGGCTACATTCACGCTGTACCGCGGCACAGCGCGATGCCGGCACGCCGGCCGCACCGACGCTGACATAACAACGATCCCATAGGGGGTGCGGGCCGGGCGCCCGCAGCGCCATGCAGACGATCACGAGCCAGGATGCAGCCAGACGAGGGAAACGGGAACCGCTATGGACGCTGTTCCGGGTCGTGTTCGGCCTGTCGGCGCTGTCGTGGGGCGGTCTCGCGCTGATGGCCCAGCTCGAGAACCACTACGTCGAACGTGAAGGCCGGCTTTCACGCGTGGCATTTTCCGATCTGATCGCGCTCGCCTGGATGGTGCCCGGGCCGGTCGGCTGCAATGTCGCCGTGCAAGTCGGACATGCGTTGCGTGGACGCGCCGGCGCCTGGGTGGCGGGCGTCGCGAGCGTGCTGCCCTTCTTCATGCTGATGACGCTGTTCGCGATCTTCTACCGCACGCCGGTCATGCGCGCAGCCGCTTCGCAGACCTTGCTCAATCACTTCAGCGTCGTGCTGGCGACGCTGATCGCGATCACCTGGTATAAACAGACGCGCGCGCTGATGCGCGGCAAGCTCGAATGGACCGCGGCGGCGCTCGGCTGCGTGGCGCTCTTCTATGCGCGCAGTCCTGCCGCCTATGTGGTGATGCTCGGCGCGGCGTTCGGCGCCGGCTGGCTGGTTAGCCCGGCTCGCAATGCGCGCATTGTCGTATCGATCGCGCGCGGCGACTGGCAATTGCTGGCCGCTCTGTGCATGTTGCTGGTGTTGTTTGCGTTGCCGCTGCCGCATCGCTATGAACTGGCGCTGCTGTGGCCGCGTCTCGCGGGAGCGGGCATGACGCTGTTCGGCGGCGGCTTCTCCGCGTTGCCGGTGCTCAAGACACTGTTCGTCACGCCGGCGATCGGCGTGTCGGATAACGACTTTACGCTGGCGTTCTCGCTATCGCCGCTGTCGCCCGGGCCGCTGCTGAATGTGGTGCCGTTCTTCGGCTATCTGGTGGACGGCTGGCTGGGTGCGCTGATTGCCACGCTCGCGCTATTTGTGCCGTCGGGTTGTCTCGTGGTGCTGGCGCAGCGCCATCTGCATCAGTTGAAGGCCAATCCGCGTTTCGAGCATGGCATGCGGATCTTGCGCGCGGTGACGACCGCATTTCTCGTGGTAGCGGTACTGCGCATTGCGGCCCATGTGCCGTTCAAACTGGAGTATCTGTTGACCGCACTGTTCTCCGGCATGTGCTTTGCGAAGCTCAAGCTGCCGGTGTACGTGGTGTACGGAACGGTGGCCGTGGCGTGCGGCCTGTGGCTTGCCTACGGCGCCATACCGTAGGTTTCGCCGGCCCGCGCTTTACAACCGTGGCTTCACAACCGTGGCTTCACAACCGTGGCTTCACAAAGCCGGAACCTTATAAGCCGGGCTTCAGAACCCGCGCGACAGCACGGCAACACCGATCGTCACGACGCCCAGCACGATATTGATCAGCACCAGACGGCGGATCGTGCCGACTGCCTGCGCGCCGTCCGGCCATTTCTGCGCCTGCACCGCACGGCGAATGCGCGGGAACACCGCGAAGCGGATATGTCCGAAGATCAGCATCATCACGATGCCGAGGCCGGCCATCGCATGCAACGGCCACGTGGCGTGACCGCCGCCGAATTGCATCAGCAAAAAACCGCCGGTGAGCAGAATCACCAGCACGGCCGCGGCGACCCAATTGAAGAAGCGACTGAACACCGATTCCCACAGCGGCAAGCGCAGTTGCGGCGAAAGATCGGCAAGCGCCGGACGCAAACAGAAATGCGCGAACACCATTCCGCCGACCCATACGGCAACGGCAAGCAAATGCAGAAAGAGCGCGAGTTCGATAGCTTTGTTCATGTTGTTTTCCTCTCCCGACGACGCCACGCCGCTTACGACGAATGATATTGGCAGCGGCTATTGAGCGCGTTCGACCGCGCACTGTACACGCAGTTCCATGCACCAGCCGCTTTCCTGACAATCTTTGTAGTTGTTATTGCAGCGCGCCCACTTGCGCGACGGCGCCGCACCCCCGAATTTCTACTGCACACGGCACGCGCTTGAAGTGCAACTCAAGCTCTAGCGCGCGCCGCGTTCCTACATTTGCTTTCCTGGGTTAAGCGGCCAATACCGGACGCATGCCATCGAGCTTCATCTTGCTCTCAGGCGCACGCCCCTTGCGCGCCCGCTTGCCGATATGCGATGAGAGTGCGGCGCCGCTCAGCTTCTCCTCGTCGACGCGGCCGCCACGGCGCGTGCCGATCAACACGACGCCCGCATTGTTGATCGCCAGCGCCTGCACCAACGTTTCATTATCGTCGAGCGCCATCAGCGTGACGCCGCGCCCACCGCCCGACAGCGTCTTCATCTCGTCGAGGCCGAACGCCAGCAGACGCCCGCCCGAGGACAGACACGCGATATGCGTCGCATCCGGCAGCATCGGCATCGGCGCGAGCGGCGCGGCGCCCGCGTCGATCGTCATGAACGACTTGCCGGCCTTCACGCGGCTCACCATATCGCCGACCTTGGCGATAAAGCCAAAGCCGTTGCTCGACGCGAGCAGCAGCGCCTGATCCGCCGACGCCGCGTAGTAATGCATCAAATGACTGCCCGACTCGAGTTCGATCAGCGACGTGACCGGCACGCCGTCGCCGCGCCCGCCCGGCAGCGTGGCAACGGCAACCGAATAGACGCGGCCATTGCTGCCCCACGCGACCAGCGTATCCGGCGTGCGGCACTGGAATGCCGCATAGAGCCCGTCGCCGGCCTTGAACGTGAAGCCCGCGGTATCCAGCCCATGGCCCTTTAGCGCGCGCACCCAGCCCTTTTGCGACACCACCACCGTGACCGGCTCGTCGACCACGCGCGCTTCGAAGGTTGCGCGCTTTTCCTGCTGGATCAGCGTGCGACGCTCGTCGCCGTATTGCTTCGCGTCGCCTTCGATTTCCTTGATGAGCAGACGCTTCATCGCCGATTCGCTGCCGAGCAGTTCTTCGAGCTTGGCCTTCTCGTCGCGCAATTCGGACAACTCCTTCTCGATCTTGATCTTCTCGAGCCGCGCCAACTGACGCAAGCGGATTTCAAGAATGTCCTCGGCCTGGCGGTCGGACAAGCCGAACGCGGCCATCAACGCGACCTTCGGTTCGTCCGACTCGCGAATGATGCGGATGACTTCGTCGATATTCAAAAAGACGATCATCCGGCCTTCGAGGATGTGAATCCGGTCGTCGACCTTCGTCAAACGATGGCGCGTGCGGCGCGTGACCGTCGCGAAGCGGAACGCGACCCACTCGTGCAGGATTTCGCTCAGCCCCTTCTGACGCGGCCTGCCGTCGCCGCCGACCATCACCAGATTGAGCGAGGCATTCGATTCGAGGCTCGTATGCGCGAGCAGTGAATTGACGAACTCGGTTTGATCGATGCGGCTCGACTTCGGCTCGAACACGAGACGCACCGGCGCATCCCGGCCCGATTCGTCGCGCACGGCGTCGAGCAGTGCAAGCATGGTCTGCTTGGTCTGCAACTGTTCGGGCGTGAGCGCCTTCTTGCCGAGCTTGATCTTCGGATTGGTCTGCTCTTCGATTTCTTCGAGCACCTTCTGCGCGGACGTATTCGGTGGCAGTTCGCTGATGACGAGTTGCCACTGGCCGCGCGCGAGCTCCTCGATCTTCCAGCGTGCGCGCACCTTCAGACTGCCGCGGCCGCTTTCGTACGCAGCAGAGATTTCCGCTTCGCTCGAAATGATCTGGCCGCCGCCCGGGAAATCCGGACCCGCGATGTGCTGCATCAGTTCGGCATGCTGGATCTTCGGATTGCGGATCATCGCCACCGCGGCCGCTGCAACTTCGCGCAGGTTGTGCGATGGGATTTCTGTCGCAAGACCCACCGCGATGCCTGATGCGCCGTTCAGCAACGCAAACGGCAAGCGCGCGGGCAGTTGCTTCGGCTCATCTTCCTTGCCGTCGTAGTTTTTCATGAAGTCGACCGTGCCCTGGTCGATTTCGTCGAGCAGCAGCTTCGCGATCGGCGTGAGGCGCGCTTCGGTGTAACGCATTGCCGCTGCGCCGTCGCCATCGCGCGAACCGAAGTTGCCTTGGCCGTCGATCAGCGGATAGCGCATGGAAAAGTCTTGCGCGAGGCGCACGAGTGCGTCGTACGCCGACTGGTCGCCGTGCGGGTGATACTTACCGAGCACGTCGCCGACCACGCGTGCCGACTTGACCGGCTGCGCGTTGTCGCCGAGGCCCATCTCGTTCATCGCGAACAGAATACGGCGCTGCACCGGCTTCTGGCCGTCGCACACGTCAGGCAGCGCGCGGCCCTTGACCACGCTCACCGCGTAGTCGAGGTACTGGCGTTCCGCGTAGTTGCCGAGCGTCAGGAAGTCGCCTTCCGGCGGCGGTGGCTCGGTGAAAAGGTCGAGAGTGTTATCGTCGTCCATCTAGATTCCGTATCCGTGTTTGGCGTGAAGTTGCTTTGCGAACCGAGGCGCTACCCGCGCGCTCAGATGTCCGCTTCCACTTCGTTGCCCTTTTCTTCCAGCCAGCTGCGCCGCGACGCTGCTTCGCCCTTGCCCATCAGCATCGTCATGCGCGCGACCGTGGCGTCGTAGTCGAGTTCGCCGAGCGCCACCGGCGTCAGACGCCGCGTGTCCGGGTTCATCGTGGTGTCCCACAACTGCTCCGCGCTCATTTCGCCGAGGCCCTTGAAGCGGCTGATGGACCACTGCGTTTCGCGCACACCGTCTTTGCGCAGCTTGTCGATGATCGCTTCGAGTTCGCCTTCGTCGAGCGCGTAAAGTTTCTGCGCCGGTTTCTTGCCGCGCGCGGGCGCATCGACGCGAAACAGCGGCGGACGCGCCACGCATACGTGACCGCGCTCGATCAGTTGCGGGAAGTGCTTGAAGAACAGCGTGAGCAACAGCACCTGAATATGCGAGCCGTCCACGTCGGCGTCCGACAAGATACAGATCTTGCCGTAGCGCAGATTCGACAGGTCGATCTTGTCGTCCGGGCTATGCGGATCGACACCGATCGCCACCGAAATGTCGTGCACTTCGTTGTTCGCGAACAGACGGTCGCGCTCGGTTTCCCACGTGTTCAGCACCTTGCCGCGCAGCGGCAGGATCGCCTGATATTCCTTGTCGCGCCCCATCTTCGCCGAGCCGCCCGCCGAATCGCCTTCGACCAGGAACAACTCGTTGCGGCCGATTTCCGTCGATTCGCAATCGGTCAGCTTGCCCGGCAGGACGGCCACGCCCGAGCTCTTGCGCTTCTCGACTTTTTGTCCGGCGCGGGTACGTGCCTGCGCCTGCTTGATGACGAGATCGGCGAGTTTCTTGCCGTGCTCGACGTGCTGATTCAACCAGAGTTCAAGCGCCGGACGCGCGAACGACGACACCAGCTTCACCGCATCGCGGCTATTCAGGCGCTCCTTGATCTGCCCTTGGAACTGCGGATCGAGCACCTTCGCCGACAGCACGAACGACACGCGCGCGAACACGTCTTCGGCGAGCAGCTTGACGCCCTTCGGTTGCAGGTTATGCAATTCGACGAAGCTCTTCACCGCCTGGAACAGGCCGTCGCGCAAACCGGATTCATGCGTGCCGCCTGCCGGTGTCGGAATCAGATTGACGTACGACTCGCGCATAAGCGGACCTTCTTCGCTCCACGCGACGACCCATGTCGCGCCCTCGCCTTCCGCGAAAGTCTCTTCGCTGGTGCGCGCGTTTTCTACATAACGCTCACCTTCAAAAAGAGGAATCAGCAGATCGCCGCCGTTCATGCCTTCGAGCAGATAGCCGCGCAAACCGTCTTCGTATTTCCAGCTTTGCTGCTCGCCGGTTTTTTCGTTGATCAGCGTGACTTCGACGCCCGGCAGCAGCACCGCTTTCGAACGCAGCAGACGTTGCAATTCGCCGAGCGGCAGGTTCGGCGAATCGAAGTATTTCGGATTGGCCCAAGCGGTGACGCGCGTGCCGGACTTCTTGTCGCTACGCGCGGCGGGTCGCACTTCGAGTTCCTTGGCGACGTCGCCGTTGGCGAAACTCAACCCGGCGACTTTGCCGTCGCGCCACACGGTGACGTCGAGGCGCGTGGACAGCGCGTTGGTGACCGACACGCCGACGCCATGCAGGCCGCCCGAGAACGTGTACGCGCCGCCGGCGGCTTTATCGAACTTGCCGCCCGCGTGCAGACGCGTAAAGACGATCTCGACGACCGGCACGCCTTCTTCCGGATGCAGGCCAAATGGAATGCCGCGGCCGTCGTCTTCGACCGAGACCGAATGGTCGACGTGCAGCGTGACCGTGATTTGCCGGCCGTGGCCGCCGAGGGCCTCGTCCGACGCGTTGTCGATGACTTCCTGAATGATGTGCAGCGGATTCTCGGTGCGGGTGTACATCCCGGGCCGTTGCTTGACCGGCTCCAGGCCCTTCAACACCTTGATCGACGCTTCGCTATACGCGGCGTTTGGCTTTTTCGTAGACATGGTTGACTCGGGTCCGTCGGTTCATCGTTGTCCACAGGTCCTGTGGACAGGTCCGTGGACAATGCGTTGAGTTTTCAAAAAAAGCGAAACGAAACAACGGGGTTAGGTGGGGTGCCCGCGGGGCGGGCAAGCTGTTTTGTCGCCTCGCTCCCCTTCGGCGCGCTCGACGACCGCTCGATGCCGGCTGTACAGCCCGGCTACGTCAGCGCCGGTGCGAACGCCGGGGGAAGCCTGTTCGCGGGGTATTTTACTGATTTCGATACGGGCGGCAATTCACGGCGTGCAGGATTGGCCGTTCGGATAAGGGGCGGCGCTCAGGGAGCGTCTCTTTTTGTGACCAGCATGTGATCCGCATGCGACTCTGAGGGGACACGCGCCGACGCCGCCCTCGCGCGTCATTTGCGCTTGTTTTCCAGTTCGTCCCAACGTTCCAGCGCGATCAGCAATTCTTCGTCGATCGCTGCGTAGCGCTCGGTCAGACGCGTGCCTTCCTGCGGGTCTTTCGCGAAAACCGAACCCTCTTCGAGTTGCGCGCCGATGGTTTTCTGCTCGGCTTCGAGCGCGGCGATTTTCGCCGGCAGCGCATCGAGTTCGCGCTGCTCCTTGAACGACAGCCTGGCGGTGCGCTGCGTGTTGCGGCCCGCTCCGCCGTCTTTCGCCGCCACTTCCTTCGCTGCTTCTTTTTGCGCGCCCTGCGCCATCTGCTGCGAACGGCCGCGCTGAATCTGCCAGTCGGTAAAGCCGCCGACATATTCGCGCCACTTGCCCCCGCCCTCTGACGCGATCACCGAAGTCACGACGTTATCCAGAAACGCGCGATCGTGGCTGACCAGCAGCACGGTGCCGTCGTATTCGGTGAGCAGTTCTTCGAGCAGTTCGAGCGTGGGGATGTCGAGGTCGTTGGTCGGTTCGTCGAGCACCAGCACGTTGGCCGGCCGCGCGAACAGACGCGCGAGCAGCAGGCGATTGCGCTCGCCGCCCGACAGCGACTTGACCGGCGAACGTGCACGCTCCGGCGCGAACAGGAAGTCGCCGAGGTAGCTCATCACGTGTTTTTTCTGGCCGTTGACTTCGACCCACTCGCTGCCCGGGCTGATCGTGTCGGCAAGGCTCTTTTCCAGATCCAGCTGCGCGCGCATCTGGTCGAAGTATGCAACCTGCAGATTGGTGCCGACGCGCACCGTGCCTTCGTCCGGCGGCAATTCGCCGAGGATCATCTTCAGCAACGTGGTCTTGCCGGCGCCGTTCGGCCCGACAAAGCCGATCTTGTCGCCGCGCATTACCGTGGCCGTGAAGTTGTCGACCACCGTGTGCGCACCGTAGCGCTTGGTCACGTCGGTCAATTCCGCGACGATTTTGCCGGACTTCTCGCCCTGCCCGACGTCGAGCTTGACGTTGCCCTGCACGTTGCGGCGCTCGGCGCGCTCGTTGCGCATCTGCACGAGCCGCGCGATCCGGCCGACGCTGCGCGTACGGCGCGCTTCGACGCCCTTGCGAATCCACACTTCCTCCTGTGCGAGCAGCTTGTCGAACTTGGCCGCTTCGACTTGCTCGACTTCAAGCTGCTGCGCCTTGCGCGTCTGGTAGGCCGAGAAATTGCCTGGATACGACAGCAGACGTCCGCGATCTAGTTCAATGATCCGCGTGGCGACACGGTCGAGAAACGCGCGATCGTGCGTAATAAAGAGCAGTCCAGCTCGCAGCGAGACCAGCAGTTCTTCGAGCCAGCGAATGCCGTCGAAGTCCAGGTGGTTGGTCGGCTCGTCGAGCAGCAGCACGTCCGGCTGCACGACCAACGCGCGCGCCAGCGCGACGCGCTTTTGCATCCCGCCCGACAGCGAACCGACCCGCGCCTCGCCGTTCAGACCGATCTGCTGCAGCGTGGTGGCCACGCGCGTGCTCCAGTTCCAGGCGTCCGAATGGTCAAGCGACGATTGCAGCGTGTTCATCCGCGACATCAGCTCATCGTGCTCCGGGCCTTCCGGCTGGTCCGCGAGCTGATTGGCGACCGCGTCGTATTCATCCAGCAGCGCGCGCGCGTGGGTCAGGCCGGCGGCGACGGCCTCGAACACGGTGTCGTCCGTATCGAACTCCGGCTCCTGCGGCACATAGACCGTGGTCAGATTCTGCTGGCGCGTGACGAGGCCGTCGTCCGGCTTGGTCAGATCGGCAACGATCTTCAGCAGCGACGACTTGCCGGCGCCATTGCGGCCGATCAGCCCGACGCGTTCGCCCGCTTCGAGAGAAAAATCCGCGTGATCGAGCAACGCGACGTGACCGAACGCCAGTTGGGCTCCGGTAATGGTGTAAAGCGACATGGAGAATTGGAGAAGACAGCGATGAGTCGGAACTGCTCATTGTACCGGGCGCACGGGCGGCTGCCTGTATGCCGGACGAGATAGGCCAAATGGCCGGCTTGCGAAACGAATACTGAGCGCCAGAACGCTGCCGGACGGAGCTTGCACGCCAGGCAGCGTCGTATGGAAAGATTACTTCACGTGAACCGTGATGGTTTGGCTCCATTCCGGGCCATACGAACGGTGCACACCGTCGCCGAACTGCAGGGTCAGCGTGTGGTTGCCCGGCGGCAACGTCAGATCGGTTTCGGTCTGGCCTTTGCCGAAGTGGAGCGAATGGTCGTCGGCGGGAATGACTTGTCCTTTGGGAAGCGGCTTGCCGTCGATCAACAGATGATGATGGCCCGTGCCCTCGGTCATCGTGCCGGCCGGCGCGATCTTCATGCCGTCGACGCCAAACACCACGTGCACCGGATTGCTGACGGTTGCACCGTCCTTGGGCTGCACGAACGACACGCCTTCGGCCTGCGCCACGCCCGATGCGGCCAACAACCCGGCCAGCACGGCACCGGTCAACCATTTGTTTTTAAACATCGTCTTCTCCTTTGAAGAAAGCGGCTTGACGCGCTGCGTGCCGGACAGCCGCGGCGGCATGATGTGCTGGGCGCCACCGTCGCAAAGGGCGCCATGCGCCGGGCATGAACGGTTTCAACATAGGCCGCGGCTCAGAAGCATACACCGAGTGCGTGACACGATTCGCGGCGACGCCGGACGTTTCGCCGGGCCATTTTGCGGCGCTGCGACGTCGTATCCAGAGGTCCGTTTGGCAAATTCCGGTACTATTGCGGGTCGCCGCCACCGCCCCAAAAAGGGGCAGAATGGGCGGATTGTTGTATCGAACCGAGAAAGAGTGCGTCGTGAGTGAAGTAATTGAAGTGACTGAACACAAGAGCTGGGTCTGCCTGATTTGCGGCTGGATCTACAACGAGGAAGAAGGTCTGCCCGAAGAAGGCATCGTGCCGGGCACGCGTTTCGCCGCGATTCCCGACGACTGGCGCTGCCCGTTATGCGATGTGAGCAAGGCGGAGTTTGCGGTGGTGGAGTTCTGATTTCGCTGGGTTGAGCCGGTGATGCACTGCTTGAGTGCGGCGCATTGGCGGTCTGAACGGCCCGGCGGGTGATGTCTGCTGGGCCGTTTGCATTTTGGGGAAGGGCTTCGCTGCCCTCCTCCCGCTCGGGCGTGTTTGATATACTCTGCGCGCGCTGGCGAATTTGGACTCGCCCGATCCCCGCGGATCTTGTCCGCCGGCAGGATTGAAGCGATGATTTCAGTTCGGTCCTCTCCCCGTAGTTCAATGGATAGAACAAGTGCCTCCTAAGCGCTAGATACAGGTTCGATTCCTGTCGGGGGGACCACCTAGCTTCCCAGCGTCACCCAAGTTTGCCTAAAAATGCCCTGCACGCCTTGCGCTGCGGGGCTTTTTTTTGTCACATGTATCAACACTCGACTGCATGGCTGACCGATCGCGCGCAAAGCCCCAGCCGCAAGGATCTCAGGCCGATTTTGCAATTGTTAAACGTTCCACCAAGCAACTGAGATTAACGTTCCATCACGTATCTTTTGCGCGGTGGAAAATGAAAATCTCTCGTGATCTTTCAGTAGTCGCAGGACTCAGTGTGATCGCTGTGTTCGTCATAGGCGCCAATCATTTCGACCGCGCGACACGCTTAGGACAGGAGAAGCCCCGGCATTCGACCGTCCGCTTTGATGACGACCAGGTCATGCAGCAAGACACGTCAGCACCAGGGACACAGAAGATCATTTCACTCCCATGCAATGAAGAGCGTCCGCGCCTGCTGACGTCGGTTTACCGTGAACAGAGAGCAACATCATGAAGAAATCCATCCTTGCCCTTGCCGCAGCGGCCGTCACGCTCTGCTCGATTGCGCCGGCATTCGCCTATGACCACTACCGCGTATGTCACAAGGTTCGGGTCCACCACCACTGGGAGACGCACTGCCACCATTAAACACTAGCCGGCCCCGCTGCCCCCCACACGCCTCCGAAAGAAATACAGCGCAGCAAACGGTCATCAACCTGAAAAAACGCCCGGACAGAAGAAGCCGGGCGAAGCCGTCGGGAACCCGACGGCGGAGGAGTACTGATAATGACAAAACAGGCCCGCGTCCCCAGTGAGAGCGAGCCTGCTTTGCGTTGATACGGACCCAGTCGACGCATGATGCACCGACCTCAGCACTGGTATCGATCAGTGGCCGACGTTAACCACCGGTGCCGAGTAGGAACTGACCGTCGTCTCGGTACGGCCGCCCGACTGCGACGAGCCTTCGGTCGCCGAACCATAGCCGCTGGTTTGCGCGTTATCATTTTGTGCAGCGACGCGTGCTTCGGCTGCCTGGATATCTGCCGGGTAGTGCGGGTCTTTACCGGCGGCGGGTCGATAACCCGCTTTTTCGATCTGGACGAGATCCGCACGAACCTGAGCGCGCGTCACGGGACCGTTCGATTGCGCGAACGATGCGACCGGAGCGGCGAGAACGAGTGCAACAGCGACAGCTTTGATGAGCGATTTCATGATAACCACCTCCAGAGATTGTTTTATGTGGCGTGACAGACACGCTTGTCTGTAACCCATGAACGCAGTCTAGGAGGGACCAGAATCAGGGTAAATACCTAAGTCATGAAATCACTGTTGCTGTAAACGCCACAATAGCGATGCCGGATCATCACAGCTCCGACGACAACACCCGCGCCGAACGGCTCGGCCTTTCGATGGTGAAGCAGTTCGGCGCGCGCTTGGGTACGATGACCTAAACCTGCTCAGCAAATGGAACTCTGGATACAACCATGCGCGCCGTGCGCGGAACTATACGGACAGCCGTCGACGGTCGAGCCACACGACAACCTGACATTGAACGCCGCCGGAGCGGTGAAGGACGCCCAAGCCGAGCAACACTTCACCTGCATCCGTTGCGGTGCCGCGTTTGCGCGCATCGTCGCCGGCCCCCCGCCGCGACAAATCTGGATGCTGCTGAACGCCGGGCAGCATTGACCGGGTCACGTTTGAAAATCACGCGCGCCTCGGAATCTCCAGCCCCTTCGCCACCGCCGGACGCGCGACGAATGCCGCCAGCGCTCGCTTCACATTCGGGAAATCCTGAATCCCGACCAGATCCCCTGCTTCATAGAAGCCGATGAGATTGCGCACCCATGGGAAGGTCGCGATATCGGCGATCGAGTATCTGTCGCCCATGATCCAGTCGCGTCCGTCGAGCCGCTGCTCCAGCACGCCGAGCAAACGCTTCGACTCCGCGACATAACGGTCGCGCGGCCGCTTGTCTTCGTACTCCTTGCCGGCGAACTTGTGGAAGAAACCGAGCTGGCCGAACATCGGACCGATCCCGCCCATCTGGAACATCACCCACTGGATCGCTTCATAGCGGCCTGCGGCATCTTTCGGAATCAACTGGCCGCTCTTGTCCGCGAGATAAATCAGAATCGCGCCGGATTCGAACAGGGGCAGCGGTTTGCCGTCCGGGCCGTTCGGATCGATGATCGCCGGAATCTTGTTGTTCGGATTCAACGACAGAAACTCGGGCGTCATCTGATCGTTCGTATCGAAACGCACGAGATGCGGTTCATACGGCAGGCCGGTTTCTTCGAGCATGATCGATACCTTCACGCCATTAGGCGTTGGCAGCGAGTAGAGCTGAATCCGGTCCGGATGCTCAGCAAGCCATTTGTTCGTGATGGGGAACGCGGACAGATCGGTCATGGTGATGGTGTAACCCTTGTACGAGAGTTGCGGCTGAAAATCGGAAATTGGCGCGGGGCTCGACAGCAGTCCCCGAAAGCGGTCCCTGAAGCAGGATCGCCAAATATAAACCGACTCAGCGCAGCGCGTGCGACGCCGCCGCAGAACGCCCCACTGCGAGTGTGGCCACGCGACGCGCCTCCCCAAGGCTCACCACAAATCTTTGGTCGCGCTCCCGGCGCGCAGGTCATATCCTTCGCGCCACAAGGCCGCGCCGACTGTCGTCAAGAGCGTCCTCTGCTCGCCGTCGAGTTGTTCCCAAGCCGCCGCCAGCCAGTTGGCGAAGCTCGCGCAGGTGGATTCGAGATCGACGGGCGCCTTGCCCTCCAGGTACTGCCGTTCGAACATCGAAAGCATTTTTCCGGGTGTCATGGCGCACCTCCTGTTGGATGCGCCAAGTCTAAAGGCAGCGCACGGCGCACGGAGTGCGCGCCGCGCCGAACCCGGGTTACTCCCAGGCCAGTTCGGCTGACGACATGCGGCCGCCAGTATCCCGAGCGAGCAACCGGTATACTCAACGCTTACGCCCCTCGAAGCGACCACAAAAATATTTCTAAAAAGCCTAAAGTCCCGTAGCAGTCTGCCGTTAAGACGCCATGGAGGATCCTATGGACCGCATACTCAATACGCCGACGGGGTTATCTCAAACGGCGCTGATCGATCAGGACATCGCGCATATTGGACACGTGATGCAGCCGTCTTTACAGGGCGATCTGGGTGGCCCGATTTTGCCGGCCACCTACTGGCGCAAGCGTCTGTTTCAGCTACTCGATACCGGCAACCTGTCTCACGCGCAGTTGCGCGCAATCGACAGTCTGTTGCTGCAAATCGACGAGTTCGACGCTTCGGCTATCCAGCCGGCCTGGGACACGGTGGCGCAACACGATTTGCGGCCCGCCGCCCGCGCGGTGAATGCATCATCGCCGGCCATCGGCCAGATCTGACGCCTGCTCCGAAGCCCGCTCTGCGGCGCCTCCTTCCGGCACCTCCCGCGCATAAAAAAAGGCCGCGAACTACGCCGCGGCCACAACACGTCGCAACGCAGGGAATTCGCGTCACACTGTAAGCCTACACGGCCAATTGTGACATTCGCATATCGTCGAAAATCCACCCGTTCAACTCGGATATTTTCTACCCATCGTCCGCAAAAACAGGAAAAATGGGACGACATTAGGTCATAATGTCCGCAAAAATTCCCAGCAAGGACGCTCGTGACCCTCGCCGCACCGCTCGAACTGCTAAAGCAGGCGCGCGCCCGCTTTACTCAACGCGAAATCGCCGCGCACGTCGGCAAAGACATCAAGACGGTGCGTCGCTGGGAAAAAGGCGAAACACCGTGTCCGGCGATGCTCGAACCGGCCTTGCGCGATTTGCTGCACACCAGCAGCGCCGGCGCGGCTAACGGCGACGCCAGTTTCCGCTTCATCGATCTGTTCGCCGGCATCGGCGGCATTCGCATGGGTTTCGAAGCGCACGGCGGCGCCTGTGTGTTCACGAGCGAGTGGAACGATTTTTCCACCAGGACGTATCGCGAGAACTACCCGGGCGGTGCCGACCACGCGCTGATCGGCGACATCGTCTCCTTCCCCGCCGAAGCGGTGCCGAGCCACGACGTGCTGCTCGGCGGCTTCCCCTGCCAGCCGTTTTCGATCGCCGGCGTCAGCAAGAAAAACGCGCTCGGCCGGCCGCACGGCTTCGAGTGCACGACCCAGGGCACGCTGTTTTTCGACGTCGCGCGGATCATCGCGGCGAAGCGCCCTGCCGCGTTCCTGCTGGAGAATGTGAAGAATCTGCTCTCGCACGACAAAGGCCGTACCTTCGACGTGATCCTGCAGACGCTGCGCGACGAGCTCGGCTACGAGGTGCATTACCGGGTGGTCGATGGCCAGCACTTCACGCCGCAGCATCGCGAGCGGATCATCATCGTCGGCTTTCGCGGCAAAACCTCGTTCTCATGGGACGATCTGCATTTGCCGGAAAACGGCCCGCGTCTCGGCGCGATCCTGCACCGCACCGACGGCAGTGAACCGGATTTGCCCTGGGATCATGACCGCTTCTTCGACCACGCCAACCGGCGCGTTCAACCGAAGTACACGCTCACCTCAAACCTCTGGACCTATCTGCAAAACTACGCGGCGAAACATCGCGCGGCGGGTAATGGCTTCGGCTTCGGCATGGCTTATCCGGACAGCGTCGCGCGCACACTATCCGCGCGCTATCACAAGGACGGATCGGAGATTCTGGTCTATCAGGGCGAGAAGTTGCGCCCGCGGCGCCTGACGCCACGCGAATGCGCACGGCTGATGGGCTTTCCCGACACGTTCCGGATTCCCGTCAGCGACACGCAGGCCTATCGCCAGTTCGGCAACAGCGTCGTGATGCCCGTAATGCGGGAAGTGGCGCGCATCATGCTGCCGCACGTGCAATCCCTGCTCGCAGAGGAGACGCGGCATGGTTCGGCTCAAGCCCTCTCGCTGTACGCCTAAGCTGCCTGAAAGGCAAACCCGAGCAAACCCAAGCTATCTGAGCCTTAACGATGGTCGATATCGTCGATAGCGCGACGCGCAGCCGGATGATGTCCGGCATTCGCGGCCGCAACACGAAGCCGGAGATCCTGATCCGCAGCCTGCTGCACGGCCAGGGCTTCCGCTTTCGGCTCGACGCCCGCGATCTGCCGGGCCGACCGGATATCGTGCTGCCGCGCTACCGCGCCGTCGTGCTGGTGCACGGCTGTTTCTGGCACGGCCATGACTGCCACCTGTTCAAGTGGCCGCAAACCCGGCCGGATTTCTGGCGCGACAAGATCGGCCGCAACCGCAGCAACGACGACAAGGTCCAGCAAGCATTGCTCGCGAGCGGCTGGCGCGTCGCGGTGGTGTGGGAATGCGCTTTACGCGGTGCCAATCGCGATATCGAAGGCGTGTTGCAACGGCTCGTCGAGTGGCTCCGCAGCGACGCGCCGAGCTTCGAGGAACGCGGCTGAAAGTCGCTTGTAGCCTGCCCGGTTCGAGCGAATCCGAAGGCCGCTGGTGATACACTCGACTGGCTGACCCGGGGCGTTTTTTGCAGGCCGATACGGCAATATGTCGGCAGCATGAAACCGCGCCCTGGCCATCTTCAGAACCAACCTTGAAGGGAGGCATACGATGGCTGATTTCCGTCTCTGGTCCGACGAGTTCCCCGCCAACGGCTTCATGCCGAAAGCCCACGAATTCGACGACAAGTCGTTCGGCGTCGACGGCGAGGGCGAAAACATTTCGCCCGCGTTGCAGTGGGAGGCCCCGCCGGCCGACACGCAAAGCTTCGCGCTCACGGTCCACGATCCCGATGCGCCCACCGGCAGCGGCTTCTGGCACTGGGTCGTCGTCAACATCCCGGCCGACGCCCGCTCGCTGCCGCGCAACGCCGGCAAGGCAGACGGCTCGTTGCTGCCGCAGGGCGCGCTGCAAGTGCGCAACGACTACGGCACGGTCGGCTTCGGCGGCGCCGCGCCGCCGCGCGGCGACAGGACGCATCGCTACATCTTCCGTCTGCATGCGCTGAAGGTGCCGCATCTGCCGATCAATGCGGAGACCACCAACGCGGTCGCACGCTTCATGACGCATCTGAACGAAATCGATTCGACCACGCACACCGGTCTGTATGAACTGAAATAACGCGTGAGACGCGATGCCGGTATGCCTCGGGTATGCCATTGCGGTGCCGGCATCGCCGCTGCTGCCGTCGTTCATTCCGGCGCGGCAGGCAGCGCGCGTGGCTCATCATGCGACTCGTGAGCCGCCCCCAACAAATCAAAAGACGATGCACGCACAACCATCGCGAAAGGACGGCTCCACACCAGCCGACGCCGCCGCCGACACGCTCGCTCCCGCCACATCGTTCGCGGCTAGCACCGAACAGGGCTTGCCGGTTCCGCAACGCTACTGGGCGATGCTGGTTATTGCGCTCGCCCTTACGCTGGCGGTGCTCGACAGCGCGATCGCCAACGTGGCCCTGCCCACCATCGCGCGCAATCTGCATGCGAGCGCCGCCGGCTCGATCTGGGTCATCAACGCGTATCAGCTCGCCATCACGATCTCCTTGCTGCCGCTTGCGTCGCTCGGCGACCGCATCGGCTACCGGCGCGTCTATCTGTTCGGGCTGATCCTGTTCACCGTTGCGTCGTTCGGTTGCGCGCTGTCCACGTCGCTGCCGACGCTCGCGCTCGCGCGCGTGGTCCAGGGCTTCGGCGCGGCAGGCATCATGAGCGTCAACACGGCGCTTGTGCGCATGATCTATCCGCCCGCGCAGCTCGGCCGCGGCGTCGCGATCAACGCGATGGTGGTCGCGGTATCGTCCGCAGTCGGACCGACGGTCGCCGCCGGCGTGCTCGCCGTCGCCTCGTGGCCGTGGCTGTTCGCGATCAATGTGCCGATCGGCATCGCGGCGATCGTCGGCGGATTCAAGGCGCTGCCGCTCAACCGCGGCCACGATTCGCCGTACGACTATCTGAGCGCGGTGATGAACGCGTTCGTGTTCGGCCTGCTGATCTTTGCCGTCGATGGCCTCGGACACGGCGAGCGGCTGGGATACGTCGTGGTCGAAGCGCTCGGCGCGCTCGTGATCGGCTATTTCTTCGTGCGCCGTCAGTTGACGCAGCCCGCACCGCTCTTGCCGATCGACTTGCTGAGGATTCCGGTGTTCGCGCTGTCGATCGGCACGTCCGTCTGTTCGTTCTGCGCGCAGATGCTGGCCTTCGTGTCGCTGCCGTTTCTGCTGCAGGACACGCTGGGCTTGTCGCAAGTGCAAACCGGTTTGCTGATCACGCCGTGGCCGCTGGCGATCGTCGTGGCGGCGCCATTGTCGGGCCTGCTGTCGGACAAGGTGTCGGCGGGCTGGCTGGGCGGCATCGGACTCGTCGCGCTGACCGCGGGCCTGCTGCTGCTCGCGACGCTCGGCGCCCATCCCGAGCCGGTGCAGATCGCCTGGCGTATGGTGCTCTGCGGCGCGGGCTTCGGCATTTTCCAGTCGCCGAACAACCGGACCATGCTGTCGGCCGCGCCGCGCGAGCGCAGCGGCGGCGCGAGCGGCATGCTCGGCACCGCGCGGCTGACCGGGCAGACGCTCGGCGCGGCGCTGGTCGCGCTGATCTTCGGTGTCGCGCCACAGCATGGGCCGACCGTCGCGTTGTATGTCGCCGCGTGCTTCGCGGCAGTCGCGGCCGTGGTCAGCACGCTGCGGGTCATGCAGCGCGTGACTGCGCAGCCGGCCTGAGCCGGATGCAACAAGGGCGCGAATCGCACGCTGCGCCCTGCTCCATCGCTACAAATCCTGCTCGACCATTGTCGACGTGACCGGCACGCGCGATTTGGAAAAACCGCGCTGCCGCCCTCGATCCGGCTATGTTGCCGTCACGTCAACGAGCTTTACCGCTTTGGCCGTCACGGAAGAAGCCGTCGCCACATTGCGCAAGTCGGCGAGGAACGTATCGCGCCAAACCGACAGATTGTTCTCGCGCATCGGCGCCATCATGTCGGCGTGACGCGCCTGCCGTTCGGCGAGCGGCATCGACAACGCGCGCTCCAGCGCCTCGGCCATTTGCGACAGGTCGAACGGATTGACGACCAGCGCGCCCGGTAATTGCTCGGCCGCGCCCGCGAATTGCGACAGCACCAGCACACCCGGATCCGCCGGATCTTGCGACGCAACGTACTCCTTGGCGACCAGATTCATCCCGTCGCGCAACGGCGTCACATAGCCGACCTGCGATTGACGGAACAGCGCCATCAACAGATTGCGTTCGTATTTGCGGTTCAGGTACTGGATCGGCGTCCAGTCGAGTTGCGCGAAACGGCCGTTGATGCGGCCCGCTTCGCCCTCGAGCGTCTGACGAATCCGCTGGTAGGTCTGCACGTCAGCGCGAGTCGGCGGCGCGATCTGCACCAGCGACACGCGCCCGTGCCAACCGGGCGCATTCAGCAGCAAGCGTTCGAACGCCTGGAAGCGCTCCACTAAGCCCTTCGAATAATCGAGCCGGTCGACGCTCATGATCAGCTTGCGCCCACGCATGCCGTCGCGCAGGCTGCGCACCGGCTTGCGGTCGGTGAATTGCTCCGCGGCCTTGGCGATCGCGTCAGGATAGATGCCGATCGGGTAAGCGCCGACTTTGAGGAAGCGGTTATAGGCGTGCACCATGCCGTCTTCGCTCGAACTCCCGTGCCGGCCGCGCTCGATATAGTCGACGAACGACTGGCGATCCGCCTCGGTCTGGAAGCCGACCACGTCGTAGCTGCACATGGCCTTGAGCAATTCTTCGTGCGGCGGAATCGTCCGAAGCACTTCCGGCACCGGAAATGGAATATGCAGAAAAAAGCCGATCGGGTTCTTCACGCCGAGATCGCGCAGGCAGCGCGCGAACGGCAACAGGTGATAGTCGTGAACCCAGATGATGTCGTCGGGTTTCAGCAGCGCCTTGAGTTGCCTCGCGAGCGTCGCGTTGACGCGCTGATAGCCCGCGTATTCCTGCCGGTCGTAGCGCGACAGGTCATTGCGATAGTGGAACGTCGGCCATAAGGTCACGTTCGAAAAGCCGCGGTAGTACTGGTCATAATCGCGCTTGGTGAGACCCACCGTCGCGTACGTGACATTGCCCTGCTTTTCGATCACCGGAGCGGACGGTTCAGCCACCGTCTCGCCGCTCCAGCCGAACCAGACTCCGCCGGTTTCCTTCAACGCGTCCAGCACGCCAATCGCAAGCCCGCCCGCCGCGGGGCGCCCTTCCTGGGTCGGCGCGACACGATTCGATACCACGACCAGTCTGCTCATTGGTGCTCCACCTCAGTCAGTTATTTCGTTGCATACGCATATGTGCCGAAACGGTGCACGCAAGTCGTGTGCCGCTTTATGAGACAGCAGAAATAAAAATGTATGCAAATGTGACGGACGAGCGAAAACACGCGACGTCGTCGCACCGCGAAGAATTTTTTTCTGCTTTGTATGACGAATCCAGGCGCCTGCAACCACCCGGCAAACGGTGTTCAGGCGTCCTGCTCAGAGCCTAAATCGCGCTGGTATTCGAGCCCTTCCGGACGCACGCCGCCCTGGTTGTGCTCGCCGTCCGGCGGGGCGTTGGGCGCGACGCGATTCTGCGCGGCCGGATCCGGCGACGCCGACGAGTCGCTATTGCTGCTGGACGGCCGGGAATCGCGCTTCGAGTGGCGCGCGGAACGTCGCAGTGCTGGATGTCTCATGATCGCTGCCTCCAGGGGAAGGCCACCGCCGAAACCAGGCGGCATCAATATAGTCTAGGGGTCACGAAGGTAAATTGCCGGTAAAAGATGCGCCCGCTTTGTAACAAGTACATAAATTCGCTGCGCCGATATGTGCTGCATCGCACAAAGCCTGTCAGCGTTGCACGCGCTGCTGCCGAGGCCGGCCGGCTTGCGGCGTTTGAGTCGGTTGCGGCGGCGGATCGCCGATCGGCGGCGCAACCGGTACGTCCGGCTCCGGCGTCGGCGTGGGGTTTGGGTCGGGCTCGTCAGGCGTGGACGGCGGCTCGATCGGCTCGGGACGGTGAGCGTGCCTGGTAAGACGAAGCGCGGGAGCGGCAGCGTATTGCGGCATGGCGGTTATCCCCGTTTTAGCGTTCCGTTAAATCGCAGCAAGGCCTGTGCCGTCATCGACGCGCTCCCGGCAGGATGACGCTGCGGGAGGTGCGTGGCGGGCATGGCACTTTAAACGTCGGCGCCGCGCAGGGCGCGCGATTCGTCGGCGGCGTCGCCTTCGTCACGCGCGTCGTTGCCGTACTCGACCAGACGGTTGTACAGCGTCTTCAGACTGATGCCGAGAATCTCAGCCGCGCGCGTTTTCACGCCGCCGCACTGTTCGAGGGTCGCGAGAATCAGCTGACGGTCCGCTTCGGCGAGCGACGTGCCGAACGGAATCGTGATCGCCGTGCCGGCCGCGGGCTTGGACAGCGTGATCTGCAACGGCACCGTTGCCGTGCTGTCCGAATCCGCACTCGACATGATGTGCGCGCGCTGCACGTAATTCTTCAACTCACGCACGTTGCCCGGCCACGGATACGACAGCAGCATCTCCTTCGCCGCGGCGGGGAAATGCTTCTTCGTGCCGTGCTGCTCGTTGAGTTCGTCGAGGAAGGCCTGAGCGAGCTGCTCCACATCCTTGCCCCGGTCGCGCAACGGCGGCAGGCTGATCGGGAACACGTTCAGGCGATGATACAAGTCGAGACGCAGTTTGCCTTCCAGCACCGCCTGCTCCGGATCGCGGTTGGTCGCGGCGATCAGGCGCACGTCTGTTTCGATTTCCCGAGTCGTGCCGACCCGCATGAACATGCCGGTTTCCAGCACGCGCAACAGCTTGACCTGCAACTCGATCGGCATTTCGGTGATTTCGTCGAGAAACAGCGTGCCGCCGTTCGCGCGCTCGAAATAACCCTTGTGCTGCCGGTCCGCGCCGGTGAACGAGCCGCGCTCGTGGCCGAACATCTCCGATTCGATCAGGTTCGGCGAGATCGCGCCGCAGTTCACCGCGAGGAACGCGTGTTTACGGCGCAGGCTGAGCTGATGCAAGGTCTGCGCCGCGACTTCCTTACCCGTGCCCGACTCGCCGACCAGCATCACCGAGGCCGCCGTCGGCGCGACGCGGCCGATCTGGTCGTAGACCACCTGCATAGCCGGCGAATTGCCAAGCATCAGACCAAAGCGGCCCATGCGGCGCAACTCGCCCCGCAGCGTGCCGATTTCCGCCTTCAGATCGCCGGCGCGCGGCAGGCGCGACAGAATCGCCTTCACGCGCTGCATATTGATCGGCTTCACCAGGTAGTCGGTCGCGCCCATTTTCAGCGCGTTGACCGCCGATTCCACCGTGGCGTGGCCGGTAATCACAATCACCTCGACGCCCGAGCGCGGATCGAGATCCTCAAACAGATCGACCCCGCTGCCGTCGGGCAGCTTCAGGTCGGTAAAGACGACGTCCGGCATTTGCCGGACCAGTTGAATACGCGCTTCGCGCAAATCACCGGCCGTGGCGGTGGTGAGGCCGTCTTCCGCGATGGTGGCGGAAAGCGCCTCGCGGGTACCGGCATCGTCATCGACAATCAGTACGTGTGGCATCGCGTCTCGAAAACCCGAAAGCGTAAATGGGCGGCCATGCTGAACCGCATGCTAAAAAAGCCGGCCGGCGGCGTTTCGCCTGCCTGCGACGCGCCCGGATGTGAGCACACGCGGACTTCCGGGCAAAAGCGGCGAGCCTTTTGACTTAATGCAATATCGCAACAATATACGAAAAAACCCTGAGGTTTGATGCGCCATTGTTGTGTATTTGCCTATTATACGGCGATATCGGGACAAGACAGCCACACCCTGCCGTCGCGCGGCAAAGCGCGGCGCACCGGCGATGCGGAGGACGCAGCAGCGTTCAGCTGCGCGGAAACGGCCATGCGCCGCCATTGCCTTTCAGATGCTCCGAGCCATTGACGCCATGGGTGGCCGGACTGACACTCTCCGGCGCGACACTGCCGGACGCCGAAGCGGGCGTTGCCACCGAACCGCCCTCGTCTTCCCAGCGGCTCAAATCGCGCGCCGCCTGAACCTGCGAAGCACGGTTTTTCCGCATATAGCGCAGGGCCAGCAAGCTGCCGACAACCGTCAACGCACCGAAAATGCCAAGCTTAGGTCGTGTCATCGTGAACTCCTTTTGGTCAGGATGCGGATCAGCGTCGAGTGGCCTGCGCCTTGGCGAGCGGTCAGAACACCAGGCAGGAGACCCGACGCAGAAGCAGACACGCGCCGGCTGTAAGTCGCAAACATCGTGCCGGGTCGGCCTGCCGCTCGTGGGCCTCAACGCCTTCCCTTCTGGCGCTTTCGACCGGACTGTCATCGTGCATTCGCCCGCCGTCACACGGATTGCCGCAAGCGCCGTCAAAGTGGTTAAATCGACTTTTGTGAGATATTGGCCGCCAGAGTCGCAGGTCACCATCTCGTTATAGACCTGCGCGCCGCAACAACGAATCACATTTGCACAGGACTCCCCGTTTATGGCGTCAACCGATCTGGACTCGCCCACCATCTCCGCCGGCGACAATGCTTCGGCACAGGCGAAGCTGCGCGTCGCGGACGGCATCGCGGGCCTGAAATCGTACGGGCTGCTGTACGGCTCGTCGCCGGTGATGCTGGATCTGTATGATCAGATCGAGCGCGTCGCCGGCACTGACGCGACCGCGCTGATCATCGGCGAATCGGGTACCGGCAAGGAGTTGATCGCCCGCACGATTCACGATCTAAGCAGCCGCAAGGCGTCACCGTTCATTGCGGTCAACTGCGGCGCGATTCCCGATGAACTGATCGAGGCTGAATTGTTCGGCCACGAGAAAGGCAGTTTCACGGGCGCGGTTCAGAGCCGCGTCGGCTACTTCGAGCACGCGAATGGCGGCACCCTGTTCCTCGACGAAATTACCGAGATGGCGCCGGTACGCCAGGTCAAGCTGCTGCGCGCGCTCGAGACCGGCACGTTCTATCGGGTCGGCGGCAACGAACTGATTCACGGCGACGTGCGCGTGATCGCCGCAACCAATCGCGACCCCGCGGTCGCCGTCAAAGAAAACGGGCTGCGTGAAGACCTCATGTACCGTCTCGCCGTATTCCCGTTGCGCGCGCCGCCGCTGCGCGAGCGCGACGGCGATCGCGAACTGCTCGCGCAACACTTCCTTGCTTTGCTGAACCAGCAGGAAGGCGCGAGCAAGCGCTTCAGCAAACGGTCGCTCGAAACGCTGCGCACGTGGTCCTGGCCGGGCAACGTGCGTGAACTGAAAAATGCCGTGTATCGCGCATTCATTCTCGCGGAGAAGACGGTCGAGTTGCCGCATCCGCGTCTCGCGTCGCGCGTGAAAAAGCCCGTCACGCAGGGCGATACGATGAGCGTGTGGATCGGCACACCGCTCGCCGATGCGCAAAAGCAGATCATTCTCGGCACGCTGAAATATTGCGGCGGCGACAAACGGCGCGCGGCCAAAGCGCTCGGCGTGAGTCTGAAAACGCTGTACAACCGCTTGAGCACCTACGGCAACGACGACGCCGCGGAAGAAGACACCGAGCAATAGGCTATGTCGTCCCGCCTTCCATCCATTCGCATCACCAGGTAAATCGGCAGCCGCTCAACAGAAACCGATTGGACCCGCATCATCTTTTGCAATTGCTTGCACTTTCCCTCTGCCAATTACAAATGGCATCCTGCAAAATGCGGCAGCGCGTATTGCAACGAAAGGATCGGCGTGCCGCTCGTTCACGCACTCGTCTTGAGCGTGAATAAAACGCACATACAGAAGTAGAGATAGAGAAATGCAAAAAAGTATGGTGTGGACCGCACGGGAAAAACCAACGGCCAAACGCGGATGCTCCAATACAACGGCGCTTGTCGCGCTGGCGGTTGCGATCTCGTCGGCGTTGAGTGGTTGTAGTTCGCTCTACACGGAAGGCGCCACCGCCAGTGCCGGTATCGCCGGTGCCGCGCTTGCGTCGAAAGTCACCAGCAATGCAGCAGTCGCCACCGGCATCGGACTCGGCGCAGTGGCCGCAGCCCGCGCCGGGGTGCAGTACTCGGAGCGCGTGGTCCACAAGAATACGCAGGACGGCATCGCCAAAATCGCCGGACCGCTCGAAGTCGGCGCAATCGAGCCGTGGAGCGTGACCCACTCGATACCGATCGAAGACGACGAACATGGCCGCGTCACCGTCAGCCGCACGATCAGCAGCGGCGCGCTCGACTGCAAGGAAATCGTCTTCTCGGTCGATCAGAGCGCCACCAAAAATGTGCCTGCGAGCAGCGCGTTCTATGTCGCCTCGATCTGTCGCGACGGCGACAACTGGAAATGGGCGTCGGCCGAACCTGCCACCGAACGCTGGGGTGCGCTGCAATGAAGGGGCGACTGGTTCCGCGTTTGGTTCCCCGCGTAATCCCGCCTGCGCTTTCCAGCAACCGGCTGCGGCTCGTGCTGGCCGGCGCGCTCTGTGCCGGCGCCAGCCTGCTGACGAGCGGCTGCTCGTCGATCGGTGCGGCGAGCGGCGCAGCGGCCGGCGTCGCGTCGGGTCTCGTGACCAGCAATCCGGCCGTGGGCATCGGCGTCGGCATCGCCGTGCAGGCGGCTACCGACGAAGCCGTCGGCCGCTATATGCGCAACATGCACACCGATCAGCAGAACCTGATCGCCGCGTTGGCAGGCGCAATGCCGGTCGGCGAGACGCGGCCCTGGGCGGTCAAACACACGCTGCCGATCGAGAACGGTCACGGCAACGTGCGCGTGACGCGCGCGTTCGGTTCGGCGCTGACGCTCTGCAAGGAATTCGTGTTTTCAGTCCAGGACGGCGACGGCCCGAACGCGCGCGAAGACTGGTACATCGGCAGCGCGTGCCAGCAGGACAAAGGCTGGAAGTGGGCGTCCGCGGAACCGGCGGTCGAACGCTGGGGCAATCTGCAATAAAAAAGCGGCAGGGTCTCCCCTGCCGCTTTTTGCTTGAAGCGTCTTAGTCGCCTCAACCGCGCTTAAGACTCCACGTCTTCCAGACTGAAAATCTCGGTCTGGTCGTTGTACGAGAAGATCTCGCCATAACGGCCCCAGTTGATCACCGCATCGAGCGTCTCTTCCGCGGCGCTGTCCGACAGAAAATCCTCCAACTCCTGCTCGAAGCGCACCCGCGGCGCGCGATGCCCCGGCCGTTCGTTCAAGACCTTCTTGATCCGCGCCGCCAGCGGCACGTGCCGCAGCAGATGCTCGGCGAACATCATCTTGCGTTCCTGCGTGCCGAACTCGGAGAACACGCGCGCCGGCGGCGTCAGGAAAATGTCGCCTTCACGCACGTCGGCGAAGCCAAGATGCTGCAGCACTTCGGCGACCGGGAACAGATCGTCCACCTCCAGATGCAGCGAACGGGCGATTTCCGGCATGTCCGCGCGGCCGTGGTACGGCGCGGCGGCCAGCGTCTCGATCAGACCGGCCATCAAGTTGGTCGACACGTGCGGCAACCAGCTGCCGAGTTCGAGCCCTTTCTTGGTCGCTTCGTCAGTCTGGCGCGCGGTCATCTTTGCGTAGATCTCGTCGACCAGACGGCGGAACGCCGGATCCAGCCGGTTGCGCGGATGCTTGAACGGCACCTTGATCTCGGCGATCACGCGGCCCGGGTTCGACGACAGCACGAGAATGCGGTCGCACATGAACACCGCTTCCTCGATGTTGTGCGTGACGATCAGCACCGATTTGATCGGCATGCGGCCTTGCGTCCACAGGTCGAGCAAGTCGGTACGCAGCGTTTCGGCGGTCAGCACGTCGAGCGCGGAAAACGGCTCGTCCATTAGCAGCAGCGTCGGATCGACCACCAGCGCGCGTGCAAAGCCGACGCGCTGACGCATGCCGCCCGACAATTCGCGCGGGTAAGCATTCTCAAAACCGTCGAGGCCGATCAGGTCGATCGCGGCCAGCGCCCGATCGCGGCGCTCGCGCGCACCCACGCCTTGTGCTTCGAGGCCCGCTTCCACGTTCTGCAGCACGGTCAGCCACGGGAACAGCGCGAAGGTCTGGAACACCATCGCGACGCCCTTCGCCGGGCCGTCGAGCGGCTTGCCCATGTAGGTGACCTCACCGTCGGTCGGTTCGATCAGACCGGCGATGATGCGCAACAGCGTCGACTTGCCCGAGCCCGAACGGCCCAGTAAACCGACGATCTCGCCTTCGCGCAACGACAGGTTCGCGTCGTCGAGGACGAGCAGCTCGCCCTGCGACTTGTTAAACCCGCGGCACACGTCCTTGACGCACAGGATCTCCTCGCCGAGGCGCGGCGGCATCGGCGGGGTCTGGATCGGTGCGGCGGTTATAGCAGCTTTAGGATTTTGCATCGCGTTTAGCCTTCATTTCTCAATCGAGCCGGAGCTTGGCTTCGGCGTAGGCGTACATCGGACGCCACAGCAGGCGGTTGAACAGGGTCACGAACAGGGACATCACGGCGATGCCCAGGATGATCTTCGGATAGTCGCCCGCCGCGGTGGTTTGTGCGATATACGCGCCCAGGCCATGCGCGGCGACCTTGGTGTCGCCCCACTGGACGAATTCCGCGACGATGCTCGCATTCCACGCTCCGCCCGACGCGGTGATCGCCCCCGTCACGTAATAAGGGAAGATGCCCGGCAGCATCGCCTGGCGCCACCACTGCCAGCCGCGAATATGAAAGTTCTTGGCCGCCTCGCGGTAGTCGTTCGGATACGAGCTGGCGCCGGCAATCACGTTGAACAGGATATACCACTGAGTGCCGAGCACGATCAGCGGCGACAGCCAGATGTCCGGATTCAGATGAAAACGCACGATCGCGATCACGAACACCGGAAACAGCAGGTTCGCCGGGAAGGCGGCCAGGAACTGCGCGAGCGGCTGGATCTTTTCCGCCAGTGCCGGACGCAGCCCGATCAGCACGCCGATCGGCACCCAGATCACCGAGGCGATTGCGATCAGCAGCACCACGCGCAGCAGCGTGATGAGACCGAGCACGAGCACGTGCCCGACTTCATCGAGCGTCACGCCCGTGCGCACATACGTAACCACGCGGTACACCACGTAGACAGTGGCGACCAGCACCAGAATCGCCCACACGATATCGCCCAGGCGCGAGTTCTTCTGGCTCTGCGGAATCTGGAAGCGCGGACCCTGGAACGCCGGCAGCCGGAACGGCACGCGCGCGGCCCTCGCGAACATCCAGCCGAGCGGCACCAGCAGACGGTGAATCAGGCGGGTGCGGCGGATCAGGTCGAGCAGCCACGATTCAGGCGCATTGCCCGAACTGGTGGTTTCCATGCGGAATTTGTCGGCCCATGCGACGAGCGGGCGGAATAGAAACTGATCGTACGCGAGAATCACGACCGTCATCGCGAGGATCACCCAGCCGATCGCATGGAGGTTCTTCTCCGAAATCGCCTGCGCGAGGAACGCGCCGATACCCGGCAGCGTGATCGTATTGTTGCCGACGGTGATCGCCTCCGAGGCGACCACGAAGAACCAGCCGCCCGACATCGACATCATCATGTTCCAGATGAGGCCCGGCATCGAGAACGGCACTTCCAGCTTCCAGAAGCGCTGCCAGGAAGTCAGATGAAAGCCGCGCGACACTTCATCCAGATCGCGCGGCACCGTGCGCAGCGACTGATAGAAGCTGAACGTCATGTTCCACGCCTGGCTCGTGAAGATCGCGAAGATCGCCGCCAGCTCGGCGCCGAGCACGCGGCCCGGGAACAGCGCGAGGAAGAACGTGACCGTAAACGAAATGTAGCCGAGCACCGGCACCGACTGCAGAATGTCCAGAATCGGCACCAGCACGAGACCGGCGCGGCGGCTCTTGGCAGCGAGCGTGCCGTACACCAGTGTGAAAGTCAGGGATGCGACCATGGCCGCCAGCATGCGCAGCGTGGTGCGCATCGCATATTCAGGCAGATTCGACGGATCGAGCGAGATCGCTTGAGTCTCCAGCGTCGACATCGGCGCCAAGGTCTCGTGAAAACCGATCGCCGCCATCGCGATAATGCAGATGATCAGCGGAAAGGCGACAAAGTCCCAGCGATTCGGCAGGACGCGCCACGCCGAGGCGCTGGCGGTGCGTTTCAGGTCGAAACTGAAATCCATCAGGCGCCCTCCCCGTTGTGACAGGCATTCAAGTGTATATAGGAAGCCGAGGCGCCGGCGCAGCGGTCTGAAGATCGGTCCGGAAAGCGGAAATCGGGCATGGCAAAACGCGTGTGCGCGGTAAATCGTTAGCGTTGGAGACACGTGGACCGGCGACGGACGTGTCTTTGGGCAAGCCGCCCAGGGCCGGTACCGCGGAGCCGGACTTCTCTGTCGCCGCAGGCGCCGCCCGTAGGCTGGCGAGCTTTCCTTGTTTTGGACGGCATGACACTACACCATCCTATGTTTCAGGCACAACCTTTCGCGGTAAATAGCGGCAACACCCGGCAGCAGCCCTCGGTTCATCACTGGCGGACCATACCGCGGCCGTTTATCGTCGCGAGCCAGCCACACGCGCAACCGCCGATGATCCAGCCGGCGTCGCTCGGGGCTACCCGGAAAAACCCGCTGAACCATTCAGAAACGCGCAACGCCGCCGTTAAGAATCTGATGGAGTACGCGGGCATACTTCGCATTCCCGCAATAACGGTGGCGTCTGGCCCCACGACGGTTAAAATCGGGAAACGACGCGCATGCTCGCGATTTATCCCGGGCCGGAGCGGCATCTCACCGCCCGCTTCCACAGGGACGATTCAGCGCCAGCGCGCTGCCACGAACGAGCTTGTTGCATGTCACAGCCAGACGGATTAGAGAGCCGATGAACAGGACAACCTTGCGCCAGGCAACCGGACCGATCAGCTTCGTGCTGATCGTGCTCGTTTGCTGGTTCGTGGCCGGCATGGTCGCGGACCGGATGGTACAGCAAGAACTGGACGCGGCCGTGCGCGAGCAGCGGCAAATGTCCACGTCGACCGTCGACAACATGGCCGAGGTGATCGCAAGCGACCTCTCGATGTCGCGGGCCATTCCGGCAACCATGGCCGAGATGGACCTGGTTCAGCACGCGCTGTCACAATCGCAGAATTATGCCGCGAACGGCGAAGCGGCGGAACTCGCCCAGCGCGCCGCGTTGCTAAAAGACCCGCAGATGACCGCCGTCAGCGACTTTCTGCATGACGCGCAAGGCTTCTCCGGGCTCGATCAGATCTGGCTCGTCAACGCCAACGGCATATGTGTCGCATCGAGCAGCTCCCTCCACAACCCGCTGGCTGCGGAGCGCTCCGTCGTCGGCACTGATATGCGCACGCGCGGCTACCTGACGAACGCGCTGCTCGGCGCGTTCTCGGAGGCCTACGGCGTAGGCCGCGTGAGCGGCGAGCCGGGCATCTTCATCGCGGCGCCGGCGTATGCAGACGGCTTGCTGGTCGGGGCAGTGGTCGCCAAGGTGGGGATCGCGCGGTTGCGCCACTGGGTCGCGCATGCCGGCACCTTCGTTGCCGATGAGAACGGCGTGATCATCATGGCGCACGACAGCGCGCTCGAAGGCCATGCGCTGCCGGACTCGCGGGTCCAGCACATGAGCGCGGCCGAACGCCAGATCGTCTATCACCGCGAGTCGTTCCCCGATGTCCGGATTCAGGTTGCCCCACAGGTGCGCGAGCAGGCGCCGTGGGTGCCCAACTCGATCGCCGCGCAACTGTTCGGCATGACCGAGCGGCTCGTGCCGTCGCTGTACCAGGCGCGCGGTGGACTGAACTCGGGGCTGTCGGCCCATCTGGTCGACCCGCTCGCGGCCTGGCCCGAACTGCTGCGCAATCACAAGCGCGATCATCTGCTGGTGTTTCTGACGCTGGCCGGCACGGTCGCGCTGGCGTGGGTGATCACCGTGTCGTATGTGCGCGAGCGGCGCCATCATCGCGCCACGCGCGACCTCGCTGAACAATTGCAATCGGCCAATACGCTGCTGTCGGCCGAGGCACGCCACGATGCGCTCACCGGCGCGCTGTCGCGGCGCTATTTCCTCGACTTGCTGAGCCACGAGATCGAACGCGCGCATGCGAACAACGAGCCGCTGTGCATGGCAATCGCCGACCTCGATCACTTCAAGCAGATCAATGACCGCTTCGGCCACGCCGCCGGCGACCGCGCGCTCGAGCATTTCGTCGACACCTGCCGCGCCGAACTGCGCGGCGCCGACGCGATCGGCCGGCTCGGCGGCGAAGAATTCGGCTTGCTGTTGCCGGCCACCGGCCTCGCCGGCGGCCGCGAGGTGGTCGAGCGGCTGCGCATGCGCCTGAAGGCGGTTCCTTCCGCGAGGCTGCCTGCCTCAGTGGGCTTGAGCGTCAGTATCGGCATCACGGAGCTCTCGCCCGACGATCTGCCCGAGCGGATCATGAGCCGCGCCGACCTCGCGCTGTACGCGGCCAAGACCGGCGGCCGCGACCGCACTGAAGCCCTGCCGCCTGACGACACCGCCCCGCCGGCCCGCACGGCGGCTAGCGTCTGGTAAAAATAGATGCGCACCGGGACGCACCCACGCACGCATCGATGAATCCAGTAGATGACACAACGCAAGACCCGCCCTTCAGCGCGTCCTGACGAAGCAGGTATCATCAACCTTGGTATTGAGGTTGCCGCTACCGCTCTAACGGGAGATTCGCATGAAGGGAAATCTGCTCATCGTCTGTCGCGATCACGATGCTGACGCGTTCGACCATCTGCTGGCCGAATATGGCGCATTTCAGACGCGCCTGTCGTCGACCGCGTGGTATCTGAAACTGGATGTCGCGCCGGAGCTGATTCAGGAAGAGATACTCGCTCGTCTCGGCAAATACACGACGCACTACATCTTCGAAGCCGAAACGGTGACGTGGAATACGGTGGATAGCGAGGCGGCGAACGCGCTGAACACGCTGTTTTCAGAAGACTAGCGGCGCGCTCAAACGCGCGTCCTGGAATATGCACGGGGCGGCGAACGCCTGCCGCCCCCACCCTTGACCTACCAGGCGCTTTCCGACGCCGCCGCGACGCGCGGCACCGAATCGAACGGAAAGCTCATTAAAACCTGCAAGCCACGGCCCTCGTGGTTGCCGATTTCCCACCCGCCGCCCGCACGCCGCACCAGCCGCTCGACGATCGCCAGCCCCAGACCGCTATGGCCGTTGCCGCCGCGCGCCGGATCGAGCCGCACGAACGGACGGCTCGCGTTGATCAGATCCTGGACGGCGATACCGCTGCCGTTGTCACGCACCGACAGCGTAAAGCCTTGAGGCGTGCGCTCGGTGGCAACGACGATCGGCGGCGCGCCGTAAGCGTGTGCGTTGTCGAGCAGGTTCGACAGAATCCGGTCGAGCGTGGCCGCAGGCAGCAGGAAACCCGGCCCTGCGTCGAGTTCGGTCTGCACGGTGGGCGCACCGGCCGCCACCGCGCGATAGCTGCGCACCACGCGCTCGCACTGCGCATCCACTTCGACTGCTTCGCTGCGATCGGCGCCGTCATGAGCGAACACCAGAAACTGCTCGACGATGTGCGTCATCGAATCGACGTCGCGCACCACGCCGTCGCGCATCTTCACTTCTTCCATCATCTCGGCGCGCAGCCGCAAACGCGCAAGCGGCGTTTTCAGGTCGTGCGCGACACCGGCCAGCATCACGGCGCGGTCGTGTTCGGTACGCGCCACTTCCTGAACCATCTGGTTGAAGCCATGTGTCAACTGCCGCAGTTCGCGCGGGCCCCGCTCGGGCACCGGCGGCACCGGCAGGCCACGGCCGAACCGCGCCACCGCCTGAGCGAGCGAGCGCAACGGCTGCTGCAACGCCCATGCGGCAAACAGCGCCGCCATCACCGCGAACGAAAAGATCATCGCGAGCCACAGTACCGTGCGGTCGAGCGAACGGGGCGTGCGCAACGGCTGCACCGGCACGACGATCCAGCTGCGATCCGCGGTGGTGCGCACCCACAGCGTGGGCGGACGGCCCGGCTGACCGATCCGCACCATGGTGCCGGCCGGCATGCGGTCGCGCACGTCGTCGACGAAACGCGCGAGCGACGCCGGCATGTTCGTAGTGTCCGCCGGCACGTCCGGACTGCCCGGATCGACCAGCCTCACACGCGACGGCAACGGCTGGTCCGGCGTATGGGCGACGTGCTGGCGCACCGCGTCGACGAGGAAGGTGGCTTCCTCGACCGCGTAGCGCGTTTGCAGCTGGCTGCGCTCGAGGCGCATCAGCGCGTACCACGCGAAATGCGACAGCAGCAGCACTGCGACGACTAGCAGCGCCAGCCGTCCGAACAGCGAATCAATGGGACGGCGCATGCTGTTCGCCGTCCGGCACGAACACGTAGCCGCGCCCGCGCACCGTTTGAATGAAGCGCGGCGTGGACGGGTCGGTTTCGAGGATGCGGCGCAAACGCCACACCTGCACGTCGATGCCGCGGTCGGTGCCGTCGTATTCCGGACCGTGCAGCAGTTCGAGCAGGCGCTCGCGCGTGAGCGTGCGCATGGGGTGATTAACGAAAATCTTCAGCAGCGCGAATTCGCTGCCCGACAGTGTGAGCGGCTTGTCTTCGAGATGCAGCGTGCGCGACTGGAAATCCAGCGTGAAGCGGCCGAAGTTGAACGGCTCGCGCTGTTCCGGCGCCGCCGCCGACGGCAGCGTGCGGCGGCGCCGCAACACCGCCTGCACCCGCGCCAGCAGCTCGCGCGGATTGAACGGCTTACCGAGGTAGTCGTCCGCGCCGAGCTCCAGACCGACGATCCGGTCGACGTCGTCCGCGCGCGCGGTAAGCATGATGACGGGAATGTCGTCCCCCGACGCGCGCAGCTTGCGCAGCGCGGTCAGCCCGTCGACGCCGGGCATCATCAGATCGAGCACGATCAGATCCGGGCGCTCGCGCTCGAGCCGCCGCTCGAGCGAGCCGGCGTCGTGCAGCACCGAGACCTCGATGCCCTGACGGGCCAGATAGTCGCGCAGCAGATCGCGCAATTCGACGTCGTCGTCGACAACAAGTATTTGAGTAGCCATGAGATGAAGTTTAACGCGCGGGAGAATGGGTTTTCGTTTCCGGACTGCCCTGAAGGGTTACCGGGTGTTACGGTGAAAGGCGCACGTAATCCCTCGTAATAGCGGCATCGAGCGGCGTAACACAGCGCGGAGCGCAGTTCTCTACGCTGTGTCTTACCGAATGCAGGCCGTCCTCTGTTGCCGGTTGCATCGTCGGCTATTCCATTACAAGGAGCCTTATATGTCCACCAAAAAAATGTCGCGCGTTGTCGCCATTGCCGCCACTGCTCTCGCCATCGGCGCGGGCGCTGCCTATGCCGCACAACCCGCCCATGACGGTCCCGGCGGCTGGCATGGCCACTTCATGAAAGAACTGTCGCAACTGCATGACCAACTGAAGCTGAACGCGGATCAGGAGAAGCAGTGGCAAGCCGCGCTCGACACCATGAAGCAGAACCACGAGGCCATGCGCGCCAATCGTGAACAGATGAAGAATCAGTTCAAGGCCGCGCAGCAGCAACCCATTCTGGACCTGAACGCGATGGCCGCGGCGCACCAGCAAGTCGAGCAGAAGGACGCACAATTGCGTCAGCAAACAACGGACGCATGGCTCAAGTTTTATAACGGCCTGAACGACCAGCAGAAGACCACCGTCAGCACCGCGCTGAAACAGCGCTTTGCGAAGATGGAAGCGCGTCACGAAAAGATGCGCGAGCGTTGGGAAAATCGGAAGGGCGGAGCGTCGGCGCCGGCGGCCAGTCAGTAAGCGGCACATGCGGCGGGCAGCGGGCGGCGGCCTTAGCCGGCCGCCGCCGGAATGCAGAAACGCCACGGAAAGTTTTCCGTGGCGTTTTCGTTTGAACCTGCAGCGTGGATGCCGATGCGCTAGTCGCGTCTTCAACCGTCGGTCATGAACGCTCAGCCGCTCGGCGGTTTGTCCACTTGGCCGCCTAGCCGCTTAGCCGTTAAGCGGCCCCAGGTCGAATAGCAGCACTTCGGCGTTGTCGCCCTTGTCGAGCGTCACTTTGTCGGTCTCGACGAGCTTTGCCGCGTCGCCGGCATTGAGCGCCTCGCCGTTCACGCTCAGCGCGCCTCGCGCCACATGCACATACACAAGCCGCCCCTTCGGCAACGCCAACTCAGCCTGCTCTTCACCATCGATCAGCGCCGCGTAGATCGACGCATCCGCGTGAATCGTCACGGAACCGTCGCGGCCGTCGGGCGAAGCGACCACGCGCAGACGGCCACGCTTGTCGGCGTCGTCGAAGCGTTTTTCTTCGTAGCCGGGCTGGTCGCCCGCGCGTTGCGGGATCACCCAGATCTGCAACAGGTGCACCGGCTCGTTCGCCGACGCATTGAACTCGCTGTGCATCACGCCGGTGCCGGCACTCATCCGCTGCACGTCGCCATGACGGATCGTCGAGCCGTTGCCCATGCTGTCGCGGTGCGCGAGCGCGCCGTCGAGCACGTACGTGACGATCTCCATGTCGCGATGGCCGTGCGTGCCGAAACCCTGGCCGCCGGCGATACGGTCTTCATTGATGACCCGCAGCGGTCCGAAATGCACGTGTTGCGGGTCGCGGTAGTCGGCAAACGAGAAGCTGTGATACGAGTCGAGCCAGCCGTGATTGGCATGGCCACGCTCGTCGGAACGGCGAATTTCGATCATGGGGTACTCCCGGTCGGTCAATAACGATGGCCAGAATGTATGGGCGCGACGCGCGCCAGACAATCCGCGCGAACGCACCGGATCGTTTCATAAATCCATGCAATCGAGCGGTGGTGCGGCGCGCGGCCCGGCCAACTGGCCGCTGGCGTCCGGGCAGCCGGCTTCCGGTCGCCCTGCCCCGGATGGCCGCCCCCCAGATACGGACGCCCGCCCATTTCGGCAACGGCTGATCATAGCGGGCAAAAAACGGAAGAAGCGGTGGGCCAAGGCGTCGCGCATGCACAACGCATCCGCCCGCCTACCCGCCGCTCGATGGGCTCCTCACTGGCGCACCGCCCCCGTTCGGGTAAAATACCGCCCTTTTCGAGCCGACGTCGGCGCGCGGGCTTGCCGGCGGGTCCGGCATATAAGGCTGCGACGGGGCAGCCGCCGGCGGTCAAGCACGCGCACATGCCCCTCGATGCGCCGAACCGGCGCTAGCTGCGCCGTGGCGGCGTCCACACGCGGCGCGACAATTTTGACCGCCTAGAATAGCGACGGCCGGCCACAAGCCGGCGATCGTCGAGATCGAATCACACGACGATCAGTTTGATCCAGGAGAAACATGAAGAAGTTCGCACTGTGCGTGGCGCTTGCCGTCATGGCCACCGGCGCCGTGGCGAAGGAATGGAAAACCGTGCGCATTGGGGTGGACGCCAGCTACCCGCCGTTCGAATCGAAGGCGGCCAGCGGGCAAGTAGTCGGCTTCGACGTCGATCTGACCCGCGCGCTGTGCGCGAAGATGAACGTCAAGTGCGTGTGGGTCGAGCAGGACCTCGACGGCATCATCCCGGCATTGAAAGCCAGGAAGTACGACGCGATCGTGTCGTCGCTGACCATCACGGACAAGCGCCGCGAACAGATCGACTTCTCCGACAAGCTGTTCGACGCCCCGGCCCGCATGATCGCCAAGGCCGGTTCGCCGCTCCTGCCGACGGTTGAATCGCTGAAGGGCAAACGCGTCGGCGTCGAGCAAGGCTCGACTCAGGAAGCCTACGCAAAAGCATATTGGGAACCCAAAGGCGTGACCGTGGTGCCCTACCAGAATCAGGATCAGGTGTATGCCGACCTCGCGTCAGGACGCCTCGACGCCGCCCTGCAAGACGAAGTGCAAGCCGACGCCGGTTTCCTGAAGACGCCGCGCGGCAGAGGTTTCGCATGGGCCGGCCCGGAAGTGAAGGACCCGAAGACGATCGGTGACGGCACCGCCATCGGTCTGCGCAAGGACGACGCCGAGCTTAAGGCGATGTTCAATCAGGCGCTGGCGCAAGTTCACCAGGATGGAACGTTCAGGAAGCTCGCAAAGCAGTACTTCGACTTCGACATCTATCCGGGGCACTGAGCCAGTCACCGAGCGGTCCACCCGCAATACAAAGCAATACGCAGCACCCACGAAACTCGGGGCCCGCCCGCATGGGCTTTCCCCTAGCTTCGGAATACAGTCGGGAATAGATTCAAACGAGCTTCAAACCAGCTTCAAAACGAGAATCGAAACGCGCGCTGCAAGGCCGGCAACGGCCATGCAGTCATGATTTGCACAGCGGTGCGCTGTGCGCCGCAGATAACGGCGGGCTCAGGCTCGCGGCACACGCGGCGCATAGCTGGCCGCGTCTTTCGCGGTGCGTGCCACGCATCGTCAAGGACCCCATATGTTCCTTCAAGGCTACGGCCCGCTGCTTCTCAACGGCACCTGGCAAACCGTCAAACTGGCGGTGTTGTCGCTGGCGTTCGCTTTCGTACTGGGCCTGCTCGGCGCGGCGGCGAAACTGTCGAAGAATCGCGTTTCATATAGTGTCGGCACCGTCTATACGACGCTGGTGCGCGGCGTACCCGATCTGGTGTTGATGCTGCTGCTGTTCTATAGCATCCAGATCTGGCTGAACAACATGACCGACCTGCTCGGCTGGGACCAGATCGACATCGACCCGTTCGTGGCCGGCGTCGCGGTGCTCGGCTTCATCTATGGCGCGTACTTCACCGAAACCTTCCGCGGCGCGTTTCTCGCCGTGCCGCGCGGCCAGCTCGAAGCCGGCGCGGCGTACGGCATGACCGGCTGGCAGGTGTTCTCACGCGTGATGTTCCCGCAGATGATGCGCTTCGCGCTGCCGGGCATCGGCAATAACTGGCAGGTGATGGTGAAAGCCACGGCGCTGGTGTCGATCATCGGTCTCGCCGACGTCGTCAAGGCCTCGCAGGACGCCGGCAAAGGCACGCTGCGGTTCTTCTTCTTCACCCTGTTCGCAGGGGCGATCTATCTCGTCATCACCACAGTGTCCAACTTCGTGCTGATGTACCTCGAAAAGCGTTACTCGACCGGCGTGCGAAAGGCGGATCTATGATCGAGATCATCCAGGAATATTGGCGCAACTATCTTTATACCGACGGCTACCGTTTCACCGGCCTGGCGATCACGCTGTGGCTGCTGGTGGTGTCGATCGGGCTCGGCTTCTGCCTGTCGATCCCGCTCTCAGTCGCACGCGTCTCGAAGAAGAAATGGCTCGCCGGCCTGGTGTGGCTGTATACATATATATTTCGCGGCACGCCGCTCTACGTGCAGTTGCTGCTCTGCTATACCGGCTTGTACAGCCTCGAAATCATCCGCAATCACGAGCTGACCAATGCGTTTTTCCGCGACGGCATGCATTGCACGCTGCTCGCGTTCACGCTTAACACCTGCGCGTACACCACCGAGATTTTCGCCGGTGCGATCAAGGCGACGCCGTACGGCGAGATCGAAGCGGCGCGCGCTTACGGCATGTCGTCGTTCACGCTGTACCGGCGGGTGATTCTGCCGTCGGCGCTGCGGCGCGCGCTGCCGTACTACAGCAACGAAGTGATCCTGATGCTGCACGCCACCACCGTCGCCTTCACCGCGACCGTGCCGGACATCCTCAAGATCGCCCGCGACGTGAATTCGGCCACGTATCAGTCGTTCAATGCGTTCGGCCTCGCCGCCCTGCTCTATCTGTTGATTTCTTTCGCGCTCGTGTGGCTGTTCCGCCGCGCCGAGCGCCGCTGGCTCGCTTACCTGCGGCCGCAAGGCAAGTAACCCAGGGCATTTAGCCCCAAGCAAGTAAGCCCGCCAAGGATCCCGATGAACACCAGGAAGCAAAAGCTCTTCGTCGACGAGCTTCACAAACAGTACGGCGATAACGAAGTCCTCAAGGGCGTGTCGCTGAAGGCCAACGCCGGCGACGTGATCAGCGTGATCGGCTCGTCCGGTTCGGGCAAGAGCACGATGCTTCGCTGCATCAACTTCCTCGAACAGCCGAACTCGGGACGCATCTTCGTCGACGGCGAAGAAGTGCGCACGCAGATCGGCAAAGCCGGCGCGCTGCGCGTGTCCGACCCGAAGCAGTTGCAGCGCGTACGCACCAAGCTGTCGATGGTGTTCCAGCACTTCAACCTGTGGGCGCACATGAACGTGCTCGAGAACATCATCGAGGCGCCGATCAATGTGCTCGGTCTGAAGCGCAAGGAAGCCGAAGAACGCGCGCGTGAGTATCTGGAGAAAGTGGGCCTGGCTCCGCGTCTTGAGAAGCAGTACCCGTCGCATCTGTCGGGCGGCCAGCAACAACGCGTGGCGATTGCGCGAGCCTTGGCCATGCATCCGGATGTGATGCTGTTCGACGAACCCACTTCCGCGCTCGATCCCGAGCTGGTCGGCGAAGTGCTGAAGGTGATGCAGACGCTCGCCGAAGAAGGCCGCACGATGATCGTCGTCACGCATGAAATGGCATTCGCGCGCAACGTATCCAATCACGTGATGTTCCTGCATCAGGGCCGCGTGGAAGAACAAGGCCATCCCGACGAGGTCTTCAGGAACACGAAGAGCGAACGCCTCAAGCAGTTCCTCTCCGGCAGCCTCAAATAGAGACGTTTGCACGGCCCGCTATTTGGCGCCGTAGTCGAAGTAGCATTACAAGGCGCTTACAAGCGCCTTTTTTGTTTCGCTCACCTGTACATTCCCGCCTTTTCCACCGCGAAAACGCCTGCCTGTACGCTCAGATTCCCGCCTCCTCCGCCCTACTCTGCTGCATTTAAAGCGTCAATAGTGGCAATCCTTAACGTTGTTCGCTCCGAACCGTGATTCCCCTGGCGCACAAGGGTTTCCGGCCGTTTTTCGAGCGTCGCGACAGTTCCTCGAACACATTCGTATTGCAATTTGGAGACACCTGCCAGGACAGGTACTAATTTCTTCTCCCAGACAAGTGTATTTTTGCTAAATTAGTAACCAAAGTAGCAAAACAAAGTTCATTAAAAGTAGTTTCACTTCAAAGCACAGAGGAGAACCGGTCGGCGAGGGATCGGCATGGCGACCAGATAGCCCCGAGGCTACCGTCACGGCAGGAGACCCAATCCACCCGCTAATCTCCCTGGTACCGATTTCTGTTCGGCGCTGCTTGCGTCCGAACACCATTCGCAGTACTGGGTTTCACTTTTTGACAGGGTATGGAGGAGAAGATGAAGAAAGCTTTGCTCGCCGCTGCGCTGATGACAGCCGGTGTTGTTGCCCACGCCCAAAGCAGCGTGACGCTGTACGGCCGCCTTGACGCTGGCCTGGAGTATATGACGGGCGTTCCGCAAGGCTCGGGTGCAAGTGGTCAGGCAACGGGCAGCACGAACCGTTGGCGCGCGGAAAGCGGCGACTGGGGTACCAGCCTGTGGGGTATGAAGGGCGTTGAGGACATTGGTGGCGGCAACAAGGTGCTGTTCCAGTTGGAAGGCTCCTTCAACACCATGACGGGTGCGGGCCCTGGCGGCGGCGGTCTCTTCAATCGTTGGGCGACGGTCGGCTTGTCGAACGATCAATACGGTACGTTCACGATGGGCCGTATGCTCTACATCTCGAACGGCGTGTGGGACTTCGACCCGTTCGGTCAATCCAACTGGTCGTCGGCATCGCTGGTGCGTGGCCGCAACTGGCCGCAATCGAGCAACAACTTCGCGTACCAGTCGCCGAAGATCGCAGGCTTTGACTTCTACGGCCAATACGCGCTGTCGAACGCAACGAACTGGAACGGTAACGGCACGACCGCTCAAGGTCGCGAAGCCGGCGCACAGATCACCTACACGAGCTCGCTGTTCCAGATTCGCGGCCTGTATGACGAAATCCGCAACCCGGCCAACGGTAATCTGTACGGCCCGAACGCAACTGTCGTCAATCCTGGCAACATCGGCAGCGGCGTGTTCGCGGCATCGCGCGAGTACTCGGCTCTCGTGAACGTGTTCCTCGGCCAGTTCAAGGTCCAGGCAGCTTACCAGGCTATCCGCTCGGCGAGTGCCACGGGCCACCTGCCGGGCCAGCCGACCACGCTCGATCACGAGTGGGGCGGTGTGACGTGGCAAGCAACCCCGGCTGCCGCACTGATCGCGGCGGTCTACCACGTGAACGGCAACAATGGCGCGGGCAACGCAACGATCTACACGATCGGCGGTTCGTACAACCTGTCCAAGCGCACGCTGCTGGATCTCCAGATTGCCACGACGCAAAACAGCAAGACGGCTAACTACGGCCTGAATGCCAACAACGCAGGCACGTCGACCGCAACGGACAACCCGCTGCCGGGCCACAGCCAGACCGGTGTGTACGCAGGTATTCAACACTCGTTCTAAGCGAACGGCGTCCCCCAAGGAGATTTCCTTCGAGGGGGCGTCCCCCAAGGGGACTTCCTTCGGGGCGTAGTCACAAGTTCTTCAAGAGAATCTTTTTCACGCTGCTGCGAGAGGCGCGTATCGGTGCGATGTCCGAAAGGGTATCGCACCGTTTTTTATTTGCGCGCGCGGTTTTGCCGCTGTCTCGACGCACCGCCTCGGTGCGTGGCCGCGTTGCGCGGGAACAAGACCGGTGCTCGATACCCGCTTTCAGTGAATTCGGCGTGGCGAAGTCAGGCCGTTCAAACAGCCGCTTCGTTTTCTTCGCCGGTGCGAATCCGGATCACACGCTCCACGTCCGCGACGAAAATCTTGCCGTCGCCGATCTTGCCGGTGCGCGCCGCGCCGATGATCGCGTCGATCACCTGATCGCACTGGTTGTCCGCGACCACCACTTCGATTTTGACTTTCGGCAGGAAGTCGACCACATACTCTGCACCACGATAGAGCTCGGTATGGCCTTTCTGCCGACCGAAGCCTTTAACCTCGGTCACGGTCAGCCCGGTGAGGCCGACTTCAGCGAGCGCCTCGCGCACTTCGTCGAGTTTGAACGGTTTGATGACTGCGGTGATGCGCTTCATGGCGAACCTCGTCTCGTGATTGGAAGAGTGAAAGGGAAATGGATGATTTTTATTCTACGCCGCGCCGGATGCATTGCGGCAATCCGGCGCGCGCTTCGGGTAAGTCCGCAGCCGTTCGCTTAACGCTCACTCCACCGGTTCGGTGTAGAGCGACGTGATCGGATAGCGCCAGTCGCGGCCGAATGCACGATGCGTGACGCGAATGCCGATCGGCGCCTGGCGGCGCTTGTACTCGTTGATCTTGATGAGGCGCGTGACGCGTTTCACGTCCTCCACCGCATAGCCCGCGGCAATGATTTCGGCGAGCGAACGGTCCTCTTCCATGTACATGCGCATGATCGCGTCGAGCACTTCATACGGCGGCAAGCTGTCCTGGTCGGTCTGGTTCTCGCGCAGTTCCGCCGACGGCGCGCGCGTCAGAATCCGCTCGGGAACCACGTTCTGCTTGTCGAACGTGGTGGCCTGGTTGCGGTAGTGGCACAGCTTGTAGACGAGCGTCTTGGCGATGTCCTTGATCACCGCGAAGCCGCCGGCCATGTCGCCGTACAGCGTGCAGTAGCCCACCGCCATCTCGCTCTTGTTGCCGGTGGTCAGCACGATCGAGCCGAACTTGTTCGACAGCGCCATCAGCAACGTGCCGCGAATGCGGGCCTGGATGTTTTCCTCGGTGGCGTCTTCGGCGCGGCCCGCGAATTCTTCCGCGAGCGAGCTGCGGAACGCGTCGAACATCGGCGCGATCGCGATTTCGTCGTAACGCACGCCGACGCGGCGCGCCATCTCGGCGGCGTCGGTGGTCGAGATGTCCGCGGTATAGCGCGACGGCATCATCACCGCGCGCACGCGGTCCGCGCCGAGCGCGTCGCACGCGACGGCCAGCACCAGCGCCGAATCCACGCCGCCGGAAAGACCGATCAGCGCGCCCGGAAAGCCGTTCTTGTTGATGTAGTCGCGCACACCCATCACGAGCGCCGCGTACACCTGCGCTTCCAGCGAGAGCTCCGGCGCGATCGCGGCAGGCAACGGTTTGCCGTTGTCGAACTCGACGATCGCATTGCCTTCCTCGAACTGCGCCATCTTCGCGACCAGTTCGCCCTTTTCGTCGAGCACGAACGAGCCGCCGTCGAACACCAGTTCGTCCTGCGCCCCGACCATGTTCACGTAGACCATGGCCAGGCCGGTCTCACGGATCCGCGCGCGCAGAATATCGACGCGCACCGCTTCCTTGTTCAGATGGTATGGCGAGCCGTTCGGAATCAGCAGCACTTGCGCGCCCGCCGACTTCGCCATTTGCGCAGCCGATGCATGCCATACGTCTTCGCAGATCACTACGCCGTACTTCACGCCTTCCAGTTCGAACACGAACGGCTTCGGGTCGGACGCGAAGTAGCGCTTCTCGTCGAACACTTCGGTATTCGGCAAATCCTGCTTGCGGTAGGTGCCGACCACCTGCCCGTCGACGACTAACGACGCCGCGTTGAACGTATCGACCGGCGGCACGCCGCGCTCGATCGGCGCGTTTGCATTACCATGGCCGTGCGCCGCGTCACGCAGCGGATGGCCGACGATCACATGCAAGCCGGCGAACGGCTTGAGCTGCGCGGCGAGATCGGCCAGCGCCGCCGCGCTCGCGGTATAGAACGCGGGACGCAGCAGCAGGTCTTCGGGCGGATAGCCGGAGAGCGCGAGTTCCGGTGCGATCAGCAGCTTCGCACCATCGTTGTGCGCGGCGCGCGCAGCAGCGACAATCTTCGCGACATTGCCGGCGAAATCGCCGACGGTGACATTGATTTGAGCAAGAGCGATTCGGGTCTTCATGGCAGGATCGACAGGCAAGCCACGCGGCTTGCGAGTACCGCGGCTGGATAGCTCGACGGAACGGACAAATCGGATAAACGAACGACGCACCGCTGACCGCGCCGCGTCGCTCATTGGGAACAGTCACACAGATTGAACCAGCAACGTTTTGATTATCGCATGGGCATTCTGGCCTCGCCCTCAGAGGTGGACGCCGCGAATGGAACGCCCGGCTTGCGCAGCAGTCGCAGCCTACCCCGTTTCTGCGGCACGAGTTTTTGAGCGCGCTCTACGCGACCCAATGTGCGGTCGCCGACACCGGCTGGGCGCCGCAATTCGTCACGCTGACCGATCCGCGTTCAGGCAAGCTCGCGGCGGCCGCGCCCGGCTACATGATCATCATTAGCCGGCCGGAGTCAAGGGTAAAAGAAGTACGTCGCAAACAGTTGCGTCAATTCACAGCGACTACAGTGCGCCACCTTCATTCGTGCAAACAATAACCGCGCCCGTTTTCTCACTCGTTGGTTGCGAACCGAATCGCACCAGACACCCGTCGGGATCAAGCCTGTCGCAATGCTCCGCGACTGCCCTGGCGGCAGTTGCCGCCCCAGAGAAACTTTGGTGCCAGACCGTGTCCAGGGGGTGTTTGCATTCCCTGTGGCTATCGCCATGACGACGACGCCAGTCCTTTGATGGCTCACGGCCTGGGCGATTCAGCGTTCTGCATCCGTTCAGATGGCGCAGCGGGCGTCCAAATCATTCGGGTGGCTTCACACCAGTCCCTTCCGCTGGCTCATCGCCCCTGGCCAAACCGTTTCCCGAAACACAGGTGCACATCGAAGGGCTTCTGGTCTCGCAGCATGTGGTGGCACGCCCGCGCAAGCTTGTGTGCCAGGGCCTTGATTGCCAGGACGCGGTTCGAGCTCTAGGAACGAAGAAAGTGCAAAGCGAACCGCGAACGCACGCCTGCGGGTCATTTATGAATTTTTAACGTGGGCCCAAGAGGACGGATTACTAATACAGTCTCTTGTCGGCAATTCTGCCGCGCACACCGTGCGCTCATCACTACCACGACTCCGCAACACAGGACATAAGAGCCTGCGAGGAGACAAGCAACGATACCCAAAACTGTTCCAAAACGTAGGTACTTCATCGCGTACAAGCGATAGGCAGTACTGGGCGACCGACGAAGATTTTGAGAAAATCCGTCAGGTCTTCTGGTCAACCCAAGGTCCGTATGCAGCAGCACGGAATGACCTTCTATTGCGATTATTTGAAGGTCTCGGTTGGCGGCGTGCGAGTGTCAACAGCTTCAACGTTGAACAGTTTTTGGACGCAATTATTGATGAGGCTGTTAGCTCGGGAGAGACTCATATCTCAATAGTCCCGTCTCAACAAAAATTTGGCTATCGACGCGCCTTTCCTGTACCAATAAGTCTCGCGTCGGCTGTCAAACGATACATCAACGAGGACCGTTCTGGGCTACTGAAAAAATGCGGCGTGTGTGAAGCCGATTTCGCGATACATCAGGGGAGGCTGCCAACGCGAGGGCCTATCGCTAGCATACGAAGATATTGCCATGGCCGTGGCTGACGACTTGGGACACGCCAACGTTGTTTCGCAAGACGCTTATCATCGAGTCATGAGCCGGTTAAGGAAGCTCAGTGTTGAACAAATCTTGAAGAATAAGGTCGCGGAACTGAACGACAAGGTCGCTCATCCAGATGAGTACAATTGCGAAACTGCGCGATACTCTTGAAAAGTGTCTGGAAGCGACAGGATACTCGGGCGCAGCGGCGGACTCACCGATGCGTCAAGACATCAGGAGTCTGATGACGGAGCTTGATGACGCTTGAACGGTGTATGCGCTTCAAGTTCGTCAATATGCTCATCCATCGCCGCGGTCTCTTGGTCAAGAAACTCGCTGATGGCATGAGCAAATCTATGGTCGGCAATCCAATGCGCGGACCATGTCGGCGTGGGCATCAGTCCGCGCGACATTTTGTGTACACCTTGCGCTCCGCCCTCAAAACTATGCAACCCGTGCTCGATGCAGTATTCGATGCCTTGCATGTAGCAAGTCTCAAAGTGAAGGCCTGATACGAATTCCTTGGTACCCCAATAACGACCGTACATCGTGTCCCCGGCAACCACATTGAGTGCGACCGCAAGCCGCTGCCCATCCACCTCAGCGATAACAAGCATCAGCGCATCCGACATAGTTCGGTGAATCTGACCAAAAAATTTGCGTGTCAGATATGGCGGATTCCAGTGCTCGCGATAGGTGTTCTCGTAGCACTCGTAGAAGAAATCGAGGTCAGCCGGTCCAATTTCCCGCCCTCTTAACCACCGGAAGGTAACGCCGGCGTCGTGGACCCGACGTCGGTCCTGTTTCACCTTCTTCCGCTTGTCGTGCGACATCTTGAGAAGAAACTCGTCGAAGGTCTGGTACCCGAAATTCTCCCAGTGGAACTGGACACCCTCCCGTAGCATATAACCAGCGTCAGTCAGGGCCTGAAGGTCATCCTCGTGTGAGAACAGTATATGGATTGACGACGCCTCGAGCTGCTTAGCAAACTCGATGGCTCCGCGCGCCAGCACCACCTTGTCGGGATGAGTCCGCGCAAGCAACCGCGGGCCAGTGACAGGCGTAAATGGCACTGCAGAAAGGAGTTTAGGGTAATACTGGACACCGTGTCGCGCGAAAGCATCTGCCCAGGCGTGGTCGAAAACGTATTCGCCACGGCCATGTGACTTCAGGTACAACGGCATGGCACCAGCGAGCTGGCCTCCGCGTCGCATCAGAAGATATGTTGGCTGCCAGCCTGTCGACTTGGATGCACATTTCGTATCGTGCATTGCCGACAGATATTCATGCGCCACGAAGGGATTGCCCGCCGCGAGCATGTTCCATTCGTCCGCAGGCACGTCTGAAAGCGAATCGACGACCAATATCTCAACCTTGCTACTCACCTTGCCCCCGACGATTTTCCCGGTACGGCGCAACGCCGCAAAGCGGTATTGTCGCGCATACAAGAAAAGTCGTCAGGCGGCTGCGCCCAGGTGGTCAGGCTGCCCGGTGCTCAGATTTAGTGTCCCAGCTGCTCGCGCAACGCGCTAAGATGTGTAGACAGGGCGTCTACCCGGCTCTGGTCTTGGTAGATGCGATTGTATGGCGACGACCTGGCAGTCTGGCTTCGCCCGGCAGCAACGCCCTGTAGAGCATACTAATCCGATAAGCAAGTCGTCAGCGCCTCCGACACAGGGCAATCGCATCAAGAGACCTGCATTCCAAGCACTCGAGCCCGATAGTGTTCATCGAATCCGGCCTTGAGCCGCTTGTTCTTTATGCCGACCTTGGTGGCTTTGTCGATGCGGCGCAGGATCGCGAAGTTTTGTGCTGCATTGTCCACCTGGGCACGACATTGATCCTCGCCAAAGGCGACATCGAGCACCCAATGCATGCTGTTTTCGATGGCCCAGTGGGCGCGCACCGTCTCGTTGATCCGTTTCGGGTCAGCGGGCAGGCTGTTCACGTAGTAGCGCCGTTCCAGCGAAACGCGGCCTTCGATCTCGCGGGTGGCCTCCATCATCGCCACCGAACGCAGGCCGGCCCATTTGCCGTCCTCATCCAGCCAGTCAATCATGTCGGTCGCAACGCATCGGCGCGTCTCGATTCTTCCGTGCACGTTCTTGCCTGTCTGACAGTGCTCAGCGAAGCGCACGCTGCGCAAAGACTGTGTGCGCCGTGCATCGAACAGCTGCACGATTGCTTCATGCAAGGCAGGCTGATTGCCTTTGACCGCAAGCACATAGTCGGCACCTCCAGCCACGATCTTCGCCGCGATCTCCCGCTGGCAACCCACCACCTGGCCCGCGACTGCAGGACAAATGCCGCTTACCCATCGCACAAAGCACACCTCGAACTGCCGCGCATCAAGCGCCGCGAATACGCGCCCGAACGTGTCGTGCGAGGCAATCCCGTTGCGCAGCGGCAAGTACCGGCGCAGCCACTCCAGTTGTCCTTGCGCCCACAAAGCGATCCCCACCCAGGTGTCGGCACCCGACAGGATCGCCGCCAGTGCAACCACCAGCATTTCCGTCAGATCATGCTCCGGAGTGCGTACACGCGGATCCTTCAGGTCCCCAAACGCGTCTTGCAAACTCAACGGCTCGTATTCGTCGTCCACACCACTCTCGGCTCTTGGCAAAACCAAGAGTTAACGCTTCTTCGCAGCAGTTTACAACCCCCATTCGTAACCCATTGTGTGTAAACAATTTTTCGTGCGATTGCCTGCGGACCATCTCAAAAAGTCTGTCGCCGCGATGGTACTGCTGCTGGGCGCGATGTCTTCGATGTTGACGCTTGGACATTCGACCATCGGCGAGACTGCAGCGATGCTGCTTTGGGGAATCGCGTTCGGCGCGCTGCCGCTTTGCTTTAGCGTTAGCGTGTGGATTCAGCGCAGCACGACCGACTTGCCCGAAGCGGGTTCGGCCATGTTCGTCAGCATTATCCAGGTGGCGATTGCCGTGGGTTCGGCAGTGGGGGGCACCCTTGTCGACCGCGCGGGAGTTCACGCTGACTTTACGCCAGGACTCGCACTCGCTCTGCTCGGCTTGGTGACACTGCAACAACGGCTCGCTGCATTGGAGCGACCGGCCAAGGCGTCTTCTTTTAATCGCGCCTGCGACGCGTCGCTTGATTGACGGAACTCGATAGTCGAGAAATTTCCTGGAGAAATCTGGGCTCTGTCAGGTTGATGGTGGACCTAAGCGCCCAGCGCGACCATACCCCTGAGACTCGGGGCGGGCGCGATGAATGGCTCGTATTGCGAGTCTGGCCAGGTCAGGCATGATGTCGTTTTCGCGCGCCACATACTATGGTCGTACCGTATTGCCCTCTCATGACGCTGGCCGGCATCGGCGCTCTTGGTACGGCGATTTCGATTGCTTGATCACGCCAATTGACCCGACCGAACCGCCAACCTGACAACGCCCTTCGCTCAATCGCCGTCGCTACACACAACCGCTTGTCAGAGTTCAATGTCCGGAGACACAAAGCTGAAAAGCCTTGACGCGTGGACGTTTGTCGAATAGCGCGTTTACGGGTCCACCTCGAGCGTTACGCCGGCACAGCGAATCACGTGCAGGTAAGCGACCGTATCCCCGATCGTGGCGGTGGCCTGCTCCGCAAGCCTCGACATGCGCGAAGACTTTTCGGCGCACGCCATCATCGTTTCGAGAGCGTCCGAATCTGCGAACCCGTGAGCTGCCGCTGCCCCGAGTACGGCATCGAGAACGCGTCGGGCCGCAACTCGGGTAGCGATCGGCGCCAGCGGAGCCCGATACGTAAGAAAGCCTGCCATCAGCAAAAATTCGGCCGGGCTGATGTGCTCGCCGTTGCCAACAGGAACACCGTCTGTATTGACTCGATCTTGCGTCATGGTTCGTCTCCCACTTTGGAGCAGCAAGCGCTGTGACCGCGCAGATCCGTGCCGCTAATGCCGCTGGCCGTTCCGTAGGGGATTCGACGACGGTCCGGTGCTGCACGCAGCACCGGACGCCGCTTGATGTCTGGGGTGAGGTCTCGGGCGGCGCAGAGATAGTTTAGTATAGGATGAATCGCTAACGCCGGTAAACACGGCGTACGGTCGCCGCGGGCGTTGCCTTTTAAGTGTGTGTTTCGCTAAGCTGGGCATCGACACCGGGTTTATACGACCTTCCACCTTCAACGTAATTGCGCTGTAACGACCGACAGGTTAAAAGATCAATTTTTTCGCCATGCGGAGACCCCAAGTCGTAGTATTCTTGGTCTGTCTCCTGCTCCCCAGCCACAGCCGCTGGCTCACTCCTTCGCGCCAACTGTCGTGCGGCTCCGAAAATGTGATGACGCGGCGACTCCCTGCACGCCGGTTTCCGTGGGCTCACAGGAGACGACGACGTCCCAAGCAACTATCCAGTCATTGTCATCTTTTTGAAGGCTTCGAAACACTTCGCGAACATCGTCGATGTCTGGCGAGTCCGTGTGGGTGACTGATCCCGGCCAGGCGGACCATTCTCTTTGAGGGCATTCATGAAAACGCTGTTTCTGCAGGCACCTTCTTATGAAGGCTTCGATGGCGGAGCGGGCTCACGCTTCCAAACGAAGCGCGAGATTCGATCATTCTGGTATCCAACGTGGCTAGTCCAGCCCGCTGCGCTGATTGAGGATAGCCGCGTCGTGGATGCTACCGCAGACGGCCTGTCGGTGGATACGACGCTCGACATTGCTCAGAAATACGAACTGGTCATCATTCACACAAGCTCTCCATCGTTCCAGAGTGATGTTCAATTCGCGGAGCACTTAAAGCGGCGCAAGCCCCCGATCCTCATCGGGATGATCGGGGCAAAAGTCGCCGTCGATCCTCACGGCTCACTGACCGCGAGCGACGCACTCGACTTCGTGTGTCGTGAAGAATTCGACTTCACTTGTCGCGAGATCGCACAGGGCCTCCCGTTCGAATCGATTCTCGGTCTTAGCTATCGTCTGCCCGACGGGGGGATCATGCACAACCACGCCCGACCGATTCTCGAAGACATGGACCAGTTACCGTTCGTCTCGCCCATCTATAAGCGCGACCTAACGCCAGAGAACTATTTCAGCGGCTATCTCAAGCATCCGTATCTGTCGCTCTACACGGGGCGAGGCTGCAAATCCAGGTGCACCTTTTGCCTTTGGCCGCATACGGTCGGGGGTCATCGCTACCGCACGCGTTCGGTCGAGAACGTCCTCGAAGAAGTGAAATGGATCAGGGACAACATGCCCGAAATCAAGGAGATCATGTTCGACGACGATACCTTTACGGATCTCAGACCGAGAGCCGAGGAGATCGCTCGTGGTCTTGGCAAGTTAGGCGTGACGTGGTCGTGCAACGCAAAGGCGAACGTGCCTTATTCAACCCTCAAAGTGATGAAAGAAAATGGGCTGCGGCTCTTGCTCGTCGGATACGAATCCGGCGACGACCAGATTCTCGTGAACGTCAAAAAGGGCCTGCGGACCGATATGGCCCGCCGGTTCAGTGACGATTGTCGCAAGCTCGGCATCAAGATCCACGGCACGTTCATTCTTGGGCTTCCCGGAGAGACGCACGAAACGATCCTGAAGACGATCGAATACGCGAAAGAGATCAATCCCCACACGATTCAGGTGTCACTCGCTGCGCCCTATCCGGGAACCGTCCTTCATAAGCAAGCGGTCGAGAACGGATGGTTGAATGAAGGGAAGGTCGTCGCCCTCATCAATTCGGCAGGCACCCAGGCTTCCACTATCGGCTATCCGCACTTGTCGCGTGAAGAGATCTACGTTGGCGTCGAGGAGTTCTACAAACGCTTTTATTTCAGACCAACAAAGATCTGGGAAATCGTCCGCGAGATGCTGGTGAGTTGGGAGATGATGAAACGGCGCCTGCAGGAAGGCGTAGAGTTCTTCAGATATCTTCGTGCGCGCAAGGCATGAGACGCCGGTACACCTTTCTCGGAATGACGAGCCCCCGCCGGCATCAGGAAGGACACCGCACCACCCGGCTGCGCCACCTTTCCGGTCGGCTTAACTGCCCGGATTGACTCATGCTTACTTGACAAGAAACGTGTCGCGGTCCTGGTCGGGAATTCAGGTTGGCTTTCTACCACGGCAAGACCTCGTTTGCCCTGTCGCGAGATCGCGGTATTCAGGCGGCACCGGGTCGCGCACACTTCTCGGCCGGAACGTTCTCACGACCCACTTTGGCGTCGGAACCAATCAATTCGCATCGCCTCGATTCGCGTGCGCGCGACGCGATGTTCGAGGCCTCCGATATGGAGATCGCTTCGTGGTGCGTGGCGAATTCGAACGACAAGCGGCGCGTTCGGCTAAACATCATTAGCGATTTATTGTGCAGGATTCCTTATGAAAAAATGCCGCGCAGGAAGATTACTCTGCCAAAGAGGCAAAAGCCCAATGGCTATCAGGAACCCGACGAACGACTGCGATGTCGCATACGGCGCCGAATTGCGCCGGCTCAAAGGCAGGCGTTGATACCGCCAGCGGCATCGCCCCCCGTCCCGGCAGCCGAACGAAAACCGACCCATGTCCTGCCGTGGCCCCCCCACGATGGCCGCACCATCGCGGCAGCGCCGGCCGGCGGCTGCTGTCCTGGAACATAGACATCCATTGCTTGATTGTTCGCGAGAACGACCTGCGATATGACCTGCTGCTGCGACTGATCCGCCCATTTCTTTGCAATGCATTGAGCGACCGCGCCGACCGGCTGCTGACTTTCACCGACCGTCTGTGCGCCCGGCGGCATCGGTTCGCTAGCACACGCGGCCAAGGTGACAGCAGCCACAACGAGAAGCGGTAACGGTTTCATTTCTTTACCCCTCAGTTGGATCCGTATTTCCATCGAGACAGCACGGGTACATCAATCATTGGTACCAGCATCCGCCTCACAGGAACAGGCATCGCGCCGCCCCACGTCTTTTGCGCCAGATCCGCGACCTCTTCGCCGACACAACATCAAAGCCGAGGTGCCTGCAGGCTTGAGTCTGCCTATCGGTGTTCACCGCGCAAGCAGGCAAGCCGATGACCACGACCGCCACCACGCGTAGCGGCCGTCGCCGTCGACCACGCGGGCATTGAGAGATCAGCACCCTCTGAGCCCCTTCAATCGCACGTGCCTTGCGATTTCGACACGATGACGCTTGCGAGCCCATGCGTAAATCGCCCTTTGGTCTTATGCCTGCACGGGGCGGAAGCTGACTAAACTGGAGAGTGGCGTGCCGACACAACGCGCCGGCTGTCACTACCTCGATATGCCGCCACGAGGTCTGAACGTGAATCTGCCGTCGCGTGGGAAGCGCCCGGCATCAGCCCACTGGCAGGCGCGCCGCCCTGGCTCGCGGCAAAGAGGTTAGGCTATGGACCGCATTGTGAATCGACTGCTGGGTGCAGTTGTCATCGCCTTCGCGTTGTACGGTTGCGGCGCCACCACGCCGCCGAACGCAGGTGGAATCGGTTTCGAGGGCCGTGCGGTGACACGCAGCGACGGCCGAATCCGCGTTTCCGCGTCGGTGCTTTCCGCTGAAGAAAGCGCAGCGGTTTATGGCGTGCCGCTCGCGGACAAGGGGATTCAGCCTGTATGGATCGAAGTGCAGAACAACGACAGAGGCAGCTACTTCCTGATGTCGCCCGGTCTCGACCCATCGTTCTTCCCTGCCTCGGAAGCCGCCGAGGCGTTCGGCGACCGTAGCGTGCCTGGCGGGAAAGCCGGACTCGACCAGCGCTTTCGCGTGCTCGCCTTCCGCAATCCTGTTCGGCCGGGACAGACGGTCTCCGGCTATGTACTGACCAACCTCAGCGAGGGTGCGAAGCTCGTCCAACTGGATCTCGTGGCGAGCAAACAGGCGCGGACGTTTTCGTTCCTCATGATTGTGCCTGGCTTTCATGCCGACTATCACGTCAGCGCAGTTTTTCGGCGCGATATCTATCCACCCGAAAAGATCATGAACTATACGGACGACGACGCTTTTCGCACCGCGCTCGAAGCGCTTCCCTGTTGCGCGACCAATGAGGACGGTTCAAAAAAGGCCGATCCGCTTAATCTCGTCATCGTAGGTGGACTGGACGACGCTTTTGCCGCACTGGTGCGCCGCGGGTGGAGCCCGACCGAGCAGAAATGGTCTGGCGCAATCATGAAGACGATCAGCTCCGCGCTTTCAGGCGAGCGTTACATCAATGCACCCGTCAGCGATCTTTACCTGTTCGGCCGGGCACAGGACCTCGCTCTGCAAAAAGCGCGCGACACGATCCACCAGCGAAATCACTTGCGACTCTGGTTAAGCCCGATGCGCTATCACGGCAAGCCCGTGTGGGTAGGCCAGATCAGCCGGGACATCGGCGTGCGCCTGACCTTTCACTCACCGACGTTCACGACGCACAAGATCGACCCGGACGTCGATGAAGCGCGCACGGCACTGACGGAGGACATGGCCTATTCCCAGAATCTCCAGAAGATCGGGTTCGTCAAGGGAGTCGGCGCTGCCTCACAAAGTGAGCCGGCCGAGAATCTCACGACCGATCCGTACTTCACCGACGGCTATCGCCAGGTACTCGTATTCGACCTCCAACCTACCTCGCTGTCGGGGATCGCATTCTTCCCGTGGGAAGCTGCCGCGACGTTCGACAGTCGGCCCCGCGGAGCAAAACGATGAGCGGGTTGCCACCGTTGCAACGGGTATTGAAGAATCTGGCTGGCAGCGTCGCGCTGGCGCTCATTTTCTCGAGCTGCGCGAACTGGACTGCGCCGGCCGCCATCGACGATGCGCCGCTGCGCGAGCGTGCGGTGAGCGCGACGAAGCAGAACACCCGCATCAGCGTGGCCGTGCTGGGATCCGACGACAGCAAGCGCATGTTCGGTGCCGACCTCACCAGAAGCAACGTCCAGCCGGTGTGGATCGAAGTGGAGAACCGCAGTTCTCAGGCGTTATGGCTACTCCATTCCGGCACCGATCCCAACTACTTCTCTCCGCTCGAAGTCGCATGGTCCATGCACACACTGCTTGGTCGAGCGACGAACGATAGCATCGACAGTCATCTGAACAAGCTCGGATTCCGGAGTCCCGTTCCGCCCGGCGAAACCCGCACGGGGATTCTTTTCACCAATCTCGACCGACAGATCAAACTCGTCAATGTCGATCTGCTCGGAAACAGGACATTGATTCCCTTTTCCCTGTTCCTGCCCGTGCCGGACGATGTTGTCGACCCGCGTTTCACGCTGACGCCGTTCCAGTATCCCGAAGCTGTCTTCACCGACTATCGCGATCTTGTCTCGTTGCGTGCCGCGCTCGAACGGATGCCCTGCTGCGCCACCGATGAGCACGCGACAACGACAGCTGATCCGTTGAACGTGATTGTCATCGGCACGCTTGGAGACATTGGGGCGGCCATGGTGCGCCGTAGCTATCGCCGCGACATGCGCAAACACGACATGGCGCAACGGGTCTTCGGACGCATGCCCGACGTCGTCCTGCGCAAGGAAGCGGGGGCGGGCGCGCCTTCCACCTCGTTGCGAGCGTGGCTCGCGCCCGTTCGCTTCAACGGCGATGCAGTGTATCTGGTGCAGGTCGGACGGCCTGTCGGGGGCCGCTTCGCGCACCTGGATGCGGACGGCGGCACGCTCCATGAGGATATCGACGAGGCCAGAAATTTTCTGGTCCAGGACATGATGTATTCGGGTGGTCTGGCTAAACTCGGCTTCGTGTACGGCGTAGGACCGGCATCGCAGGAACACCCGCGAACGACGCTGGATGGAGGGCGTTATTACACCGACGGACTCCGAGCCGTGATGTTCTTCGCGACGCGCCCGCTCAGTTTCTCGAACGTGGATATTCTTGACTGGGTGCCATACCTGGAGCAGCGTGAGCCCACCGCACGCAAGGAGAGCGGCGATGCCGGCGAGTAACTTTAGCGCCGGGCGGCAAGCCAGATTCGTCGCCCTTGCATCCTGCCTTGCCCTCGTAGCGTGCGCAGCGAAGCCACTCGTTCCCTACATGACGGATACACCGCCCCTTATGCTCGCTCCTGCATTTAATACAGGCGTGCAGGATAAGCGGGCGCGGTTTCGGGAGATCTACTGCGCCGTACTGGAAGCGCATGGCCCGACGCTTCCAGATTTTCGCCCTTGCGAAGACGCACTCACGCGCGTAGGCACCGAACCGGCCGGCACGGGCGCACCGGTTGTACTGGGCCAGTCCACGCGGCACCTCATCGCGGCAGTTGTTCCCGGCATTGGGTACGACTGCTTCAAGCCGTGGCTAAATGCGCCAGGTACCGTCACGAAACAGCTACGCCAGTCCGGATATGATGGGCTCCTGCTAGACGTCGACGGGTTGTCGAGTTCCACCCACAATGCACACCAGATACGCGATGCGGTTATGAAGATGCCACTGCCTCACGGCCCCCCGCGGCTCGTGCTGATCGGTTACTCGAAGGGGGCAGCGGACGTCCTGGAGGCTGTGGTTGCGTATCCGGAAATCCGCAGCCGGGTAGCGGCCGTCGTCAGTGCGGCTGGAGCAGTCGGCGGATCGCCGCTCGCCAACGACGCGCAACAATATCAGGCGGACCTGCTCCGGTACTTTCCGGGAGCAACCTGCAACTCGGGGGACGGCGGCGCCGTGCAAAGCCTGCGACCCGCTACACGCCAGGCCTGGATGGCGCACAATCCGCTTCCCGGCGAGCTGCGGTACTACTCGCTTGTAACGTTCCCTCAACCGCAACGCGTATCGTCAATACTTAAATCGAGCTACGACAAGCTCTCGCAAGTCGATGCGCGCAACGACAGCCAGCTGATCTTCTACGACCAGCTGGTGCCCGGAAGCACGCTCCTCGGCTACGTCAATGCGGATCACTGGGCACTGGCCGTGCCTATTGCTCGAACCCATACCACGATCGGCTCGCTATTCGTCACTCAGAACGCTTATCCCCGCGAAGCGCTCACGGAAGCGATTCTGCGTTTCCTGGAGGAAGATCTGGCGACTACCTCTGAACGCTAGCGCGGCGCCCAGCTTCCTGCACACCACGGACAGCTGCCGCAACGATCAGCCCGGTGAACACCATACCGATCAGGCCAAGCAAGATCGCGTCAATCCGGCCAAACGTCGAGGTAGGGACCACGTCGCCGTACCCGATCGTCAGCGCCGTGATCGCGCAGAAGTACACGGTTTCTCCCATCGGCGAAGGCGTTCTCTTCACCGTCTCCACGGGGTTGCCCATGTAATACATCGCAACTGTCAGCAGCATAAACAGCACCAGAAGGCCAGCCAGGATCATACGCAGGTACCAAAGGGTCTTGCCTGATTCCCACAAGATCTCACGTGCCCGCAGGCGAACGACTGCTTCGCTTGTCGCATTTCGCATTGGAAAGTACCTCCTTGATCGTGCGCGCAGGGACGCCGATGCTTGCGCTGGGCCCCGAAACAGGTTGCCGCGGTGTCATGGCACGCGGCGGCGTTGCTCGAAAATGAGCAACATCAGACATGCGTAGACCGTGACGGCCACGAAGAGTCCCAATCGAACTACGAACGCCGAATAGACGTCCTTTCCGGCCACGCTATCCTGCACCGACTGGCCCAACAGAATGATCATCGTGACGAGGCTGTTCAGCCAGAAACCCGGTGAATAACGCGTGCGGCTGACACCGTTGAGTTTGCGTCCCACCAGCAAGCCGAACAGCAGCATCCACAGGAAGAACATCCACAGATTCACAAAGAGCCTCAGCGCAAACCAGAACGCGATCGCGAGCAGGCCTCCGAGCAGCGTGGAGCCGATCAGATCGCGCGCTGCGCTGCGAGCCGTCGTGGTGCAGCTCTGTCTGCCAAGACTGACCGACTTCATGATGATCGGCATGTAGCTCGCCGGATCGGTCATCGCGAGCAGATATGCCGGCATGACCACGAGCATGGCGCGCAGCGCGATGCGCATGGCCTGGCCGTCGGACGTGACCGGAGCGGCAGGTTTTTGCGGCGTGCTGACGGGTTCTGGACACAGTAGGTGAGTCAGTGCCGACACCAGCACGGCAAGCAACAGTCCCTTCACCAACGCGCCAACGACCGTCACGGCCAGCTGGAAATCAGCGGTTCCCGCAGCGGAGATCATCGTCAGCCCGGCAACCAGAAACGTCGACACCAGCGTGTTCCCGCCACGCAAACCATAGCAAAACGCGAGGAAAAGCATGAGGCCAACAAGCATCACGCCAGCGAACGCGTAATGACGAAGCAACGGGACGATCAGCAAGCCGCTGCCCGTCGTCAACGCGACGACGACTGCGAAAGCCACGCCTGCCTTGAACGACAGTGGCCGGTTCTGCGTCGCGAGAAGAAACACGGCGAACACCGGAGCGACGACGGGAATCGGCAGATCGAGCGCGAAGCTGATCGAGAGGCAAACTGCCGTTCCTGTAGCAACGCGGAGCGTGCGTCGACTGGGAAGCCGGAGGGGGTCGTCCATAAATGCAGTAGTTATGCGTTCAGTAAAGGTATGAGACCCAGCTCATCACGTGCAGAAACAAGCGACCCAGTGGATTGAGCGGATTACCCGGATCTGGAAACGCCATCACCTCGGCCTGTCCGCCGACGCGAACGTTCCGAAGGCGCGCCCTCTCACCCGTTTCGAACTCGACGATTACCGGAAAGCGTTGCGCGGGGCGTAGCCAGTCGCGGCTGTTCTGGACGGTAGGCAGACCGCCGGGCGGCGCGCTCTGCCCCACGCTCACGCCATATCCGATACTGCGAAGCCGCCCCTCGAAAACTTCGCCCGGGAAGGCATCCAGTGCAATCGCCACGGGCGTGTCAGACCGCAGATGCCCCAGATTGTTTTCAGTCATATCCGCACTGATCCACACGTCGCGGACGGCAATCAGCGTCATGACGGGATTGCCCGCCACCGCGAACTGGCCGACTTCCGTGCGCAGATCCGTGATGACGCCACCTGAGCGCGCCTTGATTCGCGTGTTCGCAAGATCCAGCTCGGCCTTTTCAAGCGCAGCGGCAGCGCTGCGCAATTGTGCGTTTTCCGCCTCGTTGCCGCCCTGCTGTTCGCGTGCCCGCTCCACTTCGGCTCGCGCTGCGGCAACCTGACTTTCAGCCTGTTCGTGCGTCGCTCGCGCCACTTCGAGGCGCCGTAGAGAAACGGTGCCCTCGTCGTCGCGATACAGCCTCTCCAGACGCTCGCTATCCTGCCGCGCCTTAACCTCGTTCGCAATGGCCGCGCGCACGGATGCGAGTGCCGAATCGATACCGGCCGTGCTGGCGCCGACCTGCCGGCGCGTCGACTCGAGATCGGCCCGCGCGCGATCGACAGCGATCCGGTACGGTTCGCTGTCGACCTCGAAGAGCACGTCGCCCGCGTTGACTTCCTGGTTGTTCTGCACGAGCACGCGGGTCACTCGCCCCGATGCCTCCGCAGCGACGGATACGACGTAAGCCTGAACGCGCGCCTGTTGCGTATAAGGCGTGAAGCGGTCGGCGAGCAGATACCAGATCAGGCTGACGACGATCAGGCAGACAACCCACTTGATCGCTTTGCCCGACGGGTCGGCGGCAGGCTCCGCCGGCGCAGCGACGGTGGGCTTGGGCTTGTCGTTCATCGCGGCGCATCTCCAGACGGGCTGGCGGTAGCAGACGATGTACCCGGTTCGTCCAGCAGGTCGCCCCAGTCGGTGCGTTGCTGCATCTGCCGGCGCGTCGCGGGATCGACAAGCGGCTCGTCCAAGTGCCAGCCTCCGCCGAGCGCCTTGTAAAGCGCAATCAGGTCACCCACCGCATTGCTGCGATTGACTATGTAGGCGTCCTGTTGCGCGAACAGTGCACGTTGCGCGTCGAGGACCCGCTGGAAGTCCGAGTATCCTTCCCGATAGATCGCATTGGCGAGCTTGAGCGAGCGCCCTGCGGCCCCTTGCGCGTCGTTCAGGATCGCGTCCCGCTGCAGCGCGGCGATCAACGCAGTGGCGTCGTCGTCGGCCTCGCGGGCTGCTTCGCGCACGATGTTCTGATAGGTGACCGTCAACTGCTGCAGTCGGGCGTCCTGCACGCGCACGTTGTTGGTGATCCTGCCGTGATCGAAGACGTTCCAGGTGATACTGGGTCCGGCTACCAAAGCCAGCGTGTTTGGTGAGCCGGTAAGCGAACTCGCGCTCCACACAAGAGAACCCAGCAATGACACGGACGGATACAGATCGGCTTTCGCCACGCCGATGAGCGCGGACTGCGCGGCCATCTGATACTCTGCGGCGCGAACGTCCGGGCGACGCAAAAGCAGATTGGCCGGCACGTCCTGCAGCACGGCATGGTCCACTAGCGGGACCACCCCTTCCTTGCCGGACTGCACCTCGAGTTCTGGCAGCGGGCCCGGAGGTCGACCCATCAGGACGGCCAGCGCGTGACTCGCCAGCACGATCTGGCTTTCAAGATCCGGGACGCTGCTCAGTGTGCCCAGATACTGCGTCTTTGCCTGCTGTAGGTCCAGTTCATCGGTCTCGCCACTTTTGAAGAGCTTTTGCGCAATCTCGTAGCTGCGCTTTTGTAACTGGGCGTTCTCGCGCGCGATGCGCAGGCGTGCCTCGGCCGTGCGCAGCGTGAAATAGGTCTGGGCGACCTGCGCGTGCAGCAGGACCAGCGCCACATCGCGGTTGGCTTGCGCAGCAAAAAACGCGGCGTCGGCGGACTCGATCGCGCGGCTGAACCGCCCCCAGAAGTCGAGTTCCCATCCGATACTCAGGCCTGCACCGTACTGCCAGTAGCCACCCGAGCGAGGATTGAATCCGTCCGAGCGCTTGCGCGCCGAGTAAAGCACGTCAGCATTGCCCTGCTGAACCTGCGGATAGCGTCCCGCGAGCGCGACGCCGAGTTGCGCACGGGCCTCGAGCACGCGCAGGCCGGCAACCTTCACATCCCCGTTGTTTGCATCGGCTTGCGCGATCAGGCTCTCGAGGTTCCGGTCCCCGAAGATCTGCCACCATTGCCGGATATCAGGCTGTGTCGACTGCTGCGTGACCTGCTCGATTGATGCGCTGCTCCAGTGCTCCGCCCAGCTTTCGTGTTGCGGATGAAAGTCCGGTCCTACCCGCATGCAGCCGCTCATGCATCCAGCTGCCAGCAGCAGCCAGCACGGACGCCCGTAGAGTGCCGCAGGGAACACGGAGCGGCTCCGGCAGCATCAGGCGTGCGTCTCTTCTTTCAGGCGCGCCGGGTTCCCCTGGTCTTTTACCCAACGCCAGAACAGCTGATAGCCAACGGAGAGCATCACCGGACCGATGAACAGGCCAATGACGCCGCCCGTCACCATGCCTCCCAGCGCGCCGATCAGCACCACCGGCATGGGTACGGCCACACCGCGGCCCAGCAGCAATGGCTTGAGCACATTATCGGCAAGCCCGGCGACGAACACGTACACGGAGAAGATGACCGTCATGGTGGTCACGCCTTGCGTGGCGATCACGAAGATGATTACCGGAATGGTGATCAGGGTGGCAGGCAATTGCATGATGCCGAGCAGCAGCACGGCGAGCGCAAGCAGGCCCGCGCCGGGAATGCCCATGACCACGAACCCGATGCCGATCAACAGCATCTGGATGAACGCGATGCCGACCACGCCCTGTGCAACCGCGCGGATGGTGGCCGTGCAAAGTCCGACGATCTGCGGGCCGTTCTCAGGTCCGGAGATGCGCGAGGCAATCTGCACCGCGCTGTCGTGGCCTTTCTCGCCATGCGCCATCAGTATGCCAGCGACAATCAGGGCCACGAAGAATAACAGCAGCCCCGCGCCGAGGCCGGTAACCGTTCCGAGCAGAGCGAGACCGACGTCCTTGAGTTGTGGAGCGAACTTCTGTGCGAGACCCGTCAAGTCGGTCGAGGCCTGCAGCCAGAAATCGTACACGCGCTGGCCTACCAACGGCCAACTGGCGATCGAATCCGCAGGCGGTGGAATGCGGAAGCTGCCGCTCTTGAAAATGATCATCGCATGCTCGATCGAATCGGCCACCGCGACGCCCAGCAGATAGGTCGGCACGAGGATGATGCCAAAAGCGACAAGGACGATCAGCGTGGCGATCAGACCGTCCTTACTGACGAATCTGTGCCGAAGTTTCACCTGGAGCGGATACAGCGTAATCGCGAGGATCAGCGCCCAGACCATGAGGTTGAGGAATGGGACGAAGATCCGGAAACAGAAAATGGCCAGAACGGCGACGAGCCCGGCACGGATCAGAACATCGAGCAACTCTCGGGACAACACCCGCCCGGTAATCGGTGTGAGCAGCATAACTTGTCTCCCGCATGTCACTTCGAGATTCTGCTGGCGGCAATTCGCGGGACGTCCGCCACCATGGTAGCCGGAACAGAACCATGCCACCGCGTCTGTCGATCTGTCGAAGAAGTCGACTACCGACCGGCTACCTGCTCACGCTGAACGCAGGCCCCCATCGCCTGACCATTCGCCAGAACAACTTGCGATATGACTTAAAGCAACTGTCACGCGAGAAGCGTTAGCAGTTTCATTTGCATTCACTTCCGCCTGGATGCCGCGCTTCGAAGCGCGCAGGCACGCCAATGTCGTGTCGGGAATCCTTTCAGTTCTGGGGAACGTACGAAGTGGGTCCAATATCGAACGTAATGGGCCAAAACCCTCTAGACATACCCGTTGAAACCGTCATGGCAATCTCCGAGCAAAATTGCATGAGGTGAAGAATAAGCCTGATGCGCGCCGGCAGGTATTGGACTTTAGTCCGATACAAGATTTACCTGAAGGCATGTAGGCTGGAAGTTCGCCGGCTTCCCCGGCAGGCCAACGAAGCAGACACTACATCGGGAGTTTGCCATGAGAAACACGATTGCGGCCGTGATGGCCGTTTCCGTTGCACTGGTCCCCTTTTCGTCCGTCTGGGCGCAAGGGAATGCTGGAGCGAGCCAATCGACTGCCGCAGAACATCCGGATGCGATCGTCAGGATGCACCAGCAAGTCGCTGCGGCCAATCGCGAATACGACAGGGAAGTCGCGGCTGCCAAAAAGGTCTATGACCACAAGAAAGCGGCAGCGAAAACGAAGCGAGACGCCGCGGTCGAAGTCGCCCACAGAGGTACGAGCCAGTAAGACGCCTTCGCTGAGCACTGGCATCTCATGGCCGGCGTTACCGCTGAGACGGACTGCGGCGGGGAACACGCCTTCCGTTCAGCGAGAAAATCGCAGAGATAACGTCGACGACGGCCGCGCGCGTCGGTCCCGGCCGGCGCGGCAGCAACCGCAACGCAGATGGCCTTTGCCGCGCAACAACGTCGACGTTAGCTGGACGCCAAGGGCGAACTTAAGCAATATCTCTACCCGCTTTGCGTAGCAGCTTCCACGTAAAGAGGCCGCCAACAGACGCGACACGGCCCGATAGACCCAGAAAAGCGCAGATGCAGCCCACCTTCCACAGTTCACGGCCGTTGGACAAGGCTGCATGTTCAGGCGCATCGCGCAGTCCGCATGACCAGAACGCAGCGCGCGGCGCGCATGCCCACGCCCGAAGGTCGTCCGCACCGGACGCACGGCGCTCGGCCAGCCCCGCGCCCGTCATTACCGGTCAGGCAATCTGGCGTATCTGGGGAAGGCCGCGTTTCACTTTCACAGATTCAGCCGTGTCACCTTGGCGCCGTTGAGCGAAGCGTCCGCCATCAGACCGGTATTGGTCAAGACGAGGGCCACGACCTGCGAGGAGGCCGATGTCGTGTCGATTGTGCCGTTCGCACCCACTTTCACGAGTGACACTGCTACGTCGCTGCCAACCGACCACCCAGCCGCATTGCGGAACTTGTCGAGCACGTCCTGCGTCATGAACATGAAAATGACTGCCGTCGACTGGGCACCGGCCTGGAATCCAAATGAAGCAGCCGCCGTGCTGTAGTAGCCAACTGTCGTGCCACCCACACGCAATGCGCCTTCGCCATACTCTGCCCCGGCAATGAAGGCCGCTTTCTTCACATCCGGGAACACAAGGATGCCTTGGGCCTTCGATGCGAGTTCGCGCGAGCCCTTGACCGTCGCGAAAAGCCGGGTCAACGTACCGTCAACACTCGCGTCGATCGCCTGGCGCTTCGAGACATCGGTTTCAGGGCTTTTGCCGCTGCCTGGCGTCACGGCGCAGCCCGCGAGCGTCAAATTCGCTGCGGCGCTGACAGCCGCTACCTTTAGCACAAAATTCCGTCTGTTCATTATTGACCTCCATTGTGTTTCCGAAGCAAATCCCCGGTGCGTGAGTCTGGCGGGTCCATCCTTCGATCCCGTTCGATCCAGCGCTCTGACAACTGAGCGCGATGCGCCAAGTCGTACGGGCCGACACTACGTCCTCTCACTTTACTGGCCGGCTCACTTACCCGGACGGAGCAGCAGCACGAAGCAGGCGACGCCGATCACCATCGCAAACACCCCGATATGAACAAGAACCGGGCTCTCGTAAAGCGATCCTCGGATCGACGACGCCATTCCACCCAGCGTAACGAATACAGCAATCACCGCCAGGACGATCCTACTTTCTGCGCGAGCCATAGTGAATTCTCCCGGCTGCATCACTTGCCATCCTCAGCATTTGCGAGCGGGTGCGTTGATAAATGAATCGTGATCGCCAATCTTGATTGAGAAATATTCCCATCTCTCAAATCGGTATCTCCTGTACTACAATGATTCTTCTCGCGGTACGAAACAATACGACCTTGGTCTCACAGCAATACCCCTTCCTGGATTTTCCGAATACTCCAGATCTTCAAGAGGAAAAGAGGATGGAGCCATGGAAAATGACAAAAAGAAGTCACCCGGATATTCGCCTGAAGTACGGGAACGGCAGTCCGAATGATTCACGAATAGCGGGCTGGGCATCAATCGCAATGGAAGACCGGCGCATTGATTGCAGCCATGGATCCGACTTCCGCAGCGAGTTCGTGACTTGGCAGTCGCACACGGTTCATTGATTTTCCCCGAGGCGGGAAGACGAACACGGGAGAGCACTGTGGACCTCGCCCTCGACGTGGCGCCCCCGGTGCCGCTTGAGTTATACGGGACGCCTCCGCCAGGACACTCATTGCTTAAGTATCTTCCAGGGGCCGTTGTCGTGCTTACAGACGGTGGGCGTCCAGCTTTGCGTCTGGCCCTTCGCGATTGCCACGAGCGTCGTCGTCCGACAGGTTAGATCGCCCTTGTGCGAGGTATCGTGCGGGGTCACCGTGCCCTTGATCGATACGGGGTTGCCGGTGCCCGCGTTGTTCCATTCCAACGTTTCGCCATCCTTCTTTGTTTCAAGCGCAGTCTGCGCGGCGTCGTTAAGTGCTTTCCGGTCAGCTTCCCTCATGTAACTGATCGGCGTTTCCTTCAGAAAGTTCAGGTTTCCAGCATAGCCGACAGTTGCTCCGGCCAGTAGAGCCACACCTATCAACCAGTGCGGTAAAACGTGTATCGCAACGCGAGATTGGGTGGGCATCGGTCTATCTCCCTCAATAGCGGAGCCGAAAAGCAATTGCATTGCCGCTGGCACCTTGCACAGCGAAAACAGCGACAGCGTCGTACAGATGCGCTGAGAGCCGGCGACCGGATATGCCTGGAATAGTCCTGCAGCCAGATTCGCAGCCCCCAGACCGAGCAGTTCCTGGCGGGCTTCGATCTCGTAACCGTTGGCCTGGGCGAGCGAGCGCGCGGCTGAGACGCTCTCGACATACGAGAGCAACAGGCACGCAAAGGCGAGTGGAATGACGCCATCCACATCGGGTGGCCGCAGCCCCGGCAGGCGGAACTCGGGCAACCCTTGAGGCAGCGCGCCCACCACCTTGAAGCCAAGCCCGGCCAGCGGCGTAAAGGACAGCACGACGATCGAGGCTACGACCACGACGAGAGCGACCGGCCGCCCCGGCAGGAATTTTTCGCCGAGCAGCAGCAACGTCAAGCAGACCACGCCGAACGCCAGAACGGCGAGATTCGTGTCCGGAATCTGCCCGCCAAGCACGACAATTCGCTCGAAGAAAGACTCTCCGCCTCCTTTCACTCCGAAGAGTTTGGGCAGTTGGGTCAAGGCGATAGTCAGCGCCGCCCCGGCCTTGAAACCGAGGAGTATTGTCTCGCTGATGAAATTGACCAATGAATTGAGACATAGCAACCACGCAATGACGCACATGCCAGCTATCAGCACGGCCGTTAGTGCGGCGATCGAGGCCCAGCGCGCCGCTTCGCCACCCGCCATCGCGGCGACGGTGACGCCGACCAGCATCGAAATCGCCGAAGTCGGGCCGATTGCAAGCTGGCGCGACGAACCGAACAGCGCGTAAAAGAGTCCGCCGACGAGATAGCAGTAGATGCCGGATTGTGGCGGCAAGCGTTACACCGGCGATCGCGTCATTCACCAGCCATTGCGGCTTATAGGTGGGCAGCCACTGTGCGGGAGGAAAGGCTGAGCGCCACCCGCGCGCATCCGTTGCCAGGTGATCGGTGGCGCTGGGTTCGTTAGTCAACGTGGCGTCTCCTGTGCGGGCCCCATCAAAGGTGCACGCGGCCCGATGATCCAGTGCATGGCAACGTCGCCCGCCCGTTTCTACCCTCAAGCGTAGCCGAGCGCCAGTGCGATACCAATCGGACCTTGGTCTTAGATCATCGACTCAGAGACTGACGAGGTGCCGGACGGCAAATACGACCTTGGTCCGATTGCGCGCGGTATGACGGGAACGCAATGATAAAAGCCAACCTGCCGTGCTGCACACACATCGCCCAGCGCGAGATCCGGGCAGAATTGCCATGACCGGTGTCGGTTACGGCAACGCATTCAGGTGGCCGGTGACCTGCATTAGCGTGGGCTCAAGCAAGGAGTTGTCGTGAATACGTTAACGAAGTACTGCGTTTTTGCCACGTTAGCCGCATGGATATCAGTTGACGTCGCCGCGCAGGGAAAACCGGTCGCCTATCCCGCCAAGGGTCAAAGCCAGCAAAAACAGCAGGAGGACGACGGAGCATGTTATTCGTGGGCCAAGACTAACACCGGAGTCGATCCAACTGCCGTGGCCAACGCCCCGCCACCGCCTTCTGGACCAGCAGTGGGCGGAGGCGAACGCGTTCAAGGCGCGGCGCGTGGCGCGGCCGGCGGAGCGGTGATCGGAGCCATAGCCGGTGACGCAGGAAAAGGCGCGGCGATTGGCGCCACGGCCGGAACGATGGTCGGCGGCTCGCGCGCCCGGCAAAACCGGCGCGCTGCGGCGACATCCGCGCAGTCGCAGTCGCAAGGCGCTATGGACACCTTCAACCGTGCCTATGCCGCTTGCATGGAAGGTCGTGGCTACACGATCAAGTGAGCGGCATCGTAAAGGCAGCGCGACGCGCCTCCGTCATGAAGGAAAAGGCGGCCAATCAGGCCGCAAAACAGTGTGCGCGTATGCGTAAAAGGAGAGCAGCATGAGAAACAGCAAACTCATCATCGTGGCGACGCTCGTGGCTCTCACAAACACGGGCTTCGCACAGACGGAGCCACAAGTGGCCGTCACGAGCGCGCCCGGCAAGGTATCCGTGACTGGAACGGTCAAGACGACCTCGACTGTAGTGGGTATCGAACCGGCCACGCGAACCGTCTGGCTTAAGGATGCCAAAGGAAAGGTCGTGCAGCTCGTGGTGGGTGAAGAAGCGCGCAACTTCGACCAGCTCAAGATCGGTGATGTGGTCACTGCTGAATACTCACAGGCGCTTACCGTCACACTTAAAAAGGGTGGTGCTCCTCTGGCCGCCAAGGAAAATCAGACGCTGGAGCGTACGCCACTCGGCGCGAAGCCGGGAGGTACCGCTGCCCGAGAGGTCACTGTCGTGGCCAATGTCACCGCGATCAACACTCACACTGGCGTCGTGACATTGAAGGGCCCGCAAGGCAATTCTCTGGACCTGGTCGTGCAGGATCCCGAGCAGCTCAAGCGAATCAAAAAAGGCGATCAGATGGAAGTGGTCTACAACGAGGCTGTTGCAATTTCCGTCGAACCTCAGGCCAGCAAATAGCCTTGCAGGCGCCGTAAGCGCCTGCTCCTGCATTTGCTTCATGACGTAGTTCGACATCGTTCCTGGCAGTCGAGCCTGGCGTGTCGTATTTTCACCTACAAGCCTGTTTCACGAGGTGCCCGGCGCGGGGCATGAGAGGCCTTCCGTCAAATCAGCAACCGTCCGGCTTCCGTCAACATGTTGCGGACGGGCAGAAGGTTGCTACGCTGAAAGCGCACCATCGCATAGGCGCGCATCGTATCTGGACTCGCAGGCAAACGGGCTATCCGAAACTCTATTTCTTCTGCCGGGCGGATGCCCGCTTCCTCCACGATGACGTTCAATCGGTCCAGCCGGAATGTCTTCTTCAGGACGTAGAAATGTGAGTCCGGTGACGACAGCACGCCGCAAATCACATCCAGCTCTCGCTCTAGCGCATCGGTCTTCAGGCCGAGACTCGTCAGAGCCTGATTATTCTCGTCGATCCGCGCCTGCAGGCGCATGACTTCCGCCGGGCCGCACGACGCTTCGCTGCCCAGCAGCGAGCGCACCCCTGCCCCCTGCCGCTCAAGAAGCGCAAGGCGTGTCCTGAGTAGCGCCCGCTCCTGTTCGAGCGAATCACGCCGTGACCCGTCCGCCTCGATTTTGCTGATTCCCTCCAGCGCAAGCTGATCGATGACCCGCAGAACAATTTCCCGCCGAAGTGCGGCTTCCGACACACCTCAAACGCGCACCTGATGATCGCTAAAGCTGACGCTCGTCTGCAAGACGTCGGCCCGGATCGTTGCTCCATGTTGCGCCACGCCGAGAATGCGCTTTTCCATGATGGCCATTCCGAGTACGGCGAAGGCTTCCTCCGCCTCAGGGTGATCGCGGAAGTAGGCGCGCACCGCCTCCGAGTGGCTAAAGACCGGGCAAACATCTTCAGGCGCGGCAAAGAAAGCGTGAATGTACGGGTCCGTTGTCCAGGCAGCCGCGCCTGCTTCACACGCGGCCGGCACCTCTTCCGCGAGGCGCGTCAGATAATCGATCGCTTTGTGCACGGCGGGCGCCATACGTGCCTCGTAGTCACGCGCGAGACGCAATTGCGGACTGAGCTTGACGATCCGATCGACGATTTCCTTCGTCTGCTGGACATCGCCTTCTGCAGGTGTGCGTTTTCCGGTCAATAACCACGACAGCAGACCCATGTCCCGCTCCAGCCGCTATCTATGATTCGTCACGCTCAGGAAGAAGCAGCGCCGTGATCGTGCGGTTCTTCCAGTACATGTTGTGAATACGCGACTGCAGTTTTCGCAGCCCGTCGGCAGTCGCGTCATTGAAGATCACCAACGCCGCCGGCCGCGAGCCTGCACCGGCAATACGTCGGATCGCACTGCACTGAGGAAATCCATACCTTATCAGGAACTCGCTGAGTTCCTCATCAGAGACGGTTTCTTCCACATTTCCAAGCAGCAGTTCAGCCATGATGGTCGCTCCTTGACAGTTGCTCTAGGCAATGTCCAGACTGCGGGACTACTTCGTCATTGCGTCCATTCGGCGACTCCTGAAGGGTGCACGAGGCGAGCACAGCCCGTGGCAATGACCGTGCGGTTCGCGCGCTCTTTTAGCGCCGCCGCCAACATGCTTACCCGAAAGTCGGGTTGTGCGCTTTTTCGCGCAGATTTGGGCGGAACGGCGGAGCAGTCGCGGCAGCCCTTGCCGCAATGCCACATGGGAGCGCGATTGCATCAAGCCGCACTATCCGATTTTATTTTCATGGTGTGGGGAGTTCAGATATCTGCCAATCGGACCAAGGTCCTATTTCTCCATCGGAGGGCAGCAGGTAGGTTCATTGCCTCCGCCTTTGCCCGTCGAGGCGTTCATCAGGCCACAGTCGACCACTTCGATCGGCACGAGCCTCACAATCTTGACGAATGCTGCCGAGGCAACCATGTCACTGAAAGCCGCTCGCCTGTACCGCCGCCGCAATATCACGGCTGACCGACGCCAGCGCGCGATCATGAGCCGCGACAATCGGATCGAAACCCGGGCCGGACACGATCTCGCGAGCAACGGAGCGGCCCACGACCGAGCGCGTCTTCCCAGGTGGGCGCACAGCCCATTGCACATCGACGGTTACGTCCCGCCCTGGCACGGACTCGAAGCCCATCACATCGAGACGCACATGCCATACCGTCAGCGGGTCGTAAGCTCTGTCGAAGACCGACACTTGCTGCGAGTTCAGCAGCGCGCCAAGGTCAGCGGCAATCACGCGCGCAATATCGCCTTTCAACGGCTGCGCCCAAAGGGCGAATTCATTGACCGCTACTTCGTTGTCGCCGACCCGCGTCACGATCTGCGGCCGGTCGACCATGTCCGGCACCGTGACAGGACCGATCACCACGGAGACGGGCCTCGTCGCGCCGGAACTGGCGAGCGACGGGTCGGGGCCCAGCGCAAAGAAACTGGCCGATGGCGACTTGCATCCGCCGAGCAGCACGGTGACCAGTCCGAGAATGAAGCAGGCCCTTGCGTATCTCATGGTTTGTCCTCCGACTTGCCGCGAACCAGCGCTTCCGGATGCCGCGACAGATAGTCGGCGAGCGTGCGAAGCGACGCGGCGGTGCGGGTCAATTCGCGCATCGCGTCTTCCGTGGATTGCTGCAACGACGAATCCGGTTGCAGCGCGCTGTTCGCGGAATCGAGCGCGGTTTGCGCCGACGTCAGCGTGTCATGAGCCTTTGGCACGACCTCGGTATTGAGCTGGGAAATCAGGGCGTTCGTCGTGCGTATAGTCGTGCGCGCATCGTTGCCGATCCCCTCGAACGGAATGGTATTGAGCTTGGCCAGCAACCGCGTGACGGAGTCCTGTAGCGATTGGAGCGTGCGCGGTATCGCAGGCAATTCCGGCGGCGACTTGCTCCAGTCTATCGTCGCCGTGGGCGCATCCGGGAAATAGTCGAGCGCGACGTAAAGCTGGCCCGTCAGCGGATTGCCGCTCCTGAGCTGGAAGCGGAATCCGTGTTCCACCAGATAGTTCGCAATTCCGTGCGGGTCGTCGGTGATACGCCCCCCGGCGCGGCCGCTCTGGTAGCGTGACGTAAAACGCTCCGGATAGATCTGAATTTCGACGGGAATGCTGAAACGATTGTGCACCGGGTCGAAGCGCGTATAGATTGCCGTCACTTCCCCTATCACGATGCCGCGGAAATCGACAGGCGCGCCAACCGTCAAGCCGCGCACCGAATCCACGAAATTCACCACGTATTTATCGACGATGCGATCATGCTGTTTCATCGCGTCAGCACGCGTTTCGTACAGCGTGAACTGTGTGTCGGGCGCGGCGTTGGTCTCTTCCTGCGACCCCGGCGGCGACTCGAACGCCACCCCACCGATGATGATGGAGACGATCGACTGGGTTTCGACACGCACACCGTTGGTATCGACGGTCATGTCCACCCCGCTTGCGTGCCAGAAGCGCGTATCGGTTCTCACGAAGCGGTCGTAGGGTGCATTGACAAACACCTTCAGCGTGACACCCCGGCCATCCGGGTCCAATTGGTAGGAGGCGATCTGGCCGACCCGAAGCCGGCGGAAATAGACCGGCGTACCCACGTCCAGCGAGCCGAGTCCCGAGCCTTTCAACGTGAACTCGTGCCCCGGTACGTCGCTCGCAAAGACTGGCGGGTCCTCGAGTCCGACGAAATCGCGACGCATTTTTCGCGCGTTGCCGACATCGACGTCGATATACGAGCCAGACAGAAGCGTGCCGAGCCCCGAGACCGTGCCGCCTGAAATGCGCGGGCGAACCACCCAGAACCGCGTGTTGTCGACGAGCAGATTCGCCACGTCGCGAGCGACCTCGGCCTTTGCGACGACGTTCCTGTGGTCCGGCGACAGGTTCACCGCTTCGACCACGCCGATGTCGACATCCTTGAACTTGAGCTTGGTTTTCCCGGCTTCAAGACCCTCGCCGGTCTTGAAGCTGATGGTGATCATCTCGCCGCGCTCCAATATGGCCTTCGTCGCCAGCCATCCGCCGATCAGCACCGCGACGATCGGCACGAGCCACACCAGTTGCATGCGCCAGCGCGAGCGCGGAATCGGGTCCGCCGGGGGCAGCTCGGGGACATCAGGCTCGTCATTTGGCCCCGACATGATTTCTCCCCGCTGCGTCCCAGATGAGGCGAGGGTCGAAAGACATCGACGCCAGCAGTGTCAGCACCACGACCGCCCCGAACGCTATCGCTGCCGGGCCGGCCTCGATCGTCGCCAGCGCCTTGAATTGCACCAGCGCGACGAGCATCGTGATCACATAGATATCGAGCATGGACCAGCGCCCCACCAGTTCGATCACGCGGTAAATCCTGGTGCGCTGCTCAGGAAGCCATTGCGAATGAAGCTGGGTGGAGCCCGCCAGATATGCGAGGCCCAGGATCTTGAGCATCGGCACCATGATGCTCGCGATGAACACGAGAACAGCGAGCGGCCATGAACCGGATACCCATAGATAGACCACACCGCTCATGATCGTGTCTTTCTGCGCGCCGAAGAGTGAACTCGTGTTCATCACCGGCAGCACATTCGCCGGGATATACAGCACGATCGCGGCCATCAGATAGGCCCACGTCCGCGAGAGACTCGCGGGCTTGCGAATATGCAAGTGCGATCTGCAGCGCGGGCATTCGTGCAGGCCCGAGCGCGCCGGATTCCCGACCAGCAGCCCGCACTCTTCGCACAGCACGAGCCCATAGGCGGATGCCGTCACCGCACGGCGCCGGAGCTTCAACGCAGGCAGCGCCCAGGCGTTCCCGGTATTTCTTCCGGCGCCGATGCGCGACCATATCTCACGCGGATCGAATGCCGCCGACGCTGCGGCAAGCAGCAGCATCAGCGCGACGAACGACCACAACGCCGTGCCCGGCACGACCTTCGCGACGTGCGCCAGCTTGACGAGCGCGACGAGCAGACCGAGGATCAGAACCTCGGTCATGCCCCATGGCCGCGCCAGTTGAAACAGCCGGAAGCCTTCGGCCGAGCGCCAAGGCACTCGCCCCAGATGCAACGGCACGAGCAGCCACAGCATCGCCACGGTCTGCAGCACCGGCATGAGAATCGTCGTCAGGCAGACCAGCACCGCGAGCGGCCAGGTGCCGTGGCTGTAAAGCATGCGGACCGAGCCGGCCAGCGTCGTTTGAACGAGGTTGCCGTTGAGCGACAAACCGACGATCGGAAAGACGTTCGAGATGACGATCAGGACCGCCGAAGCGAGCGTAAATGCGAGCGCATATTCGGGGCCGTTGGTGCGTCCCCTTCTCAGCTCGGCGTGACACCGGCGGCAACGCAACGAGCTGCCGGGAGTGACTGGCGCTGCAAGCTGAAGCAGGTCGCACTCCTCGCACGCGATGATCTCCTGGCGTGTCATCTCGCCTCCAGGGCGACCGCCGGTTCGCCGGTCGGGGCCGCGCCGCGCGCGACGGGCGCGGTGTCCGCCGGCGTCGATGGTGCGGGCGGGGGAACCGACCGTTTCTCCGCATCGAGAACCCAGCCGCCGCCCATCGCCTTGTAGAGGCTGACGAACGACGTCAGCTCGGCCCCCTGCGTCTGCGTATAGCTCAGTTGTGCGTTGAAGAGGCTTCGTTCAGCGTCGAGCACTTCGATGTAGCTGGTATAACCGCCTTCGTAACGCTGACGCGCGAGCCGGGCGTAGGTGTGCAGCGCCTCGACCTGGTTGCCCACCACGGTCAACTGCTCGTGGGTCTTCTGCACGGAGATGAGCGCGTCCTCGACTTCCTGGAACGCCACCTGAATCGATTTTTCGTAGGAGAACAGCGCTTCCTGTTGGCGCGCCTCGGCCTGCCGCACCTGCCCGGAGATATTGCCCGCCGTGAAGATGGGCTGTGTCACACTGCCGGCAAAAGACCAGACCCGAGCCGGGCCGGTGAACAGATTCGAGAATTGCGCGCTGACCGTACCGAACAGCCCCGTCAGCGAGATGGACGGAAAGTAAAGCGCCTTTGCCGCACCGATCAGGGCGTTTTCGGCAACCAGTGCCTGCTCGGCCTGCAGCAGATCCGGACGGCGTTCGAGCAACTCGGAGGGCAGCCCGTTCGGAATCGGCGGCTCACCCATCGCCGACAGTTCGCGACCGCGCAGAATGGCGCCCGGATTCTTGCCGATCAGCACGGACAACGCGTTTTCCTGCTGGGCGATCTGCATTTCGATCTGCGCAATGGTGGCTTTCGCGGCCTCGTACTCCGACTGGCTTTGGGCCAGTTCCATTTGCGACACCTCGCCGCCCTTGAATCGCGCCGTAAAGACGCGCACCGATTCGTCGCGGCTTTTCACCGTTTCCGTGGCAATCTCCAGTTGCCGATCGAGATTGCGCAAGTTGATGTAGGCGGAAGCGACGGAACTGACCAGCGTCAGAATCGTGGCCCGGCGGCCCTCCTCGCTTGCCAGCAGGTTGGCCCGGGCAGCTTCGGTCTGGCGGCGAACCTTGCCGAAAAGATCGATTTCCCACGCAACGGACAACGTCGCGTCGAACTGGTTGTAGATGGGACTGATGCCGTTCGGTATGGGTATCCCCGCCGCCTGCGACGCGCGTTGGCGAGACGCATCCGCGCCCGCGCCCACTTGTGGAAAGAGTCCGGAGCGCGTCGTGACGAACTGGCCTTGAAACTCGTCGACCCGCGCGGCCGCGATCTTGACATCACGGTTCTCCAGCAGCGCGGTTGCAATAAGCTGGTCGAGCACAGGATCCTGAAACTGTTCCCACCACGTCACGTTGGCAATCTCGGCGGCCTCGCCCTGCGCGAAGCGATAAGTGGCAGGCACTTCCACCTTGGGCCGCACGTAGTCGGGACCAAGCAGGCAGCCGCCCAGCGCAAGCAGCGCAGCGAAAGCGAGCAAACGCGCCAGTACCGTCCCGTGCATGTCATTCACCTTCTTGCGGTGCCGACGGCGCTCGGTGCGACGAGCCGGACCCGGGTGCCGCCGTTGAGCCTGAGCCGACCTCGGCGGTCCCCCGGTCCGGCGTCTGCTTTCCTCCGCGGGAGCGCGAGGACATCAATTCGAGCAGGTAATAGAACATGGGGATAAAGAACACGGCGATGACCGTCGCGCCGAGCATGCCGCCGATCACCCCGGTGCCAATCGAATGGCGGCTGTTAGCCGACGCGCCCGTCGCGATGGCAAGCGGCACGCAGCCGAGAATGAATGCCAGCGACGTCATCACGATCGGACGCAACCGCTCTTCTGCCGCCGTCATGGTCGCGTCGAACACGGACGATCCCGTCTCCCGGTTCAGCACAGCAAATTCGAAGATCAGGATCGCGTTCTTGGCGGCGAGTGCGACCAGCATGGTCAGCCCGATCTGGAAGTACACATCGTTGCTCAGTCCGCGTAGCAGGATGGCGAGCAGTGCGCCGAAGAGCGCGAACGGGACCGCCATCAGCACGCCGATCGGCAATGACCACTTCTCATACTGCGCGGCGAGGATGAGGAAAACCATCACCAGGCCGAACACGAAGACGAGCCCCGACGTGCCGCCCGATTGCCGTTCCTCGTAAGCCTCGCCGCTCCAGGCGACGTCATAGCCGGGCGGCATTTGCGTCGCCAGTTCTTCCAGTGTCGAGATCACCTGCCCGGTACTGAATCCGGGAGCGGCATTCGCCGTGATCTTGATCGCCGGGAAATTGTTGAACCGCGTGACCAGATCGGGGCCGACGACAAACTGGTAGCTCGCCACCGACGAGATCGGCAGCATCGTGCCGGTCTTGCTGCGCACGTAGATCTGGTCGATGTCGGCGGGCTTTGACCGGTACGAAGGTTCCGCCTGCAAGATCACCTGCCACAGCCGGCTCGAGCGGTTGAACTGCGACACATACAGCGAGCCGAACATCGTCTGCATGGTGCTATACGCGTCTTCGACCGGCACGCCGAGCGTCTCGGACTTGTCGCGATCCACCTGCACCAGCAATTGCCGCGACGACGCATTGAAGGTCATGGTCACGCCGGTGAGTTCCCGACGCTGCCTCGCCTGCTGAACGAACTGTTGCGCCACCTCCGCGAGTTGCGCAATGCTCGCGTCGCCCTTGCTCTGAATCCACACTTCCGTGCCGCCCGTCGTGCCAAGACCGGGAATCGACGGCGGGTTGACGGGAACCACCACGCCCTCTTTCACGTTCTGGAAGTGGCGGTACGCCTCTTCCAGAACCGTCCGCGCGTTCTGCGTCCTGATGTTCGCCGACGTGTAGCGGTCCTCGAAACTCTTGAAGCCGACAAAGAAAGTACTCGCGTTGTTTTTATTCTGGCTATCGAGCAGGCTATACCCGTCGACCACCGTGATGCTTCCGACGGCCTCCTGTTTCATGAAGTAGTCGGTGACCTGCCGCGACACTTCTCCGGTACGGTCGAGGCTCGCCGCGTCGGGCATGATGACCGCGCCGAGCAGATAGCCCTGGTCCTCCGGCGGCAGGAATGCCGAGGGAATCGACCGCACCATGAGTACCGCGAGTACGATCATGCCGCCGAAGAACAGCAAGGCGATGATGAATCGCCTGATCACCAGCTTGACCGCTCGTGAGTAGCCCGCCGTCATCTGGGCGAACTTGTTGTCGAACCAGCGGAAGAAGCCTTTCTTCTCATGATGGGTGCTCTTCAACAGCAGCGCGGCGAGCGCAGGCGACAACGTCAGCGCCACGATCCCGGACAGCACCACCGATATCGCAATCGTAATGGCGAACTGCTTGTACATCTGCCCCGTGATGCCGCCGAGAAACGCCACCGGCACGAACACCGCGCACAGCACGAGCACGATGGCGACGACCGGTCCCGCTACCTCGTCCATTGCTTTTTTCGCCGCGTCTTTCGGATTCAGCTTGTGCACCATTATGTTTCGTTCGACGTTCTCGATCACGACGATCGCATCGTCCACGACGATCCCGATGGCGAGCACCATCCCGAACAAGGTCAGCATGTTGATCGAGAAGCCCATCAGAAGCATGAACATGCAGGTGCCGACAATCGAAACCGGCACCGCCACGATCGGAATCAGCGTCGCGCGCAGGCTTTGCAGAAACACGAAAACGACGATGACGACAAGCACCAGCGCTTCGAAGAAAGTGTGAATGACGTCGGAAATCGAGACCCGGGTGAACTCGGTCGTATCCATTGCGATTTCATAAGTCAGCCCTTCCGGAAACGACTGTTTCAACTCCGCAAGCGTTGCGCGCACCTTCTTCGAGACCTCCAGCGCATTGGCGCCCGGCTGCTGATAAACGGCGAGGACGGTCGCGGGTTTGCCCTGGAATCGACTGCGAATGGAGTAGTCCTTCTGCCCCAGTTCGGCTCGTCCGATATCCTTGATCCGCACGATCGCCGCCCCGCCGTTCGTCGCGCGCACGATGATATTTTCGAACTCGGACGGCTCGGTCAGACGGCCGGTCGTCGTGACGGCAAACGACTGTTCAACCGTTTTGCCTGTTGGCGACTGCCCGATACTGCCCACTGCGAATTGCTGATTCTGATTCGCCACCACCCGCTGAACGTCGGCCGCTGTCACGCCCAGCTGCGCCATGCGATCGGGCTTCAGCCAGATACGCATTGCGTAATCCGGATTGCCGAAAATGCTGGACTGGTTCGCGCCCGGCACCCGCTTGATCGCGTCGAGCACGTAGACGTTGGCGAAGTTCGCGATGTAGACCGGGTCGTACCGGTCGGAAGGCGAATAGATCGCAATCACCATCATGAAGGCGGACGACTTCTTCTGCACCTGAATGCCCTGCGCCTGAACCGATTGCGGCAGCTGCGGCAAGGCTAGGTTCACGCGGTTCTGCACGTCGACCTGAGCCAGTTCCGGGTTCGTACCGATCTGGAAGTACGCATTGATCGTCAGGTTGCCGGTGGATGAACTCGACGAGTTCATATAGATCATGTTGTCCGCGCCATTGACCTGCTGCTCGATCGGCGCGGCGACATTGTTCGCCACGACCTCCGCGTTGGCGCCCGGATACGTGGCGGAAATAGTGATCTGCGGCGGCGTGATGTCGGGATATTGCGCGACCGGCAGGGCGAACATCGCCAATGCGCCGCCTAGCGTAATGACGATCGAAATGACCGACGCGAAAATCGGGCGATCGATGCAATAGTGCGAGATGCTCATGTCGGTCGCCCTTTCATTGGGTCGCACCCTTGCTGGTCCCTTGCGCCGCCTGCTCCTGTGCCTTCGGTGAAGGCGGAGGGGCCGCGCTTTCAGACGCAGCCTGTCCAGGCGGCGCCGCGCCTCCCGCGGGAGCGGGACTCTTGACTATCTTGAGCTGGGACCCCGCTGCGACACGTAGTGCGCCATCCACCACGATGCGCTCTCCCGCTTTGAGGCCATCGGAAACAAACCAGTCTTCGCCGTGCCAATCTCCCACTTCGACGACTCGCTGGTGCGCCTTCGCCTGGTCGTCGACGACCCAGACAAAGTGGCTCTTCGAGCCCTGCAATACGGCCCGCTGCGGCACGAGAATAGAGTTGGGCCGTATCGCCCCGGAGACGCGCGCCCTCACGAATTGGCCCGGACGCAATGTCCCTTTCGGGTTCTCGAAGGTCGCCCGCACCAGAAAGGTCCCCGTTTCGGTGTTGAAGGCAGGATTCGCAAAGTCGATGTGACCCCGCTCGGCAAACACCGTGCCGTCGGCCAGAATCAGCTGGACCACGAAATTGTTGTTTGGGGGGAATCGCAATTGCCCGGCTGCAATCTGGTCCCTGTACCTCAACATCTCGTTTTCGGAAATACTGAAGTTCACCCACATCGGGTCGAGTTGATACACATAAGTCAGCAAACCGGTGGCAGTTGCCGTGACGTAGCTGCCGTCCTGCTGACGTGCAAAGCTCGACAGACCCGTGAGCGGAGACTTGATCGTGGTGTATCCGAGGTTGAGCTGCGCCGTCTCGACTTCTCCCCGCGCGGCGATCACTGCTGCAGCGGCCTGCTTCTCGTTTCCTATCGCATCGTCCAGGTCCTTCTTGCTTAACGCGTTCTGCGCAGCTAGCGGTTCCACGCGCGCGAGATTTGCCTTCGCGACCTGGAGGCGCGCCTGTTGCTGTGTCAGTTGTCCCATGGCGGTCTGGAGCGCGGCCTCGAACGGCTTCCTGTCCATCTGGAACATCGTCTGTCCCGCCTTGACCATCTGCCCCTCGACGTACATCCGTTTGTCGAGAAAGCCGTCCACCCGCGCCCGAATTTCGACCTCGCGAGAACTCTGGGTTTGCGCGGTAAATTCGAAGTCGACTGGGGTGTCCTGCTGTACCACGGTGGTGACAGTCACGTCCGGCGTGACTGCTGCGGGCGCGGCGGGTTGCTTCTTGCATGCGGCAAGCAACGCGATAACGACAACGGCGAGCAGCAGCGTTCGCCCACGCAGAGCGCGCACTGGATGACGAAACAGGACTGATATAGCCGCGGACCCGCGAGAATCCGGCCGCGGCATGGTGGGGAAGACAAAGACGGTTTTCATCGCACGACCCGCCTGATCACAAAGCAATACAGTTGCCGAACAGCACAACTGCATCTCCGCTGTTTACGATCATCAGCGTCATCGATCCGTCTCCCGAATCGACGACGAGAGTCCACCCATATCCCATCTCCATACCCTCGATGACGATCTGATTCGGGTCTTTGTTGACCGTAAGCATGGGCGTCGTGCGCGCGGGTCCGGTGATGGATTTCTTCTGGAAATCGAGGGAAAGGAACTTGGGTGCCCCAATGTCCGCCGGCAAGGACCGGTTGCACACAATCCCCGGATCGCATGTGTGCGCTTCCATCGTCGCGCAGACAAGCGGCTTGCTGCCATCGAAGTCTGCAGCCGACGCATCGAATGCTGTAACGCCGAGCAAAATCGAGAGTAAAACGGATCTGGATTTCATCGCGTAGGCTCCGCATTTTCTTTGAACGCTGCTGCGCAGCGTACGGCGGGACACCGCACGGCGCGCGCGCCGAAATCGTGCCCGCACCGCTTGTCATTGAGCTGCGCATCCAATGCGAGACAAGCGGCCTGCCGATTGATGCGTTCACTTAGTTCAGTTTGGTGGCTGTGAGAAAGGGAGACAATCGGACCTTGGTCTCATAGCGCCCAGCAGGACGAAAGTGCTTCAAGTCAGCGGCGTACCGCCTACCGCCATTTCCACGGCCTTGATCAGGATGGCGCCGTTTAATGGTTTACGCAGATACGCGACAGCGCCTGACGCAAGCGCGGTCTGCCGAGCGGAAAGCTCGTCGTGAGCGGTAATAATGATGATAGGCAATCCGATCGGCGCAAGCTGACGCTGGACTTCCAAGCCGCTAATTCCCGGCATCTGGATATCCAGAATCACACAAGAAGGCCGATATGACGGAATCGCCGAAAGCATGTCCAAAAACTCTTCACCACTGGAAAACGTTTCTGCCTCTATACCGACCGACTGCAGTAAACGCCTGATGGCGCGGCAAACTGATCCGTCATCGTCGACCACAGCAACGATTTGGTTGGGATTGACCATATTACGACGCGACCACGCAATCGCTCCCGCCAGTAGATTTTTGCAGCTTCAGCCTAGCGGGAGATTGCAAAATGAGATATAGGGCTTTGGTCCACTAGCGGCATTGGCCACAGCGGTTGAGCTCGAGCAGGCATCTTATGAGGTGTCGATCAGACCGCGCGGAAATCACTCGTCGTCGGCCGCGTGCACACCGGCCTTTTCCGCGAGCCGAACGAGTTCGACAATCGATCTCGCCTTCATCTTCTCCATCACTCGGGCCCGATGAATCTTGATCGTCTTTTCGGCTGCGCCCAGATCGCTGGCAACCTGTTTGTTCAGTCGACCTGTCAATACGAGTGCCATCACTTCGCGCTCTCGGCGCGTGAGATGATTGACCCGTTCCTCGATCTCCGCCCTTTGGCTTCTTTTCGCAAACTCTATACATGCGCGCTTAAGCGCACGATCTATCGCAGCGAGCATGAGCGATTCGCACACCGGCTTGATTAGAAAGTCGAATGCGCCGGCTTTCATCGCATCCACACTCGAGACGACGTCGCCGTGCCCCGTCAGAAACACGATGGGAAGGAGGTGGTCAAGCTTGTGCTGCACCTCCAGCCCCGTCATGCCGGGCATCTGCAAATCGAGAACGAGGCAAGCTGGTGTGCTCGCCAGATCGGTTCTCTCCAGAAAGGCTTCGGGACTGTCAAAGCATTCGACGTGATAGCCCGAGGCGCGCAGCAATCGGGCGAGTGCGCTTCCTACCCGTTCGTCGTCGTCCACGACGAAAACACGAGTTGTGGACTGGCTCATGGTGGCTGTGGGCCGCAGCCCTGTCGTGAGCTGGTTCCCTGTGGCAGCGTTACGTGGAACGATGCTCCCTTGCCATTGTTGTTCTCCGCCCATATTCGGCCTCCGTGACCGGTGACGATCGTGCGGCTGATGGAAAGACCCAGCCCGAGCCCTTGAGGTTTGGTCGTGAAAAATGCCCTGAAAATCTTGTCCAGCTTGTCAACGGTCAGGCCCAGCCCGCTGTCTTTCACCGTAATCCGCACGCCTCCATCGGGTTCTTCGCGCACGGTTGTCTCGACCACACGTTCCGCGGGAGCACACTCCTTAACCGCATCGAACGCGTTCAACAGCAGGTTCAGTACGACCTGCTGAAGTTGAACCCTGTCACCGCAAACCATCGCCAGATTTTCGGAAATGTCGAAGCTGGTGCGCACGCCGCGAGTCAGTGCGTCGCTGTGCACAAGAAGAGCCATGTCGCGTACGACGTCGCCGACGTCCAGCGGTTGCAATTCAATATCGCCTTTCCGCGCCAATGTCCGGATCTTCTGGATGACTTCGCTCGCGCGACGGTTATCCGTGACGATATCTTCCAGCGCGCCACGGAGCTCCGCTTTGTCGGCAGTCTCCGACTCCATGATTTTCTGTGCCGCTTGCGCGTTGAACAAAATGGCGGTGAGTGGCTGCTTCAGCTCGTGAGCAAGAGATCCGGCGAGTTCCCCCAGAGATGAAACGCGTGCCAGATGTGCGAGTTCCTTCCGGTTTCGATCGACTTCCTGGGAGGCACTGCGATCCGATATCACGGTGATCCGCAATACCTGGCCGCGAGCCCTGTATTTCGTGGTAGTGGCTTCCGCAGGAAAATCGACCCCGTCACGCCGTCGCGCGATCAGCACCTGTGTCGTTGAATCGCTGGCGATTCTGCCTGCGTCTCCACGGTCTTCGACTCCCAAATGGTCATCAAACATACGACGAATCGGGAATATCATCTCCGTCGACGCGCCGGCCAGTTGTTCCCTGGTGTAGCCGAACAGTTCTATCGTTCTAGCGTTCGCAAAGGTGATCTGGTTCCGATGGTCGACAGTGACGATCGGGACCGGTATCATTTCAAGCGCCTCCCTCAAGGGAATCCTTGCGTCCAGCATCCGGCGCGTACCGCGGCCGCCTCCCCGTAACCATGACATGCACGTGACAACATACCCTCTCCATTCCGGCGTCGAATCAGCATCCTCAAGCGAGTCGGCCGTGGCCTGCATGCTCGACACGCCAATGTCACGATGAAGGGATGGGAGTAAGACCTGCGTCGATGTCGTCAAATGAGAATCGTGTCGTTTGCAAATCGTGTCGCCACTAGTTCGCAAAGCACGTATGTCGGGGAAAAGACTTTGAAGAAAATAGCGCCGTTGCGCGAACCAGGCTATTGACGTTGTGGCTGCGTCTATCGCGAGGTCTCTGCCCTGCATGATCGGATTGATCATCGGTTTCTCCGTACGCAGTTCGCGCTGATTCAACACTGCCGCGGCGCCTGAGCTACTGGATTTAACGACCTAGGTTACTTTCGTGAAAATTGCCTCGAATATCCGGCAAATGTAATAACGGTAACAGTATAGGCAAAATAACGAAGACGCGGACAGTTTCATTTCGTATCCAGTTAATTATCACGACGTTATCCAAGTGGTTCGATGGCACAAGGCGGACGTCACGGAATTTACACTTCATATCGACGGCACTCACCCACACTGTGTTTTTTCATAGCGAGCGGAGGTCTGGCGGGTTGCATCGCACCGCAGCAATGACTCGGTAGTCGCCCATACAGGCTACAGGTGAAGCACGGATGAATGAGCGCACAAGCTGAGGCAGTTTCTTGATTCTGGTGAGTCTGCCTGTCGATGCATTCGCGCAGGTTTTCTCCCTTGCATCAAAGACATCTTGCCGTGCCAGTGCGCCCGGCATGATTCCCGACCACTTCGTCCAGATCGAGATCCGGGGCATTGCCCGGCAGAAAGTAAAGGGCCAGCCGACCGTTCGTCGAGGCGACGTATTCGTGCACTCCGGCTTCTTTATGTGCATGCAGGGTACCCGCTCGTTGTCGATCAACGCGACGGTCGAGAACGCGACGACTGCCGCAAGGGCCGAGTGCGGCATCACCGCTATCCGCAGGGCCGTGTGTATCGCCGACCTCGGCTTTCATCGCGGCACGGTCGGCGGACGTCATCCGACCGCGCTCGCTCAACTTTCCCCTCGCGCTATCGCGTGTCCGTGACACCGGGTCTGCGATGTCAGAAGCTATCCGGCACATACACGACTGAATCGCTCGGTGCCTGGAGGTGACGCGGGACCCGCTTATCACGATCGTCACGGCGCTCGGCGGGTAATCTGAGCGGTAGGACGCTATTGCGTCGGCATAGCCGGACTCGAGTTCAGGGGCCACATCCGCGTCAGGATGGTAGATCAGCGGCGGTTCGTCCTTGATTCCCGGTCTCGCGTCTTCCAGAGAAACAAGCTGCCATACTTCCGCAAGTCGATCCGGTCGTACCAGAGATCGAGCGCCCGCATCGACGCATGGTCCATCATCCGTTCACGGTATTCACGCACGAGATCCCTTGAAACACGTGCCTCGTCGCTGCGTGGAAGCCCAAGATGCTGTGCGGCAATCACGACGCTCGCGGCGAGCCGCTTGAGGTCCCACTCGAAAGGCACCGGCAGCGTCTCGTCGAGATCGTTGATGTCAAAGATGATATTGCGCTCGGGCGTTGCGAATCCGCCAAAGTTCATCAGATGCGCGTCGCCGCAAGCCTGCACGCGGATGCCGCTGGTCGGCGCCCTAGCCAGATTGGCCGCCATCAGTATTGCGGAGCCACGATAGAACGCGAATGGAGACGCCGACATGCTCGAAGCGGATCGGTATCAGCGCTGGAATGCGGCCTTCATTGGACTTGATGAGCAGTTCGATCGGATCTTCACGATCCGCGGAAGCTTTCCACCCCGCCTGCGACGCTCTCGGCACCGTGTCGCGCAGCAGCCGTCCGTTGTGTGCCCCGGTCATCTGCAGTCAGGTACGTTCCCGCGCTCTGTGACGCTGCAATCATACGTGGATAGCTGAGGGCCCTGCGCGTAGTGATTCCCCGCTGTTCAGCTCACTCCGTCCGATTGGCGCCAAACAGCGCGATCCACTCGGGCGACAGCAGCGCTTCCTTACCAGCCCGTCTTACGGGCGACCTTGATGCAACCGTCGCAGGCGATCGACGCATGCGCAGACTAGCCATTTGAATCAAGCCTGTTGCCTGAGTCGGAACGGCGATATAGGACATTGGTCTATCACGAGCGGTAAGCACCCTAATCTGCTTTCGGAGCGATGTTCAGCGCAGCGTTATGCCGAAATTCACGGACGTTTATCGTCCCGGACTCTGCCGTCCATATAGCAGATTCGCGAAACGATTCCCCGTCCGTCGCCAACGTTGATTAATTCGGTCTCGCAAATTTACAGGTCAAGCTTGGTCACCTTCGTTCCGGCGAGCGAGATATCCGCCATCAGACCGGTGTTGGTCAATACCAGCGCCACTACCTGCGAGGACGCTGATACTGTATCTATAGCGCCGTTGGCGCCCACTTTCACAATCGAGACCGCTATGTCGCCTCCGACCGACCAGCCCGCCGCGTTGCGGAACTTGTCCAGTGCGGATTGCGTCATGAAGAGGAATATGACTGCGGTCGACTGGGCGCCGGCCTGAAATCCAAACGAAGCGGCAGCCGTGCTGTAGTAACCGACTGTCGCGTCACTGATACGCAACGCGCCCTCGCCGTACTCGGCACCGGCAATAAAGGCCGCTTTTCGAACCGTCGGGAAAACCAGCACTCCTTGGGCCTTTGATACGAGTTCACTAGAACCATTGACCGTCGCGAACAATCGCGACAACGTACCATTCACCGCGGCGTCGATCTCTTGCCGCTTCGAAGCGTCGGTTTCAGGACTCTTGCCGCCGCCTGAGGTCATAGTGCAACCCGCAATACCCAGACTCGCAGCGGTGGCTGAAATCGCGATCGTTTGCACAAAGTTCCGTCTGTTCATTATCGACCTCCAGCGTGGTTACGATGCGAATCGCCAGTCCCTATGTCTGGCTGCCCGTGCCCGGTCCGACTCTTCTGGCCGCACATAACAGACGCCCAGTGCATGCCGGACATGTCGAACCATCACGTTGTCAGTTTCCAGGGTGCGGCTGCAACACTCCCGATTACATTTTGTCACGGTGGGGCAATTGGGAAATCAGACCTTGGTCTTACAGCGGGCGAGAGTCACGCAAAAGTCCTGGCATTGACGTGTGAGGCCAGCCGGAAAAAGTGGAAGCCAACATTCCGGGAATTCAGGAATGGAGTCATACATGAACCGAATCTCCAAAACCGTCTACACGACGGACCGTTGACGGAGAAGCTCAACTCGTGCGGGTCAGGCGGGAGCTGGGCAATCCGGCGGAGCCGACCATGCATCATCCACCCAATGCGATGATTGCCATGGTCAGCGCGACGCCGAGCGCCACCATCGCGCATCCTGTTTTCCATCCGCCGTACCCGGCGTGGCTGCCTAGCGCCACTCCACTGGCAAATAACATGGCAAGGGTGAGTGCACGCGACACGATCAAGGCAGTCGGGACGTCCCTGAACAGGATGAACGGCAATGCAACCGGAAACGTCGAGAAGACCACGAGCAAGAAAATGCCCACCGCGCCGATGACGTCATTGCGCACGAGGCGCGGGCGGCGCGGCAAAGCAGTGATGGCAGCGAGGCGCGCGCGGATGAGTTCCAGTTCCGTATCGGCGATCAGGGGTTTGATCCATCTTGGCAATGCGTCGCGAAGGGCGCGAACTCCAGCGGCCGCGTCCAGCTCGCTTCTTACCGTCGTCGCGAGTGTGAGCCGCCTGCCGCGATTGGTCAGCGTGCGTAAGAGAAACATCACAGCATCGGCCAGGCCCCACGCGAGGTTGCAGCCAAGTGCCGTGTAGAGCATTTTTCGTCCAGCGTCTTCGCCTGCTGTCACGGCCGACACGGCGCCGACGAACGTTAGCGCCATGAACAGACCAAAACACAGTTCCGACACCCGGTCGACGGTATCCAGAACCGGCTCGCGCGCTTCGGCGTCTTCCTCATCCGTCAGACCATTAGCGTACATGAACTCTCCGATTGCGGTTAGCGCGTGATCGTACTCACTACCCTGCCGAACCGGCACGTAGCGTTCGACACCTCGTGCCGAGCGAATGCCGTTGAGCGAGGAGGCCTCCTCTCGCGGCTTGGAAACGCGCAATGCGACATAGCGAACGGGGAGCGCCTTCATCAGCTGACCACGAGCGGGAGCATGCAGCATACGGCGTTCGATTTGATGACCATATCGGACCAAGGTTGTATGGCCCCGCCTGGTGCCGGGGTCTAAATTAATAGAGGATCTTCGAAAAGTTACTCAGGTCAACGTACGCATGGAGACAGGGGAATGGCGAAGACACAGGCGAAAAAAGACCAGTCCGGGGAAGACAAGACGCTGTCCTATAAGGAGTATCGAAAGGCGTTGTTCCAGTTGCATGTCGAGCTGGTCAGGCTCCAGGAATGGGTGGTTCAAACGGGCAGCAAGATCTGCATTGTTTTCGAAGGACGCGATGGCGCGGGCAAGGGCGGCACCATCAAGGCGATTACCGAGCGTGTGAGTCCGCGCATATTTCGCGTCGTCGCGCTGCCCGCACCGAGCGAACGCGAAAAGAGCCAGATGTACGTGCAACGCTACCTGCCGTACTTGCCGGCCGCAGGAGAAGTCGTGATCTTCGACCGCAGCTGGTACAACCGCGCGGGAGTCGAGCGAGTGATGGGTTTCTGCTCCGATGAGGACGTGGAGAGTTTCTTCAAGGCGGTGCCGCTTGTCGAGCGGGCGATCGTCGGATCCGGCGTCATCCTGCTCAAATACTGGCTCGAAGTCAGCCCCGAGGAACAGACCCGCCGTCTTGAAGCACGCATCCACGACGGGCGCAAGGTGTGGAAGCTCACGGATATGGACCTGAAATCCTATAGCCGCTGGTATGACTACTCGCGTGCGCGCGACGCAATGTTCGAGGCGTCGGACACCGAGATCACTCCGTGGTACGTGGCGAATTCGAATGACAAGCGTCGCGCGCGGCTCAACATCATCAGCGATATGCTTCACAGGATTCCCTACGCGGCGATGCCCCGCAAGAAAGTGACGCTTCCCAAGCGGCAAAAAACGGACGGCTATGAGGAACCGAACTATCCGTTCAAGTACATCGCTGAGCGATTCTGACCTCGGGGGCTCACTGTAGACGAAGGTCATCGATGCCATGAAACAGGAACATTCGTCCGGCCAGGGAACGCGAAATGTGCCCTCCACTACGGCGGTCGACGGGCAGCGTCCGCCTGCCCTTCCCGGAGTGGGCTGGCGACTACAGGGCAGCGTGGCTAAGGCCCGACGTCATTGCCGGCCTGACGCTGGCTCCGGTGGTGATCCCGAACGCACAACCTCACGACGGTAGATCGGCGCGCCCGCGGTTGGAAGGGCTCTGTCAAGTTGACGGGCGTAGACTACCTGTGTGTCGGCAAGCGTCGGTACGGTGCCGTACGCCGGAATGCAGATAATGACGATTTCGAGCAACAGCATCACCGTCACGGCCGACCCTCGCCGACCGCCAAGGTACTGTCGGATCTTGAGCATGAGCGGCCACGTCGTCACGGCTATCGCGGTGCCCCAGATCAACGCCGCACAAAAGGCTACTCCGGTAGCCCAGCTAACCCGATCAATCGGGCTTTTGGCGTCGGCGACCGATATCGGGCAGTCAGGTAGATCGCTGAATCATCTTCAATGGCCGCCGTAAAGTGGTGCAGAAAAGTTCGATCGCCTCGTTCAGCGATACAATTGCTCGGGCCTCATTTAGCTGACTCCAGACGCTGCGAACGTTGCATTTCGTTACGGCTAGATCCGTGGTCTTGAGCTGTTGTGCTGGCACGGAATTCCCGTCTCGTGGAAGACAAACAAAACGACCTGACTGAGAGGAGTGTGTCATGTGCGATCGGTATGCTGTGTGGCAGCTTGCAATCGCGCGGATAAATGGCGAGGTCTTTTGACAATGCCTGCGCCGCGGATGCATTGGTCCTGCTGGGCATCATGGGCGTGCGCCTGGGCGTGCGCCGCTCTGGCCTTCACCCTGTTACCCCGCCCGGCAAATGCGCAGGCTGCGCCGAGCCAATCGGCGAGCACCACCGTGGTCGGCGGCAATGTGAAGCAGCACGCCGACGCCGTGCTCGCGATCATGACCTACACGACGGTCCCCGACGTTACTACCAGTAACCTGTCGGTCAATAGCGGCGCTACCGGTAATCCCGGTTTCGGTCAGACGCAGTTTGGCGGCGGATTCACGATCAGTAAATCCTTTCCGTTGTACCTTGAAGGGACGCTTGCCTACAGCCGTTACGATCCGATCTTTCTCGCCACGGATGGTACCGAGCAGCGTGCGGTGCCGACAAAATGGAACACATTCAGTGGCACCGTCGGTGTCGGTTGGGATTTCCGGATCACGGACGAGCTGGTGTTCCGCCCGATCCTGAACGGTACGATTGGACGTGTCTCGAGCGATCTGAAGGTGGGGCAGTCGATTTTCAATCACGTCACTGACAGCAACCTGCAGTTCCTCGAAAACGGCTCGCTGGATGCGTACGGCTATGGTGGCTCACTCATGCTCGACTACGAGCACTACCGCGAAAACTACGAAATCGATGCCGAATTGCGTGCCACCGACATCTATCTGCGCAGCTTCGGCGGTTCGTCGGAGGCTGTTCAGGGTTCGGCCATGGCGCAGCAAGTTAGCTTGTGGACACGCTGGCGAGCGCCTACCGGCTGGCACGCCCTGGACCGGCCGATCCGCTATGTGCTGGAAGCCGCCTACTCGCACTATTTTGGCGACAGCGCCGGCGTCCTGGGGTTCAACGACCTAACGTCGTTAGGCGTCGGCCTTGAACTCGATAGCAGCAAGTATCCTGTCGTTATCACGCGCACGCGCGCGATGGTGCGATACGTATTCGGACACAACGTGCATGGCGTGTCGTTCGGCTTTGCGGTGAGTTTCTAGCGCTTCGGGACCGTGAGTCGTACATGAGGGTCTTTCTGCCCTAATTCGACACTACGCCACTCTGGCGTCACGGCAGGCTCGACCGTCAGGAGTCCAGCTTCATCTCTGACACATGATCCGCTACGAGAAGGTGCGCCTCTGTGGCATCGGTGGCATCGAGGACGGTCTTGACGGATACACCGGGCGCTGTTTCGAGAAGCGTCGCTGGGCCGGCGCCAAACGAGATTACCGCGAGTTCGGTTACTACGAGGTCTACTGGACGCAACGTCGTCAGCGGTAGTGTGCATTCCCGTACGATCTTAGGTTTGCCTCTGGCGAAAGCCGATATGACTGACCACATCCTTGCCTACTACTTCCGCGATCCGGCGGTGTCAGCCCATGATGTGAACCCCGCCGTCGACGTATAGCGTTTCACCTGACAACCTTCTTGCATACGGCGTCGCAAGAAACGCGCACGTGAATCCGATATCCATGATGTCTACCAGCTCGCCGAGCGGCGCGCGCTCCGCCGCTTCCGTCAGGAGCAAGTCAAAATCCTTGAGGCCGGATGCAGCGCGCGTCTTCAATGGCCCGGGCGAAATCGCATGCACACGGATGCGTTGCGGCCCGAGTTCATACGCGAGATAGCGTGCGCAGGCTTCGAGCGCCGCCTTGACGGGCCCCATCACGTTGTAGTTAGGAACCACCTTGTTAGCGCCGTAATAGCTCATCGTGAACATCGATCCGCCATTTTTCATCAGCGGCGCAGCCAGTCGCGCCATCCGCACGAACGAGTGGCAGGAGATGTCCATGGCGGCAGCAAAGCCTTCAGCCGAGCAGTTGAGCAGCCCACCCTGCAGATCGGCCTTCGGTGCCCAGGCAATCGAATGCACGAGTATGTCGAGCTGGCCCCATTCGGTGCGGATCCGCTCGAACACTGCGTCCAGCTCGTCCTGCCGCGATGCATTGAGCGGCATGAAGATGGCAGCATCGAGGCTGCTGGCCAGTGGCTCGACATAATGCTTCGCCTTTTCGTCGGCATAGGTGATCGCCAGATCCGCGCCCAGTTCGCGGAACGCTTTCGCGCAGCCGTAAGCGATCGAGTATTCGTTGGCGATGCCCGTCACGAGCGCTCTCGCCCCTTTCAGGATCGGGTGTGGATTGTTCAGGCTCATCTCAACTCTCCTCAGTCCTTTCAGACGATTCACGCAGCGCCCGTCACCTCCCGGGTGTGGCGAGCGATCATGAGTTCTTCATTGGTCGGAATGACCCACACGGCAACCTTGCTCGATGATGTGCTGATCCGGGGACCGCCCGCTTCGTTCGCGTCGCTGTCGATTTCGATGCCGCACCAGCGCGCCTCCTCGCCGACGCGCCGCCGGATTTCCGCCGCATGCTCGCCGATGCCCGCCGTGAAAACCAGCGCATCGAGCCCCTGCAACGCAGCTACGAGCGAACCCAGTTCGCGGCCGATCCGATACGTGTAAAGGTCAACCGCGAATCGGGCGCGCGCATCGGCGCTGCCGAGCAGCGTGCGCATGTCACCCGAGATGCCGGACACGCCTAGCAGCCCTGACCGCTTGTACAGCAGGTCTTCTACGCCGCGCGTATCCATCTTCAGTTCATCGAGCAGATAGAGGATCACGCCAGGATCGAGACTTCCGCAACGCGTGCCCATCGGCAGCCCGTCCACGGCCGTGAATCCCATCGTGCTGGCAATGCTGTTCCCGGCGCTCATCGCGCACATGCTCGCGCCATTGCCAAGATGCGCGACAACCGTGCGACCCCTCGCAGCATCGGGTGAAACCTCCGCCAGGGTTCGCGCGATATATTCATACGACAAGCCGTGGAAACCGTAACGCCGCACACCGCGCTCCGTCACCGACGAGGGCAGCGCGAACGCCTGCGCAAGCTCCGGCTGCGTCGCATGGAACGCGGTGTCAAAGCATGCGACCTGCGGTACGGCCGGATTCTGCCCGGCGATAACGCGAATCGGCTTCAGGTTATGCGGCTGGTGCAGCGGCGCGAGCGGGGCGAGCTTGTCCAGTTCGTCGAGTACGTCCGGGGTCACGAGCACGGGCCGCGAAAATCGCTGTCCACCATGCACGACGCGATGGCCAACGGCTACGAGACGATTACCTTCGCGATGGCTGCGCAGGAATTGCCCGATGTGCGCAACTGCGTCCTCGTGTTCGAGGCGGCCATTGCCCCAGTCGTTGACGCCGATTTCCTTACCGTCCTGGTCGAGTGCGGTAAAGCGAGGTGCGGAAAAGAGCCCTTCAATCTGGCCGCGAAAAACAAGCGTCAGATCTGTGGACCGCGCGTCAAATGCGCTGAATTTGATGCTGGACGAGCCGGCATTGAGTACGAGAATGACGTCAGCCATCGCATCACCCCAGCACCCGGGCTTCTTCCCTACGTCTGGCGGCAACGAGCGACGCCACGGCACACGACGCCAGCCTCGTTATCACGGAATCGGCACGGCTGGTCAGTATGATCGGTACGCGCGCACCAAGTACGATGCCGGCCGCGTCAGCGCCTGCGAGAAACGACAGGCTCTTTGCAAGCATGTTGCCCGCCTCCAGATCGGGCACCATCAGCACATTGGCGCGCCCGGCCACGGGCGAATCGATCTTCTTGATGCGCGCAGCGTCGAGATCGATCGCGTTGTCGAGCGCCAGCGGCCCGTCGACCAGCGCGCCCGTGATCTGATGGCGGTCGACCATCTTGCACAAGGCGGCCGCCTCGATGGTGGACGGCACTCTCGGATTCACCGTTTCCATCGCCGACAGGATGGCCACCCGTACTTCCTGCAAGCGCAGCGCATGACCCAGGTCGATTGCGTTCTGCAGGATGTCGACCTTCTCCGCGAGCGTGGGCGCGATATTGATTGCGGCGTCCGTGATGATGAGCGCGTTTTCGTGCCGGGGAACATCCATCACAAAGCAGTGGCTCACGCGGCGCGCCGTGCGCAGCCCGCCTTCGCGACTGACCACGGCAGCCATCAGTTCATCCGTATGGAGGCTGCCCTTCATCAGCGCTTCGGCCCTGCCCTCGCGCACCAACTCGACGGCCTTCGCCGCGGCGGCGTGACTATGCGGCACGTCCACTATAGGGCAATCGGCAATGTTCAGGTTTTCCAGTGCGGCCACCTCCAGAATGCGTGCGCTCGGCCCCACGAGGATGGGTGTAATCAGCCCCAGTTCCTTGGCCTGTATCGAGCCTTCCAGCGAACTGCGATCGCACGGATGCGCTACAGCCGTGGCAATCGGAGGCTGCGATCGGCAAAAGTCGATCAGCCGCTGATACTTCTCATGCTCGCGATCCATGACATCTCCTTCGCCCGGAGTCCGGGCTGACGGCCGAAATCCTACGAATTCAGTGTACGGATGCGGGCGGCCTGGTCCCGCGTCCCGTCTTGACGGGCAGCGAGGAACGGATGCTGTCAAGCATGCCCAGTTGCGCGGCGGTCGGCTCCATGCCCTGCACGCGCGTGTCGGCGAGCAGTTTGTCCACCAGCGTCAGGAGCTTCAGGCGGTCGTCGGGGTCATCAACCAGAACGGCCAGCGTGGCAAGTGCCTGATCCGGTTCATAGCGCACAATGATTTCCTGCTCCCCACGAATGCGCCGCCATTGGTCACCAGGAAGCTGAGGCAGGTATTGCGCATATTCCTTCGCCAGCTCCTGCCGCAACGCAAGCCGCGCCAGCGGCAACGGCTCGCCGTGGCGCGCGAGCAGGCAGGCCACGCGCGCGACGGCTTCCGTGTAGCCGCCCTCCGTAATCGATGACAACGCATCCTTGACGAACGACAGCTCTCGCGGATCCGCCTTCATCTGGACAGCCTGTTGGCGCGCATCGTTGCGCCCGCCCTGATAGACGGAAGACATGTTGCCGTAGAGCGAGAAGAAACCGCTTTCCGTCGCCGCATCGCGCATCGCGCGATAGAAATCGAGCGACGCACTGATAATTTCTGAACCGTACCGCTCGAACTGCCGCAGCGGGTTGTCCCCTTCTCCGTGGCGATTAGCCCGGACCGCGTCCGCGGCCGGCCCAAGCCATGCGAACCAGGGGTTCAGGTCCGAGAATGCCCATCGCTGCGCGCGCAGCGGATGAAACGTTCGCAGCAGTGTGGCCGTCGTTTCGTTCGACATGGCCTGCACAAATGGTTGAACGAAGAACTCATAGGCGCGCTGATTCAGTTCGGAGATACGCTCGACGGCCTCGAAAGGCGCCTCATCGACGCGCTCGAACCGGTTGAAGTGCTCGGCGACTTCTTCTAGCCGATACTCGCGGAACTCCACTTCGTATTCGAGCTTGCCGTTGGCTCCTTCGCGCTCGGTGATCTCCATGCCGTAAAGTCCGGGCGGAAACGCTTCGATCGACTCGAGCACAGACGCGATCTGCGCGTGCTCCTTCTTCGCCACCTTGCCGGAGACGAAAATGCCAAGGTGGCCGACGCTCTGATGCATGAGCCCGACAATCACCTGACCGCGCGCCTTGATTTCTTCAGTGCTGCCGTAGATGTCGGCGACCCAGTTGAATGCCTGCTGCGGCGGTGTAATGTTGTCGCCGAGCGAAGCAAACAGAATGATCGGAGACTTGATGTCGCGAAGATCGAACGCCGCGCCGCCCGCGCCTCTGACTTCCCCTGACCAAAGCTTGTTGCCGACGAAGAGATTGCGCGTGATCCACTCGATCTCTTCGCGGTTCATCAGGTAGTACCCGCCCCACCAGCGTTCGAAATCGAGGAAGCGCGGCGGTTCAGTATCGATGTTGTCTAGCAGGTGGTAATACTTGTCCCAGAAACTGTTGGCCGGATTGAGGTTCTCAAAGTTCTGCACCAGATGCGCACCGTCGAACTTGCCGTTGCCGAGATCGGCCGTCAGCGACGCCAGCCAGGTGCCTCCCAGCATGCCGCCGGAATAGCGCATGGGATTGTCGCCCTCGCCTTCGCTCCAGGCGCCGCTCCAGTAGGACATGGGTGCGCCGTTGATGACGAGCGGACCAGTGTGTTCCGGGTCGGAAGTGGCCACCATCATCGCGGCCCAGCCGCCCTGGCAATTGCCGACGATCGCCGGCTTCGGGCTGTCCGGGTGCAGCTCGCAGACCTTTCTGACGAACTGTTGTTCGGCCGCGCAAACGTCTAGCAGCGTCTGGCCGGGCACAGGGTCGCGGAAAAAGACGACGAAGTAGACGGGATGCCCCGCCTTCAGCGCAACCCCCGCTTGCGAGTCGTCCTTGAAGCCGCCGATGCCGGGACCGTGACCCGCGCGGGGATCGATGATCACGTACGGGCGCTTGTGCAAGTCGATCTTCGTGCCCTCTGGCGGCCGGATGCCCAACAGGGCGTAGTTGACGGGGCGGGGGAAGGTGCGACCGTCGAGCAGCATTTCGTAGTCGAAATGCAGCACAGGCTGGAGCCCGCGGGACGCCTGATCGACGAAGTTGTTCCCGCGCATGCGCAGCGTGTCCGCAAAAAGGATCGAACGCTGGGCGAGATCGACCGCATAGCGGTAGCAGTTCAACGGGTTCATTGCGGCGGCCCAAACCCGGCTCGAAACGATTGCCTCTCCGTCCGCACCCGGACGCGTCGCCGCATTGCAGGCACGCTGACTCAATTGCTTCTGCGCCAGCTCCGTGCGCTTCTGAAAGAGCCTGGCGACCTTCGTGCCCAGCTCCTGGCTGAATGCATACTGACGGGTTGCATCAATCATGGCATAACCTCCTCATCCGACGGCCAACGGGTCCGCATCGCGAAACGGTCCAGCCTTCAATGACGCCGACATTGAGCAAACGGTCTGGAACGAACATCTACGTTCTCTATCATTGGTGCAATTGCGATATGCGCTGCTCCGGGAAAAATCAGGCAGAGACGTCGCCAGCATGCTGATAACGTCTTCGGGAAGCATGACCGCGTGCACCCGCATTGCAGACATTGCGCAGGCCATTGTGTATCGCATAATCGGCGGCCGCTATTGGACCAAAGTCCCATTGGCAACGTTACGCTCTCTGTCGATGAATGCACCCGCCGCCGGACGGCAACCTATCTGGCAAAAGGTTGCGCTCTTATACGCTATCCCGGGCACTGTGACAGAAGTGTGTCGACATTGTGGCGGCCCTTTCAAACATCGGATAAGTAGAGCGCATCTTTCCGCGACTTTTGAGCAAAAATTCGCCGTTGCCCTGTTCGCTCGATTACCCGACTCGAGGTGCGCGACCGGCCGACGTCGGGGCTTGCGTCGCGGCTGTGGGCGCAACGCGGCATGTCATCGTGCCGCACTCCAGAGACGTTTCTTCACATGGCATGGTTGGACTGGTCACAGCCGGCGACAAAGTTATCTAAATAAGGATAACTACTCGTATGACACACAGGTAGTCTACGCCCGTCAACTTGACGGACGAGGACGCTTTAGCTTGACCGGACCCTCTGCAGAAGAACTGCGAGCTTCAGTCCCGTTATTGGCAGTCCAGCGCACGCGATGGACATCGCTGCCCGATTCCCGATCCTCACAGACGAACGAGGCGAACATGGCATCCACTACCGGAAACACGCATGATATCCGGTGCGCAAAGCGAATTGGTTGGCCGGATTATTTCAGTAAAGGTGATCGTGTGAACTTATGCGAGATGGAAGACGACGCGAAAGACGAACGTCCTGTTGACCCACCGCGTTGCTCTCCTTCATCTAGACGACTCTAATTGAACACACCGCGCTCGCGCCAACACCTCGAAGGAGTGCATTGTGCGTCCGGTCTTTTCCGGCCTGGCAATGTTCGATCACAAAACATCTAACTGTACCGATCGTACGGCAAGTACTAATCTAGTATGTACTCCATCATCTGCGCACAGTGCAACGTCGCCGTGCTCGACCAGCCACCGGATTCATCCGCCTGATCATCCGCCTCTGTGAGATTGAAGCCTACGAACAAATTGCTGCCTGATGGAACGAACGGAGAGTGGCCATGACGAGAAGGATTGCACGACTCTTAAGCACCAGCCTCGTCGTCCTGTTGGCGGGCTGCCCATCGAAGCAACAGGATCAGCAGGCTCAGACACAGCCCGCTTCAGCGCCGGCCGCAGCCCCGGCCTCTGCTCCAGTTGCAGCCTCTGTTGCGGCCGCAGCGTCTGTGCCACTCCCAGCCTCAGCGCCCGAGCCTCAGGCCCAGCAATTTCCACCGGAGGAAATCGAGGCGCTGGTCGCGCCGATCGCGCTCTATCCCGACTCGCTGTTATCGCAAATCCTGATGGCGTCGACCTATCCGCTCGAAATCGTGCATGCTGCCCGCTGGGTGAAAACGCACAGGGATCTGAAGGGTGAAGCTGCTGTGAAAGCGGTGCAGGACCAGCCGTGGGACGTCAGCGTGAAGTCATTGGTGGCATTTCCACAGGTGCTGGAACCAATGAACGATAAGCTCGACTGGACCCAGAGGCTCGGAGATGCGTTCCTTGCGAATGAAAAGGACGTGCTTGACGCTGTGCAGCGATTAAGGGTGCGTGCTCAAAAAGCCGGACACCTGACGTCTAACGCGCAACAGAAGGTGGCTGTCGAAGCGCCGGCCCCGAGTGAAGGCGGCCAGCGCCCACAAGGTGGCCAGGCCGGCCAGACGCCGCAAACCATCGTGCGCATCGAGCCATCCAATCCCCAGGTCGTCTACGTGCCCTCCTACAACCCGACCGTCGTCTACGGCGGCTGGAGCGCTCCAGCTTACCCGCCGACCTACTGGCCGCCGTATCCGGCCTATTACCCCGGCGCAGCTCTCGCGAGCGGGTTCGCGTGGGGGCTCGGCATCGCGGCAGCGGGCGCACTCTTCGGCAATTGCAACTGGAATAACAATGATGTCAACATCAACGTGAACAAGGCCGTCAACATCGACCGCAATTTCGACCGTACCAAGGTAGAGGGCGGCAAGTGGAAGCACGACGCGGGACATCGTCAGGGTGTCGCCTATCGCGACAACGCGACGCGTGACAAGTACGCCAAGGGTATGCAGGGCGCCGACGCGCGACGCGACTATCGAGGTCGCACCGGCGGCGCTACCGAGCGTCCGAGCGTCGCCAACCGGGCGGAAGCCGGAAATCGCACGGGTCGCCAGAACAACGTGACCGCGGCCAACCGCGCAGGCCGAACGAATACCGCGGGTGTCAGCGATCAGTCCAACAAGTCCAATCGAGGTGCTACAGCCAGCAATCGCGCACAGACGTCCGATCGAAGTACGGCGGCGAGCAATCGCGCGCAAACGTCCACTCGTGCCGTTTCGTCAAACGCACAAGCCGTTGACAGAAGTGGCGGCGGTTACTCGGGAGGCGGCCGCGACTCGGCATTCCAGGGCGTCGGCGGAGGCACCGCGCCGCAGCGCGACTACAATCGCGGGCAAGCGAGCGCGCAGTCCTCGAACTATAACCGTGGGAGCGGCGCAGCCCGTGGTGGTGGCGGAGGCGCACGCGGAGACGGCGGCCGGCGCTAGTTCGTCATACGAAGGGAGGTGATCCCAGCTGAATCAACATTTGATATGGCCATTCTGGGCCCACTGCATGAGCGGCGTTCACGCGCGTGATGGTTGGAGAATCAGTTTCCACCTGCGAAGTGGGAGCCGAAGCGCTGCCTGGCTCGAGAATGCTCGACGAATGGTTAAGACAGATCCACTCGTGCTCGCCCGCGTTCGACATGTCGGTTTCGAGCATTCAGTTGACCCCGCACTGAAGACAGCGATATCTGCACACTTCGAGCGGGCGGCGACCCAGTGGACGCAGCCTCGTCGAACAGTGTGATTTCTGCGGCTGTGCCCCATGGTCGGTTCCGCCGGTATCAGTGCGAGACCCGTGCCAGCACGAGCACGTAGAGAGCAGACGCCGCGAGCTGCACAAGTGTCACAGGCAGTCCGTAGCGCAGAAACGTTACGAACGTCACGGGCCTGCCTTCGCGTGCGCAGATGCCCGCCGATACGATGTTCGCGGCGGCACCGATGAGCGTGGCGTTGCCTCCGAGCGTCGCACCGAACATCATCCCGACGAACACCGGAATGGTGACTGGCGGCCACTGGGTGAACTGGTCGGACAACGCAATGTCGGGTACGAACTCCGCCGCCACCAGGTATCCCTTGACCATCACAATGGACGCCGCCGCAACCGGTACGTTGGCGAGCAAAGACGACACGAAGATACAGGTCGCCGACCAGGTCGAACAGACCCGTGGTCGACAGGATGCGCGCGACCACCATGCCGCCGAACAACAGACTGTCGGGCCCGTGGCGGTTCTGGCTGCGCTCAGCATGTCCTGTTCGTCGAGTATCCGCAGCGCGATCAGAACGCTCACGCCGACAAGCGCGGCGACGGCCATATCGATCACGTTGAACGCGATCACCAGTATGACCGTCGCGAACACGCCGAGGACAATATAGACCTGCAGTTCGCTCATGACGAGCCTCGCTGGGTTCAGCGCATTGGCGGCGCATACATCAGCCCGCCATGCGTCCACAATTCGTTGGTCCCGCGTTCGAGCCGCAGCGGACTGCGCGCACCGAGGTTTCGGTCAAACATCTCTCCATAGTGACCGGCGCTTCGCAAAGCCCGAAGCGTCCACCGCCCCGGACAACCGGGCCAAGTGGCTCTTTCGAGATCCGCTCCGGAAGGATGACGACCGATGACGCACCGCTTGGCGCATGCAGGCGTATGGCAGTCAGGTAGGACGCGTCGGCCGTGTATGCGCTGCAACGCCCGGCGAAGAATGCCTGTTCCAGTTCAATCGCGGATTTCAGCACGAGCGGCTTGATGTCGAGCCCGTTGGCCGCCGAGAAGGCAAGCAAATGTTCTTCGGTGGACGTGTCCTTCTGTACGCACACCGCGGCACCCTTGAGCGAGGCAACCGACTGTGCTCCGCCCCGCACCGGCACCATGAATGCCTGGCTGTCGTAAAACAGAACACCTGCAAACTGGACCTTGAGAGCCCCTTCACGAAGCAGGGTCCACGTTGTGTTGCGCGCGAGCAGATCGACCTCACCCGTCAAAAGCGCCGGAAAACGCGCTGACGCCGTGAGCGGAATAAATGCGACCCGTGCGGGGTCGCCGAGGGCGGCGGCCGCCACGGCGCGGCAGAAGTCGACATCGATACCCGACCAGTGTCCCGCGGCATCCCGTACGGAAAAGCCGACAATCCCCTCGCTGACGCCGCAGCGCAGCGCACCGCGCGCCTTCGCAATCATCAGGATTTGCCCGTCCGCCGCTTCGACTCGTGACGGCAGGCAGATTACAGCGAGCAGCAGCAGCCATATCGCCCTCACGATTCGGCCTCTCGTTGCCATGACGTCATCCCCTCCATCTGTGTGGCGTGATCCTATGCGCGATGCCCTATTCACCCTCATCGTCGAACGAACGCCTGATGTGATGTTCAGGATGTCCTGATTTCGTTCGAAAGAGGCTTGCCCGTTTCGAACTCAGTGACGCTTCGCAGGGTCGTTTGGCAAATCGTCGTCACGGCTTCACGCGTCAAGAACGCCTGATGACCAGTAACGATGACATTCGGGAACGAGATCAGGCGTTGAAGCACATCGTCGGTAATGATGGTGCTGGAAAGGTCGCGAAAAAAAAGTTCTGCTTCCTGCTCGTACACGTCGAGCGCCGCCCCTCCCAGTTGCCCGCTTTTGAGTGCCTCGATTAGCGCTTCGGTGTCGACCAGCCCGCCACGACTGGTATTGACCAGCAATGCCCCGCGCTTTGCCCTGGCCAGACTGTCGGCATTGATGATGTGAAAGGTTTCCGGGGTCAGCGGACAGTGCAGCGAAATGATGTCTGCGCTGGAACCGATTTCCAGGGGACGCGCGTAGCTGGCACCTAACGCCTCGAATTCGGGAGAGGGGAATTTGTCGTAGCCGATGACGTTGCATCCAAAACCGAGCATGATCCTGGCGAAGACACGGCCGATCTTGCCTGTACCGACCACGGCCACTGTCTTGCCGCAAAAATCAAAACCCATGAGCCCGTCCAGCGCAAAATTGGAATCCCGCGTTCGGTTATAGGCCCGGTGGATCCGCCGATTGATCGCCAGCAGCAATGCAACCGCATGCTCTGCAACCGAGTTGGGCGAGTAATCCACGACTCGAACCACCCTCATCCCAAGACGGTCGGCGGCTTTAAGATCCACGTTATTGAAGCCGGTGCAGCGCAGCGCGACGAGGTGTGTTCCCCCGCGCTTGAGTGCGTCGAGGACCTCTGCATCCGCAATGTCGTTGACGAAGATACAGACGGCGTCATTGCCCGTGGCAAGGTCGACGGTTTCCAGTTCCAATGGGTCGTCGAAGTATTTGAGCTGATGGCCCTCGGCAACGTTCGCAGCATTGAGAAATTCGCGATCGTAGGGCTTGGCGCTGAATACGGCAATTTTCATCGCGTGTCTCCCGGATTCATGGAGGTCCGGCTTTTCGCCAAAAACCTGGTCGGCTATCCGCCGACCAATGCAACGGCGATCTGCGCGAACAGGATTTTCACAATAGTCATCGAAGGAAAAATCATTGCGTAACCGACGTCCGGCCTGTCTGTGGGAGCAACGCGATTGGCGAAGGCCAGGATGGCCGGATTCCCCGTCGCGCCGCTGATGATTCCCACCGTCGCGTCAAACGGCAGCTTGAAAACCCACAGACAGAAGAACGCTGTAATCAGCACCAATGCGAGAAGAATCGCAACTCCATAGAGGAGAAACGAAATTCCGGTCGCGCCGACTGTCGCAAAGAACTTCGGCCCGGAAGCGATCCCCACCTGTGCGAGAAAGATCGTAAGGCCGAAATTGCGCAGGACCAGATTGGCCGAGAGAGGCATGGTCCAGACGAATGGTGGAGAGCGGCGAATCTTGCCGAGGTAGAGCGCAACCAGGAGCAGCGCAGCCAGCCCCAGGGTCAGCTTGCCGACCCCCGGAACAGGGATCGGGATCAAGCCGATTAGTAGTCCCACGGCTGCGCCGGCGCCGATGGAGATGAAGCTTAACTCCGCGGTGCCCTTGATAGAGTCACCGAAGAAACTACGGATCGCCTTCATGTGAGCTCGATTGGCGAGCAGGCCGACCCGGTCGCCGAACTCGAGGATCAGGTCAGAACTGGGCAAGATGTCGGCATCACCTCTACGTACATGAGCAATCGAGCAGATCACGCCTTCAGGGAAGTCGATGTCCCGAAGCGAGCGCCCCACCACGGCCCGGCTCGACGCAAACACGCGCGCATAGTCGAGATCCTCCCGGTGACTGGTCATCCTTCCCGGCTGCAGTTCTCCGACAAGAGCTGCTGCGTCCTTGAGCACCGCCGGGTCCATGGCAGTGGCGAGCAGGACATCATCCGTGTGCAGGACGAGGTCGTCCCCTGCCAGGAGATTGTGGTGTTCGCGACGCACGGCCGCGATTGCCACACCGGCCGGCAGTCGCGCCGTCAACTCGGAAAACCTGAGACCGATGAATGCGCTGTTTTTCAGCGCAATTTCAGCGGTTTCCATGAGCTTTTCTGGCGGCTGCTCGACCTTCGCTTTTAGCAGTGCGCTAAGCATGTAAATGAGCAGGATGGGACCTGCAACGCCGAACGGGTAGGCTACGCTGTAGCCGACGGCTGCGCCGTCGCTTTTCGTAGCCGCGATAATCGCCTGCAAGGTCGCTGTGCTGGTACCCGAGCCCGCGAACATCCCGAGTGACTCATCGAGTTTGACGCCAAACATCGGAACGAGAGCCAAAGACACGAATCCCGCGCCAACGACTCCCAGAGCGGCTGCCGCGTTGGCGCGGAGTCCATCGGCGCTGGTGAGGCCCTTAAAGAACTGGGCCCCGTACTGGATGCCGATGCCATAAAGAAATAGCAGTAAACCAAGGGTTCCGACAAGGGCAGGTGGCGAAGATTTGGGTGCAAATCCTCCGATCACCAGTCCCACGAAGAGGACCGCGCCCGATCCGAGCGAAACCCCCTTTATGCTGAACTCGCCCACGACATAACCCAATCCAATAGTCAGGAACAGAGTGAACAACGGCTGAGATTCGAGCAGAGCCCTGAGTGTATCCATAACGGCCTCGTTGTTAGACGACCGGCACGATAGCGCGACGATGCGAAGAAGAACTTACTCCTACGTGCTCAGGATTCAATCGGGCTGCCGTGTCTGCATGGCATGTGCACGCGGTGTGCTGCTCGACAGATATTGGCAGCGCCTGACACCGGTCAGGGCAAGGCCGGCTTGAGCGAATAATGTTCGATGCTGGAACCCCGCGCGACAATGGCCGCACTCTCTGGAATTTCCTCCCAAACGCCGACTAGGTCGATCAGCGAGTGCTGAGCACCGCATAGCACGGTCTCAAGCTGAATGGGATTTCCTGTCTAGGCCAGCCGGCGATACATGGGAAACCGTGGCGCATCGAACCGAACCATGCTGGTGACATGGCGACCATCGGATCGGCTGACTACGAGCAGACGCTTGCAGCATACGGCGGTCGATGTGGCGACGATATTGGACCAAGGTTGTATGGCATTGCTTCACGCCGAGGCCTACATTGGTAAGGGATCTTCGGAAAATTACTCAGGTCAACGTGCGCATGGAGACATGGTAATGGCGAAGACACAGGCGAAAAAAGACCCGTCCGGGGAAGACAGGACGCTGTCCTATAAGGAGTATCGAAAGGCGTTGTTCCAGTTGCATGTCGAGCTGGTCAGACTCCAGGAATGGGTGGTTCAAACAGGCAGCAAGATCTGCATTGTTTTCGAAGGACGCGATGGCGCCGGCAAGGGCGGCACCATCAAGGCGATTACCGAGCGTGTGAGTCCGCGCGTATTTCGCGTCGTCGCGCTGCCCGCACCGAGCGAGCGCGAAAAGAGCCAGATGTACGTGCAACGCTACCTGCCGTACTTGCCAGCCGCAGGAGAAGTCGTGATCTTCGACCGCAGCTGGTATAACCGCGCGGGAGTCGAGCGAGTGATGGGTTTCTGCTCCGATGAGGACGTGGAGAATTTCTTCAGGGCCGTGCCGCTTGTCGAGCGGGCGATCGTCGGATCCGGCGTCATCCTGCTCAAATACTGGCTCGAAGTCAGCCCCGAGGAACAGACCCGCCGTCTTGAAGCACGCATCCACGACGGTCGCAAGGTGTGGAAGCTCACGGATATGGACCTGAAATCCTATAGCCGCTGGTATGACTACTCGCGTGCGCGCGACGCAATGTTCGAGGCGTCGGACACCGAGATCGCTCCGTGGTACGTGGCGAATTCGAATGACAAGCGCCGCGCGCGGCTCAACATCATCAGCGATGTGCTCCACAGGATTCCCTACGCGGCGATGCCCCGCAGGAAAGTGACGCTTCCCAGGCGGCAAAAAACGGACGGCTATGAGGAACCGGATTATCCGTTCAAGTACATCGCTGAGCGATTCTGACCTCGGGAGCTCACTGTAGACGAAGGTCATCGTTGCCATGAAACAGGAACAGTCGTCCCGCCGCGGAAAGCGAAATGGACCTCCACTACGGCGGTCGACGGGCAGCGTCCGCCTGCCCTTCCCGGAATGGATTGGCGACTACAGGGCAGCGTGGCTGAGGCCCGACATCATTGCCGGCCTGACACTGGCTGCGGTAGTGATCCCGAAGGCACTGGCGTATGCGACCATTGCCGGCCTTCCGGTTCAGGTCGGGCTATACACCGCCTTCGTTCCCATGTTGATCTACGCTTTGCTGGGCACTTCGCGTGTCCTCAGCGTGAGTACGACGACCACGATCGCAATCCTGGTCGCGGCGGCACTCGGCGGCGTGGCGTCCGCGAATGATCCGGCCAACCTGCTGACGGCTTCGGCGACGCTGACATGCCTCGTAGGGGCGATCCTTATCGTAGCGAGACTTCTGCGGCTGGGCTTCATCGCGAATTTTATTTCCGAACCGGTGCTCATTGGTTTCAAGGCCGGCATCGGAATTGTCATCGTCGTGGACCAGGTGCCGAAGCTACTCGGCATCCATTTTCACAAAGGCGCGCTGTTTCACAACCTGCTCGCCATCGTTCATGAGATCCCGCAAGCGTCCTGGGCAACAGTGGCCGTCGGCGCGGTCATGATCGTTCTGCTGGTCGCCATGGAGCGCTTCCTCCCCCGTGCGCCCGCCCCCCTGGTCGCGGTGGCGGCCGGCATTGCCGCCGTGAAACTGTTCGCCTTGCCGGCGTATGGTGTGGCGACGGTGGGCCACGTCCCGACGGGACTGCCCCCCTTTACGCCGCCGGATCTGCAGATGGTGATGATGCTTTGGCCCCCGGCGCTGGGCATAGCACTAATGAGCTTTACCGAATCCATCGCGGCCGGACGGGCGTTTGCGCAAGGCGGCGAGCCGACTCCACAGCCGAACAGGGAATTGCTGTCGACGGGACTGGCGAACCTCGGCGGCGCTTTCTTCGGCGCCATGGCCGCTGGCGGCGGAACGACGCAGACCGCCGTGAACCGGCTCTCGGGTGGGCGATCCCAACTTTCCGGACTGGTCACCTCGCTAGCCGCGCTCGGCACAATGCTCGTTCTGGCACCGCTCATCGGTTTGATGCCGGAAGCGACACTGGCAGCAGTGGTCATCGTCTATTCGATCGGACTGATCAAGCCGGCAGAATTCCGGGAGATCCTCAAGGTACGTCGCACGGAGTTCATCTGGGCACTGGTCGCGCTGGTCGGCGTGGCCGTGGTCGGCACGCTCGAAGGGATTGTCGTCGCGATCATCGTGTCGCTGGTCGCGCTCGCTCATCAGATGTCGGACCCGCCGGTTTATGTGCTGGGCAGGAAGCCCGGCACGAACGTCTTCCGTCCGCGGTCGACCGACAACCCCGCCGACGAGACCTTCCCCGGCCTACTGATGCTGAGGCCGCAGGGACGCATTTTCTTTGCCAATGCAATGCGCGTCGGAGAGAAGCTGAGACTGCATATTGCCGAGCCCAAACCGAAAGTGGTGTTGCTCGATCTCTCTGCTGTATTCGACTTCGAATACACGGCATTGAAGATGCTGACGGAAGCGGAAAGGAAAATTCGTGAGGAGCAGGGAGTTGTGCTCTGGCTCGTCGGTCTCAATCCCGACGTGCTCGCGATGGTGCGGCGCTGTCCGCTAGGAGAGGCGCTCGGAAACGACAGGATGTTTTTCAATATGGACATGGCGGTTGCCAGATATCAGACCGACCAGGCTCACGATTAACACCACGTATCCAAATCGCGAAAGCGGCACGTTAGATTGACCGCACGTCGCGTGCTTGGCGCGAGGCTTCGCCCTACCCTGGCCTGGCTCATCGTCCCATACGACGGTCGTAGCTGCGCGAGATGCGCTGAAGCAGAGTCGGGTCGCGTGCGTCGCTGGAGTCGAACCGCACCTGTACGCTCCCATCGGCCTGCTGGCGCACGCCGGCCGTCACGATGACGCTGTCGAATTTTCCAACGACAGTGCCGTTCGCCGGATCCTGTGCGGTAATGGCCAGTCCTTCGTCGCGCATGGCGCCTGCCGCGGCGGCAAACGAGCGGTCGTAACTGGCGGGTGTCATCACCACCGTGCCGGCCGGGACCGCGTAGTAAGGGCATGCCGATAGCGCGACGAGCACGCCGCAGGCAGCGGCGAGTAGAAGAACGCGCATCAATGTGGCACCTGCGCCCACCCGGGGCCGGGGTCGAATGACTGCATCGCCGCCGCTTTCTTCGCGCTGTCGGGGCCAAGATCACGCTCGTAGACCTGCCCTTCGTGACTGACCATGAAGCTCTTGATGCCGGTATCCCCGTAGCGAACAGGCCAGGCAATGACGGCGAAGCCGCCAAAGAGCTTGCCGTTTACAACATAGTCGTACGCCCCGCCAGGGGCGTGAGAGCCCTGCGACGTGAGCAGCTTGTAGTGGTAGCCGTAATAGCCTGCCTGCCCGGTGCGCGCGCCCGCCGTCACGAAGGCGGCCCCAAGCGGGCTTGGCTTGTGATCTGGGCCTGTTGGCCAGTACAGGCCGTCCTGCTTGCCAGGCGAGCTCGACAGCTTCTTCGCATAGGCGAGCACGCCACTGCCGTCATGGTCCGTCTCGGCGTATTCGCGCTGCGCATCGTAGACCGCCAGCATTGTCTGGATGACGGCAAGCTCGTTTCGTCCAATGCGGCGCAAGCGCATTTCCTCGACTCCGGCGCGCGTGTCGAAATGCCAGCCTTTGGCCGATTTCACGATGGGGATGGGCAGAGTCCAGCCATCATTGCCCACCATGATATTGGCACGTTCGCTGTCCGTCGCCTTAATCGCATGTGACGTGTCCCAGGCCTTCAGGAAGCGGCTTCGGATCTCGGCGCCGACCGGAGGGATGAGTTCCCGAAAGTCGACGCCCAGCAAAGCCCTTAAACCTGTCTCGTCGTTATTGGCAACAGCATAGCCGAACGCGGTCATCGCCTCTTCCGGCGACTTGAAGTCCGTCTGCGCGTATGCAGCAGGAGGCGCCCCGAAGCAGAGTGCCAGCGCAACCACGACTGAACCGCCGATCGCGGCGAGCCGAGCCGCAGGAAATCGTAGTAGTGACTTCATGCTCGTGCCTCCCTAGCGTCTGCCACGTCCGCCACCACCCGAGCGCATCCCGCCCCCGCCGCCCGATCTGTTGAAGCCCGAAGACTGCGCGCTGGCTTGGCCCCGGTTGAAGTCTCGCTGTGAAGCGCCACCGCCACCCACACCCTGGAAGGCACTGTCGCGCCCGGCTCCGGTACTGGCCCGATCGGACACTGCCGCGCGATTGCCGGCACCTGCCGTATTGGCCCCATCAGCACGATTGCCGACGCCTGCCGTAGCCCCTCCACCACCGCGGTCGCCCACGCCGGCATTGTTCGCGCCGCCTGCGCGATTTGCCGCTCCCGCATTGTTCGCGCCGCCTGCGCGGTTTGCCGCTCCCGCATTGTTCGCGCCGCCCGCGCGGTTTGCCGCTCCCGCATTGTTCGCGCCGCCCGCGCGGTTGCCGGCGCCGGCCCGGTCGCCTGCGTCACCGGTGCGGCCGCGGAAGTCACCGCGCGCGTCGGCGCCGGAAACATTACTGCCGAACTTCTCGCGGGACGCGTTATCACGGTAGGCGACGCCCTGACGATGGCTGGCATCATGCTGCCACTTGCCGCCGCCTTGAACTTTGGTGCGATCAAAGTTGCGATCGATATTGGCGGCCTTGTTGACGTTGATATTGACGTCTCCGCCACCCCAGTTGCAATTGCCGAAGATTGCTCCCGCGGCGGCAAGGCCGACGCCCCAGGCAAATCCGGTGGCGAGTGCGGCGCCGGGATAGTAAGCCGGGGACGGTGGCCAGTAGTACGGAGGATAGGTCGGATAGCTCCATGCGCCGTACACAACGGTCGGGTTGTAGGCCGGCACGTAGATCACCTCCGGGTTCGCCGGTTCGATGCGCACGATGGTCTGCGCGGCTTGCCCACCCGCCGGCGCAGGCTCCGAAATCACCTTCTGTTGCTCATTGGACTTCAGGTTGCCCGATTTCTGAGCGCGCGCGCGCAGTCGCTGTACCGCAGCGAGCACGTCGCTTTCCTGCGCGAGGAAGGCGTCGCCAAGTTTCTGGGTCCAGTCGAGTTTGTCGTTCATCGGCTCGAGTACCTGCGGAAACGCGACCAGCGATTTCACGCTGACATCCCAGGACTGCCCCTCTACCGCCTTCACTGCGGCGTCGCCTTTGATGTTCGGATTGGCCTTGACCCAGCGCACGGCATGCACGATCTCCAGTGGATAGGTGGAGGCCATCAGTACCTGAGACAAGAGAGAGTCCGGATAGAGTGCGATTGGTGCAACCAGCGCCTCGATCTCCTCTGGCTTGAAGGTCGGCTGCTGCGGTTGACTCTGGGCGCTCACCCCGCTCGAACCCATCATCACGACAACGAGGAACCATATCCAGACCGCTTGCGACAGTCTTTCACTCCACCGATTCATGGCTACTCCCTCCAACTCACAACCGCGTGAACATCGGTCGTTTGCATCGCCCATGCCTGGCACGGGGTAGTGTCGTTTTTTGAAGCTGTGGACTTTTCCCCTTCGATGGATGGATGATGGGTCGCTGAGCGGCAACCGAACTGGCCCAGCGACAGCAAGCTAGTGAAACATCGCAGCATGAGTAGTACACCCAAGGTTCATTTTCAATTTGGCCAATTCCGAAGCTCGCCACCGGTTTTATCGCCATCCGACTCTTACTCGTTACGTACGCAACGAGATCATCACGCCCGGATATCAAGCCACATGCTTCAGGGTCTTGCGGTCTCCGCGAGATTCCTGATTGGAGGCCACGGCGCCTCGCACGACCTTGATCCTTGTCTATTGATCCACGCCGCTATGGGCCGCAGTAATGGCTTCGTCGCGGACCTTTGCCGCAGCCGCTTTCTGCTCGTTGTAGACTCTTTTCGCTGCGCCGACTTTCCGGTCATACGCTTTGTTGGCTGCGGCAACCTGCTGATGCATCTTCACGATCTCATCCGTATTGCCGCCTGATGCCGCGTTCGCCGTGGGCCCACTTGCAGTTTGTGCCCAACTCGTCGTCGCAAGCGCGGCGGTGCACAGCAGGAACGTTCAATGATTTTCTTCACGAGAACCTCGAACTGGACGGGTTGTGGGGCGACGGTAGGCCGACCGGCCAAATTCGCTCCGCCAGGTGAAAGCCATGCCTTCGACCGCCAGAACGACGGACGTCAGTCACCTATATGGAAGCGTAATTCCGAACCGCGCGATCTTTTGCCTCGCGGGCCTCTCACATTTCATTATCGGACACGGGATTGTTCGCTGACAATGGGCCTTTGGTCCCATACTGGCTCGACGCAAATGTGCCGGCTCAGATGGCTGCCACAGTCCGCAGCGTTGCGCACAGTCCCAGGAAACAGATCCTACCGGAACGGCTCGTACGGCCTGCCAATCTGCGATTCTGCGTTGCAGCAAGACGTCGCCCTTTCTGCTCGATCTGCTTTTGTGATCGCCTCGTCCCACTCCGGAAATGCTGCCGCTTTTCGATCGAAGGGAGCTGAAATCTTCGGCGAACCGTGCGACCAAAGTCTTATTGTTCGTACTCACCGCATGGTTGATCATTTAGGGAATCTAAATGGATTTAACGACCGTTCGGATGAACGGCATCGCGACCGACTTTTTCATGGTAGCGAGACGCCTGTGTAATTCAGTTCGCAGGCCAGTGTCATTCAAGTGACACCAATCCGGTTAAGTATGGAAATTCCAACTGGCGCGGTCCGGTCTGGATGCCGGTCAATATGCTCATTGTTCGGGCGCTGGTGAATCTGTACAGCTTTTTCGGCGACGAGTTCAAGGTTCAATGTCCCACGGGTACCGGGCCACAGATGACACTGTTCGAGGTAGCCCAGGAGATTGTTCGGCGGCTCACCGGCACGTTCTTGCGAGATGAGAATGGACAAACGCCGGTCTATGGTGGATCGGCCAAATTCCAGCACGATCCGCACTGGCGCGACCTGATCCTTTTCTATGAGTACTTCCACGGTGACAATGGCGCGGGCCTTGGCGCCAGCCACTAGACAGGGTGGACGGGGCTAGTGGCCCCTCTCCTCGATCTGTTCGGGCGCATCGATGCAAAATCTCTGCTTGAAACAGAACGCGTGCAGCTAATGGCAAGAGTCGTCAATGAGCAGGTTGGCGGAGAAGCCGCAAATCAAAGGTATTAGCGGCGGTGTTAAAGCGAAGCTAGATGGCGGCACAAGGTTGAGTAAATGGGACTCTGTCGAGTTGACGGGCGTAGACTACCTGTGCGTCATACGAGTAGTTATCCTTATTAGATAAACCTGACGGAGCCGCTTCCATGGCAAACTCCCCTTTGCTGGTTGGACGTAAAGAGGAATCTAGACCAATTAAATTGTGAAAAAAATATTTATTTTCATGGACTTACATGATTGTTTGGGCTCCCCTCCCCGGACCCCCACCCGGTTTCGGGCACGCTTACCCTCAACCTAAAAGCCCTCGGCTCCCTGCGATCGCCTTCGAAAAGATTAGACATAAATGCACGTAAGCCCTACCTGGACTGTAGTAGCTTTATAGAAATGTCGTGTTTCGACCTCGCTATGCTTGCCGGTTCCTCGTGGGACTACGGAGCCGGCCATGCATCCAGCGACACTGGTGACATTGAACATGCGCGAACTCGACCGACTGAAGGTGATCCAGGCTGTTGTGGACATGGGGTCTGAAATCCGGACGAGCTGCGTGAACATAATCCGTTAAAAGGCTGAAGCACACGATGGGGTGGTATCTGTATCTGCTCGAATGCTCGGATGGCAGTGTCTACACCGGCATCGCAACCGACGTGCAGGCGCGCTTCGACAAACACGTCAGCGGCGCGGGCGCGCGTTATACGCGTTCGCGCAAGCCGGTGCGGATATTGGCCTCGTTCGAACTGGCGGACCGCTCGGTCGCGTCGCGGGCCGAGTATTGGGTCAAGCGCTTGTCGCCGGCCGAAAAGCGGGCGCTGGCCGCGGGGTTGTGCACGCTTGAGTCGGTGCTGCCCTTGCCCGCGCTTGAAGAAGCGGCGGCGCAAGACGAAGCCAGCGCTTCATAGTGCATAGCGCACAGCGATGCGCTCACGTGGCGAACGCCGCCTGCGTGGCTCGATGCTCATCCGCGCCAACTAACCCCTCGCCTCACGCATCCGCTCAGTCAACAGTCGATGCATAAGGGCGATTTCCCCGACAGCATCAGCCTCCAGCGACGACAGCTTGAGAGTCTGCATTGAGTCGAACACGCCGCCGACGATGCTTCCTGCGGCGCGCTCGATACTCCTCGGCCACGTCGCGGCGATGGACGGTTGCAGTATCAGCAGCGTCGCCATGGTTGCCCAGTATCCAAATGGAAGCCCCAGCGCCCGGATCACCAGAAATCCCGCTGTCGTCGTGACGCCCACGCGAGCAGCGTGGCGCAAGCCGACAGACTGACTCGACAGGTTCGCCTTGAGCGTCGACCACGCCTGAATCAGCAGTCTGGCGGCGCCGTCCGACCAGCCCTCGGTCCGCGCATACGCCGGCGCGAAATCGACGAGTTCGAAGTCGGACTTCAGCTGCACGGGCTCCATCAGCGCGGATTCGAGTCGCCGGGCGAGGCGCTGCAATCGCTGTTGCAGATCAGCCAGACGCATCCATTGCCCGTCGTTGGCGGCCAGGCCGATTCTGCGAAGAACGTCTCCCATCCCAGCCAGCAGCCGAGCCGCGCGGCTCAAGCGCCGTACATCGTCCGGGGCCTTTTCACAGGCGCCGGAGACGGCGATCAGATAAGCAAACAGCGATTCACTTTCGGTCAGCAAGGCGAGCAGGTTGTCGTAGGTTTCCCCGCCACCGGTTCTTGATACCGGCACGTTCGCGCCCTGCGCGAGCGCTCCAACGCAGCCCGGGCATCGGCGCGAAATTGCGCGGCATGCGTTGCCCACTCCCCGGGGGCCGCGCGCTGCTCGAGCAGGCGAGCGCTGTCGAATGCGATGTCCGCCAGACGCAGATACACGGCACGCAGCGAGGACCGGCTCGTGCCAAACGGATGAATGCGCCAGACGGTCAGGCTCAGGACGACTGCAAACAGGCATCCCGCCAGGTAGATACCAAGAAACGTCATGCCTTCCCGAAGGTCGTGCATCGGCTGGTCGACCATGACAACGCATGCGGTCGCGGCGAGAATTGTCACCTGCGATGTCGCGGCTCCCCATATCCGGCCAAAGCCGCCGAGCGTCGTGAACGCCAAAATTGCGATTGCCGCAAACACAGTGCCCGCACCGGAGGCGAACGCGGTCACGCCGCCCCACACGGTCGACAGAAGCACAAAGCCCATCATCGAAGCGAATCGGGCCCGGTTGGAGCCGGCCGCGTCGGCGAGACAGGTCCAGAAAGCGCCGATCGCCGCCCATGCGAAGGTCGGATCGTGCAGCACGTTGCCAGCCGCCAGCATGGCCGTGGACGCGCAGGCGGCTCTCAACCCTTCCGATAAATTGGCATCGTTCGTTGAAAATGAAACCATCCACACCGGCCGTTTGCGGTAGATAGCAGTGACGATTGCGTATAGCTCGCTCGACCAGCGTGGCGACGACGGGTTGGACTTGCGATTCAGCATCCGGACGGTGTGCTCCCAAAAACGCGCATTGGCGCTGCATCAGCGCATTCATAGGCCGACGGCAGGAAACCTGCTGCGGGCGTCGAATGATAAGGGTTTACACCTATACATAAAAATGCCTTCGGTTCATCCAGGCAATGCACTTTGTCTATGTGCCGAATTGGGTCAGGCATTCAGGCCAGGCGGGTAGCGGCAGATGCAAGTCGAAAGCTATGGGAGGCCCATGAAAAAACCGCGCGGCCTTTTGCAGGCTCGCGCGGTTTTTTTGCCGACCGGGGTAACGCGGCTTACTTCTTGTAGTTCGCCACGCCTTCGGTGATTTCCTTGTGCGCGGCGTCGATGCCTGCCCAACCCTCGACCTTCACCCACTTACCCTTTTCGAGCGCCTTGTATTGCTCGAAGAAGTGCTTGATCTGGTCTTTCAGGTACGCCGGAACGTCGTCGATCGACTTCAGGTCTGCCGTCATCGGGCAGATCTTGTCGTGCGCAACGGCGATCAGCTTTGCGTCCACACCCGATTCGTCGGTCATTTGCAGCATGCCGAGCGCACGCGCGCGCACCACCGAGCCGGCCAGCAGCGGAAACGGCGTGATCACCAGCACGTCGACCGGGTCGCCGTCGCCCGACAGCGTTTGCGGAATGAAGCCGTAGTTGGCCGGATAGCGCATGCCGGTGCTGATGAAACGGTCGACGACGAGCAGGCCCAAATCCTTGTCGGCTTCGTACTTCACCGGATCGCTCTGCGCCGGGATTTCGATGATGACGTTGAAATCTTGCGGAAGGTCTTTGCCTGCGGGGACGTGATTGAAGCTCATGAGCGCTCTCTGATCAGGATGGAATTCGGAACACGGCGTGCGGCGCGTGCGTTCGACATAGGTGAAACCTGCCGAACAAGGCGCAGCACCCGGACAGTGCGGAAGACGCCATTATAGCCAATCGGCCGATGGCACCCCGCGCCGGATCGGCGCGATAATCGCTGGGCGGGTCTCGATTGTGCCTCTCGTTTGTGAACATCAGGTATCTGAACCTCGGATGCGTGACACCTCAAGGAGCATGCATGGAAGAAGCCAAACACTTCATCGGCGGCGAATGGATCGCCGCGTCGGGCGGCGAGACGATTGCCGTGCTCGATCCCTCGGACGGCCAGCCGTTCACCCAGCTTGCGCGCGGCACCGCAGCGGATATCGACGCCGCCGTTAGCGCCGCCCGCCGCGCGTTTGAAGGCGCGTGGGGCCAGGCCAGCGCCGCCGAACGCGGCCGCGTGCTGTACCGGCTGTCGATGCTGGTCGCCGCCCACCAGGAAGAACTGGCACAGCTCGAAGCCCGCGACACCGGCAAGCCGCTCAAACAGGCGCGCGCCGATTCGGCCGCCCTCGCCCGCTACTTCGAGTTCTACGCGGGCGCCGCGGACAAGCTGCACGGTGAAACGCTGCCCTATCAAGCCGGCTACACGGTGCTGACGATCCGCGAGCCGCACGGCGTGACCGGCCATATCGTGCCGTGGAATTACCCGATGCAGATTGTCGGCCGTAGCGTCGGCGCGGCGCTCGCCACCGGCAACGCGTGCGTCGTGAAACCGGCCGAGGACGCCTGCCTGTCGGTATTGCGCGTCGCCGGGCTGGCTGCCGAGGCGGGTTTGCCGCCGGGCGCGCTGAATATCGTCACGGGCTACGGCCACGAAGCGGGCGCGGCGCTCGCGCGCCACCCCGGCATCGATCACATCTCCTTCACGGGTTCGCCGGAAACCGGCAAGCTCGTCACGCAAATGGCCGCCGAAAATCACGTCCCGGTCACGCTGGAGCTGGGCGGCAAGTCGCCGCAAATCGTTTTCGCCGATGCGGATCTCGACGCGGCGCTCCCCGTGCTGGTGTCGGCGATCGTGCAAAACGCCGGGCAAACCTGCTCGGCGGGCAGCCGCGTGCTGATCGACCGGGCAATCTACGAACCGTTGCTCGACCGGCTGAGCGGCGCCTTCCACGCGTTGCGGGTCGGGCCGTCGCACGCCGATCTCGACTGCGGGCCGCTGATCAACGCGAAACAGCAGCAGCGCGTGTGGGACTTCCTCTCCGACGCGCAGCACGACGGCATCCCTATGGCGGCGCACGGCGAAGTGATCCCGGAAGCGCCGGAAAGCGGCTTCTATCAGGCGCCCACGCTGTTGCGCGACGTACCCGCCAGCCACCGCCTCGCGCGCGACGAAGTGTTCGGCCCAGTGCTCGCCGCCCTGTCCTTCGCCGACGAAGACGAAGCACTCGCGCTCGCCAACGGCACGCAGTACGGACTGGTCGCCGGTATCTGGACGCGTGACGGCGCGCGGCAAATGCGCCTCGCGCGGCGCTTGCGCTCGGGCCAGGTGTTCATCAACAACTACGGCGCGGGCGGCGGCGTCGAATTGCCGTTCGGCGGCGTCAAGCATTCGGGCCACGGCCGCGAAAAGGGTTTCGAAGCGCTGTACGGCTTCACGGTGCTGAAAACCATCGCCATTCGTCACGGTTAGGCACAGTTAGGCACGTTGCGTCACGCATCACCATCCACGACAAACAACGGAGACATCATGCGGTTGACAGATAAAACAGCCATCGTCACGGGTGGCGGCTCGGGTTTCGGCGAAGGTATCGCGAAGACCTACGCGCGCGAAGGCGCGAACGTGGTGGTCAACGATCTGAACGGCGCGGCGGCCGAGCGCGTGGCGAGCGAAATCGCGCTGGCCGGCGGCAAGGCGATCGCGGTGGCGGGCAACGTCGCGCAACGCGAAGACTGGCAGCATCTGCGCGAGGCCGCGCTCGAAGACTTCGGCAGCGTGCAGATCGTCGTCAACAATGCCGGCACCACGCATCGCAACAAGCCGGTGATGGACGTCACCGAAGCCGAGTTCGACCGTGTCTACGCAGTGAACGTCAAAAGCATCTACTGGAGCGTGCAGGAATTCGTGCCGTATTTTCGGCAGCAAGGCGGCGGCACCTTCATCAACATCGCATCGACGGCAGGCGTGCGGCCTCGGCCGGGTCTCGTCTGGTACAACGGCAGCAAGGGCGCGGTGATCATCGCGAGCAAATCGCTGGCCGTCGAACTGGGTCCCGACCGCATTCGGGTGAATTGCGTGAATCCGGTGATGGGCGAGACGGCGCTGCTGTCGGAATTCATGGGTGTCGAAGACACGCCCGAGAATCGCAAGCGCTTCCTGGCCGGCATTCCGCTCGGGCGCTTCTCCACGCCGCAGGACATCGCCAACGCGGCGCTCTATCTGGCCTCGGACGAAGCGGAGTTCATCACGGGCGTATGCCTCGAAGTCGATGGCGGGCGCTGCGTTTAACCGGCACGGCGGCCGCGTATGAGGGCCGCCATGTGCGGCCTGCTTCGAAGTCAGTGTTTTCCCCCGGTATCGAATCACCGTGCAGACAACCCGGCGCGGATAGAATCGATTGACGGCGGTACTTCATTTCCATAAAAAAGAGGAGACAGCATGGCGAGTCCCACCAATCCGCTCCACCACCCCGGCGCGGGTGCGCCGCCTTCCACGTTCGAAGAGGCGACCTACCGCAAGGTCAATTGGCGGCTCGTGCCGCTTCTGATGCTCTGCTATGTGGTCGCGTATCTCGATCGCGTCAACGTCGGCTTCGCGAAGCTGCAAATGAGCACCGATCTGAATCTCAGCGACGCGGTGTACGGCTTCGGCGCAGGGATTTTCTTCCTCGGCTATTTCATCTTCGAGATTCCGAGCAACGTCATCCTGCACAAGGTCGGCGCGCGCGTGTGGATCGCGCGGATCATGGTGTCGTGGGGCGTGATCTCGATGCTCACCATGTTCATCACCACGCCGACCATGTTCTACGTGATGCGCTTTCTGCTCGGTCTGGCTGAAGCGGGTTTCTTCCCCGGCATCATTCTGTATCTCACCTACTGGTATCCGTCGCACCGGCGCGGTCGCATGACCACTTTGTTCATGACGGCGATCGCGCTGTCCGGCGTGATCGGCGGGCCGGTGTCCGGCTACATCCTGAAGAGCTTCAACGGCGTGAACGGCTGGCACGGCTGGCAGTGGCTGTTCCTGCTCGAAGGGATTCCTTCGGTGATCGTCGGCATCATGGTGTTCCTGCTGCTGGACGACCGCATCTCGAAGGCAAAATGGCTCACCGCCGAAGAACAGCAATTGCTCGATCGCCACGTTTCAGCCGAAGAAGCCACCAAGCACGACATGCCGATCCGCCAGGTGCTGACAAGCGCTCGTGTGCTGATGCTGAGCCTCACCTACTTCTCGTTCGTGATGGGCCTCTATGGCGTGAGCTTCTGGCTGCCGACCATCATCAAGGCGACCGGCGTCACCGATGCGTTCATGATCGGCCTGTTGTCCGCGATTCCATTCGCGGCGGCCGTGGTTGCGATGGTGTTCGTATCGCGCAGCGCGGACCGTACACGTGAACGTCGCTGGCATATCGCGTTGCCGGCGTTTGCAGGTGCGATCGGGCTAATCCTGTCGGTCGTGTGGACCCACAACACGGTGCTCGCCATGGCCTCGCTCACACTCGCGACAATGGGCATCATGACCACCCTGCCGCTGTTCTGGAGTCTGCCGACGGCGATCCTCGCCGGCACGGGCGCGGCGGCCGGCATCGCGATGATCAACTCGATCGGCAACCTCGCCGGCTTCCTGAGTCCGTATGCGGTCGGCTGGCTCAAGCAGGTGACCGCCGCGAACGATTCCGGCATGTATATGCTGGCGGCGTTCCTGATCCTCGGCGGTTTGCTGGCGATCAGCGTGCCCGCGAAGCTGGTCAATAAGTAACGCGTTTGATGACGTAGAGCAGGCAGCGCCGTCCAACGTCCTACGTCACGCTACACGCAGCATCGAAAAAGCCCCCGGCATCTACCGACGCCGGGGGCTTTTTCATTTCCGTCCACTTCCGCGCCGTTTCGACCACACGGCGCAGCGAGCGAACCTCAAACGATATTCATCGCCAATGCACTCTCGCGATAATGCTGGCTCGCCTTATCCGCATCGCCGAGCTGCTCGTGCAAACGCGCCAGCGCGCGATGCGAGCGAATCTTCAAGGTCTCGTTGTCGGCCAGTTTCAGCGCGCGCTCGAGGAAAGATTGCGCCTTGCCCCACAACTGCTGATGCAGACACAGGCGGCCCAAAGCGAACAGCAGATCCGCATCTTCCGGACGCTCCTTCTGCCACCCCTCGGCCTTCTGGATCAGCGGCAATGCGTCGCCTGCGGCAGTGTCCGGATAACGGCGCAGCAAACGCGCGTCCCAGTTCTGCGCCAACGCTTCTTCGACGATCTTGCGCGCTTCCTGCGGCCGGTTCAGCGACACCAGCAGTTCCGCGGCCGTATCGGCGAGACGCGGCGAATGACGCTCGGTGGGCGACAGCGAATGCCACAACGCCAGCAACGCATCGGCGTTATGACGCCGGTCGCGCAGCAGGTTTTCCGCCGCGAGCTGGCGCAAACGCACCGCCACCGCCGGGTGGATCGCCTCGCGCTTTTCCAGCGTCTTGACGAGCTTGAGCACTTCGCCCCAGTTCTTCAATTGCTGTTGTGCGCGCAACATGATCTGCTGCGCGTGAATCCGCCGTGCGCCCTGCGACTGCATTTCGGTCAGCGCGGTGAGCGCGCCGTCCGCGTCGCGGCCGTCGGCGCGCATGTCGGCGGTTGCCATCAGGCGCGCGTCCTGCCAGTCGGCTGCGTCGATTTGCGCGAGCCATTCGTCGCGCCGCGCATATTCATGCATGCGGTGCGCCGCGGTGGCCGCGATCAAACCGGCCGCACCCTTGTTGTCGCCATTCGTGAGCGCATCTTTCGCGGCTTTTTCAGCGCGCGAAAAACGGCCGGCGTACAGGTTGCCGATCGCGTCACGCAACGCGGCGTGCGCCTTCGCGACACGCGAGCGCGCACGGTACGCGGTCACGCGCTGCGGCATGCGCCAGATATTGCGCACGATACGCAGCAGCGCATAGAACAGGATGAACAGCACCACCAGCCCGACCACGAACAGATTCAGCGAGATGTCGACGCGATACGGCGGATAGACCAGCAGTACCTGTCCCATGTCGAAGCGCCCGATCACCGCCAGCACCACGGCGATGGCGAACAGCAAGGCGAGCCATAGAAGTCCCCGGATTGCCATGATTAACCTCGGCTCCGGTATTGGTTGACAGCTTGCAGGCTCGTGTTCAGATTCGGCACCTCGACTGCCGCCGAGCCCGCATCCACCTGCTTGACCAGATCGATCACGGTCTGCGTTTTCTTCGACGTGGCGTCGAAGTAGCGCTTGAGCGCGGCGTCCGCCGCGTGCAGGTCGGACTTCAGCGTAGTCTGGTTGCGCGACAACAGCGCAAGCCGCGCCGACAGCAGGCGCATCTTCAGATTCTCGCGCACGAAGTAGCCTTGATCGGGCGTGACGAGCATCGCGTCGGCGTTGTCGATGCGGCGCACTTGCACGAGGCTGGTCAACTGCTGGCCGATGCCGGTCGTGACTTCGCGCCACCACACCTTCCAGCGCGGCTCGCCGGTGGCCGTCGCCACTTTCGCCGTGTCGGCCCACGTCGCGGCTTGCGGCGTTGCATGGGCGATCGGCGCTTCGCCCGAGAGCGGCAAGCTGTCGATCTGGTCGATCGCGTCGTCGAGCTTGATGGCGAGGCCGGTCAGGTCGGTGGACGGCGCCGCCTTCAGCTTGTCGATGTCTTGCGCGATGGCCTTGCGCACGGCCACCACCTGCGCGCTGTCCGACGCGGCGAGGCGCGTGTCCGCGCTTTGCAGCGCGAACAGCGCGAGTTGCGTATTGCCGGTGAGCTGCAACTGCTGGCTCGCAGCCGAGAGCATCTGACCGACTTCGGCGAGCGTCCAGTCGTCGCGATTGCGCGCGAGATCGGCGTATTGCTGCTGCAAGGCCTGCTGCGCGCTTTGCACGTCGGCGAGTTTGCCTTCGAACTGCGCGACCTGCGAATCGGACTGGTGAACCGTGGCCAGCGCCTGCTCGGTCTTGATGCGCAGTTCGTTGGTCTGCGTGTCGTTGGCTTGCTGGCGTTGCGCGAGTTGCTGCCCGGTGCGCTCCACCTTGCGATTGAGCGCATAACCGCCCACGCCCGCCGCACAGGCGATGATCACGACGACAAACCACAGCAGCGGTCCGCTCGCGCTGCGGCGCTTTTTTTGCGCTTCGTAGGGCGTGAAGGGTTGATTCGGCGGCAACGCAGTGGTCGCGGCCGGCTGGGGTGAAGCGTTCGTGGATGCGTTCGTTTCTGTCATGCGTGATTTAGCCGGTGAATGAGCCGGGTTGGTCGGTACCGGTTGAACAACGGTCGGCACGGCGGCAAGCAATGCGCGGGCAATCCGATCATCGCCCGCGCCGGACACCGTAATGCTATCAAAACCCAATGCCCGCGCGGTCTGCGCAATGCGGGGATGCGGCGTGACGAGCGTGGCGTGTTTCAGCCCGGCGATCTCGTCGGCGGTGAGATGGTCTTGCGCGAGTTCGTGCAGATTGCGCACGCCTTCGGAACTGGTAAGGAGCCAGGCATGCGCAACGCCCGCCAAGAGCGCGTGCACGCGCGCCCAGGCGCCGATCGACGGTTCCGGCACGAGGCGGCGATACGCCGCTACTGTTTCGACTTCGGCGCCCGCTTCGCGCAGGCGCTCGGCCAGCCATTCGCGACCGCCGTCGCCGCGCACGATCAGCACGCGTTTGCCTTCGAGCGTTGCCGCGCCGAGCGCGGTGTCGATGGCGGCAAAGAGGCCCTCGGAATCGAAGCGCGCCGTATCGTCGTCGGCCACGGACGGCGGGCTGATGACGTTGTACGCGGGCGCCGCGACGCCGTGGCGCAGCAGCGCCTGCACGCTGCCGGGGCCGACCACGCCGATCGGCAGCGCATGCGGCCAGATCGCATTGCTGTGGGCAAACGCGTGATCGATGGCATTCGGCGACACGAACACCACCAGCGCATAGCGTTCCAGAGACGCCAGCGCCGCCCGCAGCGGCGCGTCGTCCGCGACGGGCGCGATGTCGATCAGCGGAAATTCGAGCGTGGCGATGCCGGCCGCCGCGAGTAATGCATTCAGCTCGCTCGACTGACCGGCCGGTCGCGTGATCACGACCGTGAACGCCGCCTTGCCGGCGGAGGAAGATGCGTCGCCTCGGATATCGGCCGCCATCACTCGCCGGTCACCGCGCTGTCCCCCGAACCTGTCGCGGGGCCGCTGGCCGTGCTGAGCGCGCGGACGATCTCCAGCGCGCCTTGCTGTTCGAGCGCGCTCGCCACTTCCTGGCCGAGCGCGACAGCACGCTCGGCGCTTGGCGCGGGCGCCGACGCCTGCGCGCTCAACACGCGCTGGCCATCCGGCGTCGCGACGATGCCCCGCAGATGCAGCGCGCCGTCATGCCAGCTTGCATAGGCCGCGAGCGGCACCTCGCAACTGCCGCCGAGCGCGCGCGACACCATCCGCTCCGCTTCGACGGCTGCGGCCGTGGGTTCGTGATGCAGCGGCGCGAGCCATGCCGCGAGGTCGGCGCGATCGGCGCGAATCTCGATGCCGAGCGCGCCCTGACCGGCCGCCGGCAAGCTGTCTTGCGGATCGAGCAGCGCGCGGATGCGCCCGGCAAGACCCAGACGCTTCAGACCGGCAGCCGCCAGGATGATCGCCGCGTAGTCGCCGCGGTCGAGTTTCGACAGACGGGTGTCCAGATTGCCGCGCAACGGCCGCACCATGAGGTGCGGATAACGCGTGCGCAGCATCGCTTCGCGGCGCAGGCTGGAGGTGCCGACCACGGCGCCGGCCGGCAACGCGGCAAGCGAATCGTACTCATTGGACACCAGCGCATCGCGCGGATCTTCGCGCTCCATGATGGTGGACAGCGCGAAACCGGCGGGCAGTTCCATCGGCACATCTTTGAGCGAATGCACGGCCAGATCGGCGCGGCCGTCGGCCAGTGCGCTCTCCAGTTCCTTGACGAAGAGGCCCTTACCACCGACCTTCGACAAAGTGCGATCGAGAATTTGATCGCCGCGTGTCGTCATCCCGAGGATTTTTACGTCACAAGACGGATATAATTTGTGCAGCGCACATTGCACATGCTCCGCCTGCCACATGGCCAGGCGGCTTTCTCGCGACGCAATCACAAGCGTGTGGGGTGGCGCAGATAACGTCTCGGTATTCATTAGCTTGCTGATCGAATGACGGGATGTAATAACAATCAATGTTAGCACGCGCCCCTATATCTTCAGGCACGCCGGAGCGCCGTGCTAGCGCGGTATCGATGGAGGAGACGGGCTTCGCGCGGCGCGCACCTGCCACATTCTTCGCCGGTTCACGCACGGTCGTTCGCGCATCGTGTGACGGCATGCGCGATGATGCAGTGCGGCGCATCGTGCGCGTATTGTGCACATCGTGCGTAGTGTGCAAAGGCGCGCGGCCCAATCTCCGGCGCATGTCCATCGACGCGTATCGTTTTCCTGCGGTCCAAGTAGCAGCCACGTAGTAGCAGTCCATCATTCAATAGACCCTGGCTTCCCTGAGGAAACCCATCGTGACGTCTTCCGGATCGGCGCGCCCTGCTCGCCGCAACACTGCATCGCCCAACGCTCAAGCGGCCGACGCCGCCGCTGCATCCACCGCTTCCGCGGTAGAGGCCTCCCCGGCCAAGCGCCCGGTCAAAGTGTCCAAAGCTGCGAATGCCGCCAAAACCAGCAAGGCCGCCAAGGCTTCCGCGCCCGTCAAAGCCGGCAAGGCAACCCAAGCCGCGACGGCCGCGAAGGCCATGAAACCGGCCAAGGCTGGTTCCACGAAGATCAAGATCAAAGCCGCCGCAAGCGACGCGGTCGCGCCGCAAGCTGCGCAAGCGCCCACGCTGCAAGCCGTGTCGAAGGATACGCTCGTGCCGGCGCCGAAACACGGCGGCCGCACGCGTGAAGACAAGGATCACCCGCTGTTTCAGGACATCCGCTATCTGGGACGCCTGCTCGGCGACGTCCTGCGCGAGCAGGAAGGCGACGCGGTGTTCGACGTCGTGGAGACGATTCGTCAGACCGCCGTGCGCTTTCGCCGCGAAGACGACAGCGCCGCCGCGCAGACGCTCGAGAAGAAGCTGCGAACGCTCAGCCCGGAGCAAACCGTCAGCGTGGTGCGCGCCTTCAGCTATTTCTCGCACCTCGCGAATATCGCCGAAGACCGTCACCGCAACCGCCGTCACCGCATCCATGAGCTCGCCGGCTCGACCTCGCAGCCGGGCACGGTTGCACATGCGCTCGAGCGGCTGGTCGAGGCAGGCGCCGCCGCGACGCCGGTATTGCAGCAGTTCTTCAACGAGGCGCTGATCGTGCCGGTGCTGACCGCGCACCCGACCGAAGTGCAGCGCAAGAGCATTCTCGACGCCCAGCACGACATCGCACGCCTGCTCGCCGAACGCGATCAGCCGCTGACCGAGCGCGAACGCGCGCACAACGAAGCCATGCTGCGCGCACGCGTCACGTCGCTATGGCAAACGCGGATGCTGCGCGACTCGCGGCTGACCGTCGCCGATGAAATCGAAAACGCGCTGTCGTATTACCGCGCCACCTTCCTCGAAGAAATCCCGGCGCTCTACGCCGACATCGAAGACGCGCTCACCGAGCACGGGCTCGCCGCGCGTCTGCCGCCGTTCTTCCAGATGGGCAGCTGGATCGGCGGCGACCGCGACGGCAATCCGAACGTCACCGCGGAGACGCTCGAGCACGCGATCAGCCGCCAGGCCGCGGTGATCTTCGAACACTATATGGAGCAGGTGCACAAACTGGGCGCGGAGCTGTCGATATCGAACCTGCTGGCCGGCGCGAGCGACGCACTGAAAGAACTCGCGGCCGCCTCGCCCGACCAGTCGCCGCATCGCGTCGACGAGCCGTATCGCCGCGCGCTGATCGGCATGTACACGCGGCTCGCGGCGAGCGCGCGCGTGCGGCTCGGCGAAGGCAGCGTGCCGGTGCGCAGCGCGGGCCGCGGCGCGGCGCCGGTGCGAGCCAAACCGTATGACGACGCCGCCGAATTCGTGCGCGACCTGCACGTGCTGATCGATTCGCTGGCCGAGCATCACGGCGCGCCGCTGGCCGCGCCGCGCCTGTCGCCGCTCGCGCGTGCCGCCGAAGTGTTCGGCTTCCATCTCGCCAGCATCGACCTGCGCCAAAGCTCCGACATCCATGAAGCGGTGATCGCCGAGTTGCTGAAACGCGCGGGCGTCGAAGCGGACTATGCAGCGCTCGCCGAAGCGGACAAGCTCCACGTGCTGCTCGCGGAACTCGCGCAGCCGCGGTTGTTGCGCTCGCCGTACGTCGAGTATTCCGATCTCGTGAAGAGCGAACTCGGCGTGCTCGAAGAAGCCCGCGTCACGCGCGAGAAATTCGGCGCGCGCGCGGTGCGCAACTACATCATTTCGCATACGGAGACGGTCAGCGATCTCGTCGAAGTGATGTTGCTGCAGAAAGAAACCGGCCTGCTGCAGGGGCGCCTCGGCGACGCCGACGATCCGGCCAAGGCCGCGCTGATGGTGATCCCGCTGTTCGAGACGATCCCCGACTTGCGCGACGCCGCGCACATCATGCGCGATCTGATCGCGCTGCCGGGCGTCGGTGCGCTGATCGAACATCAGGGCAACGAGCAGGAAGTGATGCTCGGCTATTCGGATAGTAACAAGGACGGCGGTTTCCTCACGTCGAACTGGGAGCTGTACCGCGCCGAGCTCGCGCTGGTGTCGCTCTTCAACGAACGCGGCGTGACACTGCGCCTGTTCCATGGCCGGGGAGGCACGGTCGGCCGTGGCGGCGGCCCGACCTATCAGGCGATTCTGTCGCAGCCGCCGGGCACCGTCGACGGTCAGATCCGCTTGACCGAGCAAGGCGAAGTGATCGCCAGCAAGTTCGGCAATCCGGAAATCGGCCGGCGCAACCTGGAAACCGTGGTCGCGGCAACGCTCGAAGCATCGCTGCTGCCGCACGGCAACGCGCCGGCACAACTGCCCGAGTTCGAAGAAACGATGCAGCAATTGTCCGATGCGGCGATGGCGTCGTATCGCGCGCTGGTCTACGAGACGCCGGGCTTCAAGGAGTATTTCTTCGAATCGACGCCGATCGCGGAGATTGCCGAGCTGAACATCGGCAGCCGTCCGGCTTCGCGCAAATTGCAGGACCCGAAGCAACGCAAGATCGAAGATCTGCGCGCGATTCCGTGGGGCTTCTCATGGGGCCAATGCCGTTTGCTGCTGACCGGCTGGTACGGTTTCGGCAGCGCGGTGGCCGCGCATCTGGACAGCGCGCCGAGCGACGCAGAACGCACGCGCCGCCTCGCACTGCTGAAGAAGATGCACAAGACCTGGCCGTTCTTCTCGACCCTGCTGTCGAACATGGACATGGTTCTGGCGAAGACCGACCTCGCGGTGGCGTCGCGCTACGCGCAGTTGGTGTCCGACAAGAAGCTGCGCAAGCACGTGTTCGAGCGGATCGTCGCGGAATGGGAACGCACGTCGCAGGTGTTGTCGGAGATCACCGGCAAGAGCGAGCGGCTCGCGGAGAATCCGCTGCTCGCGCGTTCGATCAAGAATCGCTTCCCGTATCTCGACCCGCTCAATCACTTGCAGGTGGAATTGCTCAAGCGTCACCGCGCGAGCGATACGAATGCGCGCGTGCGGCGCGGGATTCATTTGAGCATCAACGGGATCGCGGCAGGCCTGCGGAATACGGGTTGACGCGTGTGACGTAAGCGGCGCGCTTTGTGATGCGCCCCGCTACGTTTGTCTGATTCGCTACGACGGAAGATCGGTTTCGACATTCCGCCGTTTTCTTTTTTCGCGACTGACTGCGGCTTATTGCGCTTCGACCATCAGCGTGTCGAGCTTGAACGAGCCGTCTTCCTGCACGTCGAAATACTGCCGCACTTCATCGGGCGAGTGGCTCCACAGCGAGCGGATTGCCACCACCCGCGGCTCCGGCGTGCGCATGCGCGCCACCCACGACTTGAACTCGATCGCAATCCGCCAACGCTCGCGAATCGACGCCTTGAAACCGGCTGCGTCGAAGAGCGCGATCCATTCGTCGGCGCGGTAGTCGCGAATATGCGAGCCGTCGCGCAGCAATTCCACCGCCTGAATATGCGTGTCGAGCAGCGGATGATCGGCGCCGGCAATGTCGATGAACAGCACCTTGCCGCCCGGCTTCAGTACGCGGCGCACTTCCGCCAACGCGAGCGGCACGTCGTGCCAGTGATGCGCGCTCATCCGGCTGATTACCCAATCGAAAGAAGCGTCGTCGAACGGCAGCGTTTCGGCGGCGCCCTGTTGCGTGCGGATGTTGGCCAGGCCGCGATCCTTAGCGGCGCCTTCAACGGCAGCCAGCATCTGCGGCGCGATGTCATACGCAACCACTGCCTTGGCATGCGGCGCCACCGCGAAGCTCGCGTGGCCCGCCCCGCAGCCCATATCGAGCACGGTCGCGCCCGGCGTCGCCGCGATCGATTCGGCCAGCGTCCGCAGATCGGCGCCGGTGGCGTGCGTCTGACTCGTCAAATACGCGGCGGCGGTCGAGCCGAAGGCGTCGGCGACCTGATCGTGATGCTTCATGGGAGGCTCCGGTGACTTGTGTGGGATTGGTGTGGAACGCTGTCTGCCGTTCCAGACGCTACAATAGAGCCCGTCGTGTACCAGTACAAGTTAAGCAATTATTCTGGTATCGATGGCACCCCCTTCCACGCGCCGCTTCTTCAGAATGAACGCGCAGAACGAACACGCAGAATGACCACGCCGTCCTCAGTCGACCACCCACCGCCGCTCGACGCGACGCCCGCTCGCGCGCTCGGCGACTTCATCCGCGCGCACCGCGAGCGGCTCTCGCCGCAAGCGGTCGGCTTGCCGCCGGGCCCGCGCCGTCGCACGCCGGGCTTGCGGCGCGAGGAGGTCGCGCAACTATGCGGCGTCAGCCCCACCTGGTACACGTGGATCGAACAGGGGCGGCCGGTGTCCGCATCGGCCGATGCGCTGGCGCGGATCGCCGTGGCGCTGCAACTGTCGCGTGCCGAGCGGGCGTATCTGTTCGAGCTGGCCGCCCAACGCGACCCGGCCGAGCCGGACCCGGCCGCCGCCGACGCGCCCGCCACCCTGCTGCAAACCGTGCAACTGGTCGACGCACCGGCTTATGTGCTCGACCGCCAGTGGAATGCGCTGGCCTGGAACGAACGCGCCGCCGACCTGTTCGTCGGCTGGCTGGACGGCGCGCACGACCGCAATCTGCTGCGCTACACCTTCACCGAGCCGGCCGCGCGCGAGTTGATCTTCGACTGGGAAACGCGCGCACGGCGTCTCGCCGCCGAATTCCGTGCCGATTCGATCCGCCATCTGAACGATGCGCCCACGCGCGCGCTGATCGATTCGCTGGCCGCCGCCAGCGATGCGTTCGCGCGCTTCTGGGCGTCGCAGGACGTCGGCGGGCGCGAGGGCGGGCGGCGCGAATTCAACCATCCGCGCGACGGCCGCATCGTGTACGACCAGATCACCTTCAAACCCGCCCATCGCGAGGATCTGAAGCTGGTGGTGCTGGTGCGCGAATAAGCACCGCGCGGCGACGCCGTTTGGCGCCACCGCCCCAGTGTTAAAATCCTTGTCTTTCTTCGCTTCGGCGGCGCCCGCGCACTGCACGTATGTACCGTACGCAAACGCCGTCAGCCTCCTCACCGCCCAACTGCCAAACACCATGACGTCCCAACTGCACAAAAAAGGCGAAGCCTGGTCGGCTCGCTTCTCGGAGCCGATGTCGGAGCTCGTCAAACGCTACACGTCGTCGGTTTTCTTCGACAAGCGTCTGGCGCTCGTCGATATCGAAGGGTCGCTCGCGCACGCGTCGATGCTGGCCGCGCAGAAGATCATCGCCGCCGACGACCTCGCCGCGATCCAACGCGGCATGGCGCAGATCAAGGGTGAGATCGAGCGTGGCGAGTTCGAATGGCAACTCGATCTGGAAGACGTCCACCTGAACATCGAAGCGCGCCTGACCGCCCTGATCGGCGACGCCGGCAAGCGCCTGCATACCGGCCGCTCGCGCAACGACCAGGTGGCGACGGATATTCGTCTGTGGCTGCGCGGCGAGATCGACCGGATCGGCGGTCTGCTGAAGGATCTGCGCACCGCCCTGCTCGACATGGCCGAGCAGAACGCGTCGACCATCATGCCCGGTTTCACGCACCTGCAGGTCGCGCAACCGGTCACGTTCGGCCATCACCTGCTGGCCTACGTCGAAATGTTCTCGCGCGATGCCGAGCGGATGATCGATTGCCGCAAGCGCGTGAATCGTCTGCCGCTGGGCGCGGCAGCGCTCGCCGGCACCAGCTATCCGATCGACCGTCACGCGGTGGCCAGCGCGCTGGGTTTCGACGGCATCTGCTCGAACTCGCTGGACGCGGTGTCCGATCGCGACTTCGCGATCGAATTCACGGCTGCATCGGCATTGGTGATGACGCACGTGTCGCGCTTTTCGGAAGAACTGGTGTTGTGGATGAGCCCGCGCGTGGGTTTCATCGATCTGGCCGACCGTTTCTGCACCGGTTCGTCGATCATGCCGCAGAAGAAGAACCCGGACGTGCCCGAACTGGCGCGTGGCAAGACGGGCCGCGTGAACGGTCATCTGATGGCGTTGCTGACGTTGATGAAAGGCCAGCCGCTCGCGTACAACAAGGACAACCAGGAAGACAAGGAGCCCCTGTTCGACACCGTCGATACGGTGGCCGATACGCTGCGCATCTTCGCTGAAATGGTCGCCGGCATCTCGGTGAAGCCGCAAGCCATGCGCGACGCCGCGTTGCAAGGTTTCTCCACCGCAACCGATCTCGCCGACTACCTCGTCAAGCGCGGCCTGCCGTTCCGTGACGCGCACGAAGCGGTCGCGCTGGCGGTGCGGGTGTGCGTCGATCGCGGCTGCGATCTGGCCGACCTGACGCTCGAGGAAATGCGCAGCGAGTTGCCGAACGTCGCGCATCTGATCGGCGAAGACGTGTTCTCGTATCTGACGCTCGAAGGGTCGGTGGCGAGCCGCAATCATGCGGGCGGCACGGCGCCCGAGCAGGTTCTTGCCGCAGTTAAAGCGGCACGGGATGCGCTGAAGTAAGACGACTCGTCGAACGATACTCAAAAGGCGAACCCATCGGCGGGTTCGCCTTTTTATTTGCAGGTTATGGAAGCACGAGATCAACTCTCACAGGGCGAACGCCAATTGCATCCTTGCGCTTTTTGACTACCATCAAGTTAGATCAGGTTTCAATGCTTCCACGACGATGCTCAGCCGCACGCGTCACCTTCGCCGCTTGACTGGACGCTTCGCTCCACGCGTCCGCGCGTCTCTATCGCACCTGCGCAGCAGCGTGGCGTTGGCGATGGTTTCGGTTTTCGCGCTCGCCGTGACCGGCTGCACCATCACGCCGCCGCAACGGCCGGTGGTCGTCGAGACGCCGGTGGCCGCCATCAACAGCCTGACGCTCGATCAGTACCGCAGCGCCGTCGCCCAACGCATCATCGAGCGCAATCCGTCCTATGTGATGCGCGGCACGCCGCAAGCAATGCTGCGCTCACTGGTCGTGGTCTCGTTCACGGTCGACGGCAACGGTCAGGTGGTCCAATCGGCGGTGTATCGCACCAACGGCGACGACGAAGCCGAGAGCACCGCGCTGGCCACATTGCGCCGTGCCGCGCCGCTGCCGCAGCCACCCGACAAATTGCTGAACAGCCGAGGTCAGATCGAACTGTTCGAAGACTGGCTCTTCAACGACGACGGCAAATTCCAGCTGCGTACCTTCGCTTCGCCGCAAGCGCAGACCATCAACTGAACGTGGGTTCAGAACAGCAAACCGCGCGGCAAGCCCTACCCCGCCTTGCTGCAACGCGGCTACGCTCGCTATAATTTTCCGACGCCTCCCGCCGGAGCCTTCCGGCACGGCTGTCGCCGCCCGCTTACCCGCCGGTACGGCGAGAGCCCGATAGCAGCACCGCCGCGTCATCCGCGCGCGCCGTCTGCCCGATGCTTTTGCTTAATGCGCGATGGCTAGCGCCTGACGCTGAACCGGCCGTCCGGCGCTTCGCGTGCCACCCGCTCGATGCTGCTTCGATGCCTGCAACACGCCTGGTTATTCCTGGGTATTGCCGCTTTCGCGCACGTCCGCTGCCGGCTGTCGTTGTAAGCTGTCGCGCAGCGTCGCTCGCGCCGCGCCTTTACAAGCCAGCGAGACGCGCGGAGACACACGAACTTAACAAAGATGCCGCCTGAACTCGCGTCGCCTCAAACGAGATCCGGCGACCGGCGGTGTCACGACACATGGAGACCCTGCATGTCCATTTTGCCGATTTCCGCGGCCCAGCCCAATGCGAGCGGGCAGAACAGCAGTGCGCGGATCATCTTCGCGAGCTTTATCGGCACCGCGATCGAGTTCTACGATTTCTACGTCTATGCGACCGCCGCGGCGCTCGTCATCGGACCGGTATTTTTCCCGCACGGTTCGGCGACCGCTCAGGCCTTGTCGGCTTTCGTCACGTTCGGCATCGCGTTCATCGCGCGGCCGATCGGCTCGTTCCTGTTCGGTCATTTCGGCGACCGGATCGGCCGTAAATCGACGCTGGTCGCTTCGTTGCTCGTGATGGGCTTGTCCACCACGCTGATCGGCCTGGTGCCGGGCTACGACTCGATCGGCAGCCTCGCGCCGATCCTGCTGTGCATTTTGCGTTTCGGTCAGGGCATCGGCCTCGGCGGCGAATGGGGCGGCGCCGCGCTGCTCGCCACCGAGAACGCGCCGGACGGCAAGCGCGGCTGGTTCGGGATGTTCCCGCAACTCGGGCCGTCGATCGGTTTTCTGGCGTCCAACGGTTTGTTCTTCGGCCTCGCGCTGTCGCTCTCCGACGAGCAATTCCGCAGCTGGGGCTGGCGCGTGCCGTTCCTCGTCAGCGCGGTGCTGGTCGCGCTCGGCTTGTATGTGCGTCTGAAGATCGCCGAAACGCCGGCCTTCCAGGCGGCCATCGAACGCGAGGAACGCGTGAAGGTGCCGATCGCGACGTTGCTCTCGCAGCACTGGCTGCCGACGCTGCTCGGCGCACTGGCGATGGTGGTTTGCTACACGCTGTTCTACAACGCAACGACCTTCTCGCTGTCGTACGGCGTGTCGGTGCTGCACATTCCGCGGCCGACCTTCCTCGGCATGCTGTGCATCGCGGTGGTGTTCATGGCGCTCGCCACACCGCTGTCGGCATGGGCCAGCGACCGCTATGGCCGCAAGCCGGTGCTGATCGTCGGCATCATTGCGGCGATCCTGTCGGGCTTCACGATGGCGCCGCTGCTCGGCAGCGGTCAAACGCCGCTGGTGCTGTTGTTCCTCGTGATCGAACTGTTCCTGATGGGCGTGACCTTCGCGCCGATGGGCGCGTTGCTGCCGGAACTGTTCCCGACCAACGTGCGCTACACCGGTGCAGGCGTGTCGTATAACCTCGGCGGGATTCTCGGCGCGTCAGTGGCACCGTACATCGCGCAAGTGCTGGCCGCGCACGGCGGACTGAGCTGGGTAGGCGCGTATGTGTCGATCGCCGCGGGCGTCAGCATGATCGGCGTGCTGTGCATGCGCGAGACGCGCGATGCACGTTTGATGTAAGGAAGCGAGCTGCGGCCTGAGTAAATCCCTGTCTTGCGCGTCTTTTTGACTTGCCTATACTCGATCCGAATAACCCTTTGGCAAGCAGGGAGGCCTGGATGAACATTCATCTCCACAACGCCGACGTCGTGATGATCATTGCACTGGCATTGCTTTGTTCGTTGCTGCTGGCGCTGCGCTTTCGTCCTGCGACGTGGAAAGGCCTCGTAGCGGAAGCGTTGGCCGCGAACGCGGCGGCGATCACGGCCGTGATCGCTTTCGAAATGCTGCTAGCCTGAACGTTGCGGCGCCGCCTCGCGAGGCGGCCCGCGCCACGGTTGCGACTGCCACTGCCCATGCCCGTCCTGTGCAGGCCAATGGCGCTCGCGCGGCTCAGCGCTGTGCATGCGCTGCGAGCCGTTACCGATAATAGTAGCCACCGTGATGGTAGTAGCCGCCACCGCCGTAGTAGTAACCCGGCGCCGGAGCGACGATGCAGCCGCCAAGCGCCGTTGCCAGCAGCGAGCCTGCAATCAAGGTCAGGATTAAGCGTTTCACGTTGTTCTCCCTTTCGTGTCAGATTCATTCGAGCCAAACCCCGAATGACTCGATTGAACACGACGCCGCCTCGCACAAGCGTTGCGATATGTAAGGGAAGGTCACCAATTTGTTACACGATTGCGCCCTGTAACCGGCAGGTTGTCGAGCGTGGCCGCGATGAGTTCACATCAGAAGAACACACCGCCTATACTGCGTTGAACATCCGCATCCGGCGCAGTCTCTGCCAGCGGCCGGTGTACGGATAAAGCGCGTATGAAGTGCATGAATTAGCCGCGCTGGCGCACCTGCCCTGGAGCCACGGCGACCTGGAAAGCAGCACACGTGGCCAACCAGGTGCCGAACGAAAAGCGACAGATTTAACAGGCGTGTAATGCGCAACACCGAGTCGGAAACAGCGGGACCGGCTGCGTGCGACCGGCTGCAGGTTGCCGGCAAGCGGCACACGAACGGGCGAACGCTCGCGCCACCTGCCGAGCAGAATGAACCATTGAACTCGACAGCTGCGGCGGTCTTTCCAGAACCGGGCGCGGCTACTCGACCTGACCGCTCAGTGCTTTACCGAGTTCGTTTGCATTGATTCCTCTCCGCCCGCAGTTCCCCGACGCGGGCGTTTTTCGGAGGCGTTCCGTGGCAACGCTTGTTTGATTGAGCGAGTGCGCGTAACGCCTCTTTTCTTTTGATCAAAGGTTGGCGCAAAAGCGCGAGAAGCGCTCAAGCTGCGGCCGAGCCGCGCACTGCGGCCGAGCCACGCACTGTTTCGACGGCGCTCGGGTCGGTGCACACGTAGTCGATCGCGTCCAGCGCTGCGCCGATCGACGGCACCGAACGGCCGTCACCGACGGAGATCGAACGGTACGGCGCTTCAACGCCGCAATGCGACGGCGACGTCGCGACGAAGATCATCACAGTGCGCTTCTGCAACGCGTGCGCGAGGTGGACAAAACCGGTATCGGCGCCGACCACCAGCGCGCACGCATCGATCATCTGCGCGATTCCGGTCACGCTCATCTTCGGCAGGACGGTTGCGCGCGGCACCTGCGAGGCGATTTTCTCCGCCTCGGCTCGCTCGCCCTCCGAGCCCCATGGCAACACCACCTGAAAGCCGCGCTCGGCCAACTCGCGGCCAATCGCGGCCCAATGCGGAATCGGCCACTTCTTGTCGTCTTTGGAGGTGGCATGAAACAGCGCGGCGACCGGCGCGCTATCCGGCGCGAACGGCGCTGCGGCCGGCTCCGGCAGGCGGAGATTGTAGATGGCCGGCCCCTCGACCTCGTAGCCGAGCGCTTGCCCTGTGCTGATACGCATACCGTGCCATGCATTGCACTGCGGACGCGGGCCGAAACGGCCGGTATAGGCAAACGCGGCGCCACGCTCACCGAGATCCTGGGACTGATAGCCGATACGCTGCGACGAGCGCGCCAGAAAGGCGATGATCGCGCTTTTGTAGACCCCGTGAATGTCGACGATGAAGTCGTAGTGATATGCGCGCAATTCGGCGATCGACGCGGCAATTGACTTGAAATCGGCCCAACGGCGCGCTTTCTTGAATCGGCGCAGCGGCGCGCACAGCACGCGATCCACGCCCGCGCTCCATTGCACCACTTCGGCGAATGCTTCGTCAGCCGCCCAGTCCACTTGAACGCCGGGATACGCGCGTTTAATGTCGGCGACAACCGGCAGCGCCTGCACGATATCGCCGAGTGAAGTGACCTTGACGATAAGGACTCGCTTCATTGAGGACCTGTTAGTTGTTCAAACGTCAAACTATTTTAGCCGACGATTGGGAGAATCACGATTGAAAAGCGCAGCGCGCAATGCGGTTCTTAATACAACGCGTTACGTGGCGTGCTTTACAAACTAGCTTTTATTATATTTCAAAATACTTGCACAGCTTCGTACGAGCACTGCGCCCGCTATAATTTCCCCTTTGCTCAAGCACACTCCCAATGTCCCGGGCACTTCCTCCTCTCTCCAGCAGCATCGTGCGCCGCGCAAGACGCCTGTGGCGGCAATACGGTGTGTTCTGGCTCGGCGCAGTCGCGGTCGGCCTGATCGCGGTTCTGTATGCAAGGCTCATCGATTGGGGCTACGGCGAATTCCGCGCGATGCAGCAACAGCACGTGTGGGCGCCGTTGATCGTCACGCCCGCGGTCGCAGCGCTGGCCGTATGGCTCACGCGCACGTTCTTTCGCGGCGCCGAAGGCAGCGGCATTCCACAAGTAATCGCCACCTTGCACTCGAAGCCCGGCGAATATGGCGCGCGGTTGCTCTCGTTCCGGATTCTGTTCGGCAAGATCGCGGTGTCGTTTCTGGCGATTCTCGGCGGCTTCACGATCGGCCGCGAAGGACCGACCGTGCAGGTCGGCGCGGCGTTGATGTTCAATCTGCGCCGGCTGTATCCGCGTTCGAATGCGGCGATCGAGCGGCAACTGGTGCTGGCGGGCGCGGCAGCGGGTCTGTCCGCGGCGTTCAATACGCCGTTGGCGGGGATCGTATTCGCCATCGAGGAATTGACGCGCAGCTTCGAGGCGCGCGCGAGCGGCGTGCTGATTACCGCGATTATTATCGCCGGCGTGATCGCGCTCGGCTTGAACGGCAACTACACTTATTTCGGCACGATCCAGATCGGCGCGCACTTTCCCGAGCTGCTGGCGGTGGCCGTCCTGCTTACGGCGATCGTTACCGGCATCGCAGGCGGCGTGTTCGGCTGGCTGCTGCTGAACACGGCGCGCTGGATTCCGGCACCGCTGCGCCAGTTGCATGGCGAACGGCCGGTTGCGTTCGCCGCGCTGTGCGGTTTCGCGATCGCGGTGGTCGGCCTGATCTCGGGCGGCACGACCTTCGGCAGCGGCTATGCGGAAGCGCGCGGCCTGCTCGACGGGCACGAACACTTGTCGGTGTTCTACCCGCTCCTCAAGATGATCTCGATGGTCGGCTCGTATCTGCCGGGCATTCCCGGTGGCATCTTCGCGCCGTCGCTGTCGATCGGCGCGGGCTTCGGCAATCTGCTGCACATGGTGTTCAGTTCGATGCAGTTGCCGATGCTGATCGCCCTCGCGATGGTCGGCTATCTGGCCGCCGTCACGCAGTCGCCGATTACGTCGTTCGTGATTGTGATGGAAATGATCGACGGTCACGCTCTGGTGATTTCTCTGATGGCCACGGCGCTGATCGCGAGCCGCGTGGCACGCTTGTTCGCGCCGCCGCTGTATGACGCGCTGGCCCAGCGCTATATGGCGCCGCTGCCGCAACCGGCACCCGCGCCGGTGCCTGAAGTGCCCGAGGTCGAGGTACCCGAACCTGCCGTGGTAGAAACGGTCGACGGCGACGCTCCCGCGGAAGACGGCACCGGCGCCCCACGTCAGTAGACGACAACCGCCAGTGGCGGCGTGGCGGCGCGGGTTGAAGCACACGCGGCGGCGCGCGAAGAAAGCGCTGACGCGCCCCACTCCGTCACGTCACATCGACGAAACGAAGCGAAGCACGCGGCACATCACGAGGAACAGGCCTTGGGCAATCAAGCCTGCGGTATTTCGATCTTGACCTCGAGCACTTCGAGATCGTCCTGGCGCTCGAGACTCACGCGAATATCGTCATGGGAGATCTTCACGTACTTCGAAATCACGGCCACCAGTTCGCGTTGCAACGCCGGCAGGTAATCGGCAGGCGCGTGGCCGCCGGCGCGCTCATGCGCGATGATCAACTGCAGGCGTTCCTTCGCTACCGACGCGGACTTCTTCTTCTCGCCCAGCAAAAACGAAAGAATCGACATTACGTGCGCTCCCCTTACTTGGTGCCGAAGAGGCGCTGCAACAGGCCCGGCTTCTGGTAATCGGTAAAGCGAAGCGACTTCTGCTCGCCGAGGAAACGCGACACGACATCCTTATAGGCTTCGGCCACGTCCGTGCCGTCCATGTGCACGGCAGGCAGACCCTGGTTCGACGCGTGCAGCACCGCTTCCGATTCCGGAATCACGCCGATCAGGTCGATGCGCAGGATTTCCTGGATGTCGGTGAGCGACAGCATTTCGCCTTCGCTGACGCGCTTCGGGTTGTAGCGGGTGATCAGCAAGTGTTCCTTGATCGGCTCCTTGCTTTCGATCGCGCGCTTGGTCTTCGACGACAGAATGCCGAGGATGCGGTCCGAGTCACGCACCGACGACACTTCCGGGTTTGTCACGATCAGCGCTTCGTCGGCGAAATGCATGGCCAGCAGCGCGCCCGATTCGATACCCGCCGGCGAATCGCAGACGATGTATTCGAAGTCCATCGCGATCAGATCGTTGATGACCTTCTCGACGCCTTCCATGGTCAGCGCGTCTTTGTCACGCGTTTGCGAGGCCGGCAGGATGAACAGGTTCTCGCATTTCTTGTCCTTGATCAGCGCCTGATTCAGGTTGGCTTCGCCCTGGATCACGTTGATCAGGTCGTACACCACGCGGCGCTCGCAGCCCATGATGAGGTCGAGGTTACGCAGGCCGACGTCGAAGTCGATCACGGCGGTTTTGCTGCCGCGCAACGCGAGGGCCGATGCAAAACTCGCGCTCGTGGTCGTCTTGCCCACGCCACCCTTGCCCGAAGTCACCACAATGATTTTTGCCATTACCCTTACCTTGTGTTCGTCAAATTCATCAATTATGTGCGGCCATATTTGTTGTGAAACGGCGCATGCCGGGTACGTTCAGGGCAGCCCGCGCTTCACGCAAATCAGGTGAGCCGCAACGGTTCGATCATCAGTTTTTCTTCATCGAGCCAGATCTGCACCGGCTTGCCGAGCACGTCGGCAGGCAGCGGGTTTTCGGTGGTTCGATAGATGCCCGCGATCGAGATCAGTTCCGGTTCGAGACACGTACAGAAAATGCGCGCGTCGTGATTGCCCTGCACGCCAGCCAAAGCCCGGCCGCGCAGCGGCGCGTAAATATGGATGTTGCCTTCCGCGATGACTTCCGCGCCGTAGCTCACCAGCCCGAGCACGACCAGATCGCCCTTTGCGTAGATGCGCTGGCCGGAGCGCAACGGCTTGTCGACCACCATCGTTTGCGACGAGGTGGCGAGGCGTACGGGCTCGGCGGCGGGTGCGGGTTCGACGGCGGCCGCCGTGGCCTGGCTGCCGGTTTCCGGGGACCCGCCGGCGGGCGTGTCGGCGTCTGCGAAGAGATCGGCCGGTGGCGTGGCCGTCGCGGCGGGTGCGTTCGCGGTCTCTTCGTCGGCGGATTTTGCGGCAGCGCCGCGGCGATCGCGCGCTTCGAGCAACGGCAGCGCCGACTCGGCCGCCCACGCCTGCTGCGCGTTGGCGACCACGCCCACCGGGCGCATGCGCACGCTATCGAGCAACTGTGCGATCTCGGTGAGCGGCACGCGTTCGCTCTCGGCGAGGCGGCGCACGTCGATCGCGACGACGTCGTTAGCGAAAAATTCCGGGGTCGCCTCGAAGCGCCGGGTCAGTTCAGCACGCATGGCTTCGAGGTCGGTTGTCTTGACCACGAACAGGAGCGTGTCGACAGCGCCGCTGCGGAGTTCGAAAAAGGGCGATTTCTTGGGCGACATAGCGTTCGGCAAAAAATTTTGCGTATTTTACAGGCGTCCACGCGGGCGGCGAGCTTTTTTGCCGATAGAACGCGCGGCCGCGGCCGCGCGTTAGCCGGGCCATCGGCCACGAACGCTGTAGCGACGCGGATGGGAATCGAGCGGCAGGCTGCTGCGCCGCTCGCGAGATCACTGCTGAAACACCTGCGACATGCTCGGCACGTGGCGCACCAGCAGGCTTTCCGCCTGCTCGGGCGCGCGCGCGACGCGGCGATGCTCGCCGGTCGGGCCAAAGCCAAGCGCCTCATAAAAGCGCATGGCATTGCGGTTGGCGTCGGCGACCCATGCGTAGATTTCCGTGGCGCCTTCGTTCGCGAGCCAGGCGCTGGCCGTGTCGACCAGCAACTCGCCGCCCCGCAGGTGACGCACGGCCGGCGCCACCCACAACTCGCAGACGAACGCACGAGGCGCCGCCGTATCGTCGAAATGTGCCTCGATCAATCCGGCCGGGTGGCCCTCGGTGTAAAGGATAAAGCTGGTGACGGTGAAGGAGACGGCGTGTGCGGCGGCGGTGGCGTCGAAACTCGCGGCATCTGCCGACAAAGCGTCCTCTAGCGTTTCGCCGAAGGCATAGGGCGCCTCCCGCAGCGACGCAGTACGGAGTTCGCGAAAAACGGCGCCCTGATCAGCGGCGATACGGCGAACGGTCAATGACGGACTCATGCAGACGAAAACCCCTTGAAATCCTAAGGCGTAGCTTTAACCGAACCGGCGCGCGAGTCAAATCCTTATTTTCAGGACGCGACGGCGGCCCGAGGCCACAGCAGAGGAGCCGCGCGCAATCTGCGCAGCATGTCGCGCGCCCGCCGCCTGTCCTGCCGGTTCGAGCGCTGCACCTGGGCAACGCAGTCAGGGCGCCTCGTAGTCGCCGGTGCCGTCCGGCCACGGCGTCAGCAGTTCGTAGCCGTCTTCCGTCACGGCGACCATATGCTCCCATTGGGCCGACAGCGAACGGTCTTTGGTGACCACCGTCCAGCCATCTCGCTGCACCGTGGTGCCGGCGCGGCCCGCGTTGATCATCGGCTCGATCGTGAAGACCATGCCGGGCTTCAGACGTACGCCCTGCCCCGGCTGACCGTAGTGCAGCACCTGTGGGTCTTCGTGGTAGACCTTGCCGATGCCGTGCCCGCAGTAATCGCGCACGATCGAGAAGCCGTCGCGCTGCGCGGTCTTCTGGATCGCGTAGCCGACATCGCCGAGCGTCGCGCCCGGCTTCACTTCGCGGATGCCTGCCAGCATTGCTTCGTAGGTCGTGTCGATCAGTTGCCGCGCCACCGTGCTCGGCTGGCCGATGCAGTACATGCGGCTGGTGTCGCCGAAGTAGCCGTCCTTGATGATCGCGACGTCGATATTGATGATGTCGCCGTCCTTCAGAATCTCGCTGCGATTGGGTATGCCGTGGCACACCACCTGGTTGACCGAGGTACAGACCGTCTTCGGGAAGCCCAGGTAGCCGACGTTTGCCGGAATCGACTTTTGCGTGTTGACGATGTAGTCGTTGCACAGCGCGTCGAGTTCGTCGGTGGAAACACCGGCCTTGACGTGCTCGCCGATCATCGCGAGCACGTCGGCCGCGAGCCGGCCGGAGATGCGCAGCCTGGCGATATCGTCGGGAGTCTTGTAGGTAATGGCCATGAATTCGGTCGATGGGGTCGATGTCTAAAGTACGCGCCGCATGCGGCGTGGCGGTGCGGATATGCGTCCCAGGTGTGCAGAACCGGGCTTGCCATGATGCCGCTTGAAGTGGCCCGCGAACGGGCTCATGCCGGTTTTCGATTGGGCAATTGTACAGAGGATCGGTGGGAGGCCTCGGCGAATCGGGTGGAGACATGCGATGCGGCCCTCAACCAGGCTCATGCTGCGAACGCATATCGCGTTCTTTTGCGTGCGTGGCATCGCGTGGGCGGTAAGTGGACGTGCTCTGGGGCGGGATCGAAAAATAATCTGCATTCCTTAACTATTAATTCGATCGCCATGCCGAGCGTCGTTTGCGGCGCAGGCGGTTTTTCAGAAACGCCGACGGGTGATGGCGCGGCGATCAAGGCGCGAGGAGGACGATGTGCCGGTGCGGATCCTGGATCCCGCCAGCGACACCAAACACCGAACTCGACGACGCCAGTGCATAACAGAGACGTTGGCACGACCGCCGTACGACACTGTCGTGCCTGTCACGCATACCTCATGCGGAGCGGCTGCCGCTTCAGCGCACCGGAATGATCAGATGCGGCCCGATCAGAACGAGGTTAGGGTTCGGCAGGTTATTGCGCTTTTGCACTTCCACATCCCGCGTGCCGCTTCCCAGATGACTCGCGGCGATCGCGTTCAGCGTGTCGCCCGAGCGGACCACATACATCTTCTCGCCGCTTGTCGCGGCGGTGGTACGCGCGAGGCAAGCGGGGCTTAGTTGATGATCTTCGCGCTAGACGTCATGTATGGACCTGCCGCACCGCCCGCCGCTTCGGGTTGGCGCACGCAAGCGTGTCTCGCCCACGCTTCCATGAGTGGCTGCTGCTGTTCCGGCAGATCGGTGCGGCGATAGCCGCTTCGGCTTTGTTTGCAACGGTATGCGCGAGCGCACGTTCGGCAAGGTCACGAGAGTTCAAGCCATCATTCACATGCCAGGCACTACAGACCCCGTCGCGATAAACACACGACCCCTCAAGAGCAACGACACATCGGTAAATTTGTGGGTTGAAAAAACAAAAAACCCGTAAGTCTTTAAACTTACGGGCTCTCTAAATTTGGCGGAAAGGGTGAGATTCGAACTCACGGTACCCCTAAAGGTACACTGGATTTCGAGTCCAGCGCATTCGACCACTCTGCCACCTTTCCGGGTTCTCCAACTCACAGCAACGAGGCTGCTTCGTCAGATCCAAGCGGGCCGTTGCTTGGGAGAGAAAGATTATAGAACAACTGAATTCGCTTTCCAAGCCCCTTCGACAAAAAATCTTCGAAGAAGCCCGTCAATCGAACCACTGCAGCGACAGCATCAAGCCGCCGCTACTTCCAGCCGTTCCACACCACCCAGATAAGGCCGCAGCACCGCCGGCACCGTTACCGAGCCATCGGCGTTCTGGAAGTTCTCCAGCACGGCCACCAGCGTCCGGCCGACAGCCAGACCCGAGCCGTTCAACGTATGCACCAGTTCCGGCTTGCCTTGCGCATTGCGATAGCGCGCTTGCATCCGGCGCGCCTGGAACGACTCCGTATTCGAGCAGCTCGAAATCTCGCGATACGTGTTCTGCGCCGGCAGCCACACTTCGAGGTCATAGGTTTTCGTCGCCGAGAAACCCATGTCACCCGTGCACAGCGTGATTACGCGGTACGGCAACTCCAGCTTCTGCAAGATCGTCTCAGCGTGGCCGACCATCTGCTCCAGCGCGTCATACGACGCTTCCGGCGCGACGATCTGCACCATCTCGACCTTGTCGAACTGGTGCTGACGGATCATGCCGCGCGTGTCGCGACCATACGAGCCCGCTTCCGAGCGGAAGCACGGCGAATGCGCGGTCAGCTTGATCGGTAGCACGTTCGCTTCGACGATGCTGTCGCGCACCGTGTTCGTCAGCGAAATTTCCGACGTCGAGATCAGATACTGTGTAACGGTATTCTCGCCGCCGCCCTTCTCGACACGGAACATGTCGTCGGCGAATTTGGGCAGTTGGCCGGTGCCGTACAGAATCTCCGGATTCACGATGTACGGCGTGTAAATCTCGGTGTAGCCGTGCTGCTGCGTATGCGTGTCGATCATGAACTGCGCCAGCGCGCGGTGCAGCCGCGCAATCTGTCCGCGCAGCAGCGTGAAACGCGCGCCCGAGAGCTTCGCGCCGGTCTCGAAGTCGAGGCCCAGCGGCGTGCCGACGTCGACGTGATCCTTCACCTCGAAGTCGAACTGACGCGGCGTGCCCCAGCGGCGCACTTCGACGTTGTCGGCCTCGTCCTTGCCCGCCGGCACGCTTTCGTGCGGCAGATTCGGCACGCCGAGCAGCAGGTCGGACAGACGCTTCTGGATATCGTCCAGCTTGGCCGCCGACGCCTTCATCTCGTCGCCGATACCGCCGACTTCAGCCATCAGCGCCGAGGTGTCCTCGCCCCGCCCTTTCATCGCGCCGATCTGCTTCGACAGGCTGTTGCGGCGCGCCTGCATCTCTTCGGTACGGGTCTGGGTGTCGCGGCGTTCCGCTTCGAGCGCGGTGAACGCCGCCACGTCGAGGGTATAGCCGCGGTCGGCGAGGCGCTTCGCGACGCCGTCGAGGTCTTTGCGCAGCAGCTGGATGTCGAGCATGGGATGGGGCGGGTGTTCGTTATATGAAGCTGGGATTTTAGCGCACCGGCGCACGCGGCCGGTGCGTTAGATGGTCAAGGCGTGCAGAATGCCGCCGCGGCCACGGAACGCGCCGCGCAAACGCTCAGCCCTCGCTCAGCCCTTTTTAGGCTTGTTCTCGCTGCGCCACTGCGCATCCAGTTCGGCAAGGCGCGCCATCTTGTCGCCGATCTTGCCTTCGAGTCCGCGCGGTGTCGGCTCGTACCAATGCGGATCGTGCATGTTGTCCGGCAGATAGGTTTCGCCGGCCGCGTACGCATCGGGTTCGTCGTGCGCGTAGCGATATTCGTGACCGTAGCCGAGTTCCTTCATCAGCTTGGTCGGCGCGTTACGCAGATGCACCGGCACGCCGCGCGACTGGTCTTTGCTCACGAAACGCCGCGCCTCGTTGTACGCGTTATATCCGGCATTCGACTTCGGCGCGACCGCGAGGTAGATGATCGCCTGCGCCAGCGCCAGTTCGCCCTCCGGCGTGCCCAGGCGCTCGTAGGTTTCTGCCGCGTCGAGCGCGATGCGGGCCGCGCGCGGGTCGGCGAGGCCGATGTCTTCCCACGCCATCCGCACGATGCGTCGCGCGAGATAACGCGGGTCCGCGCCGCCGTCGAGCATCCGGCAGAACCAGTACAGCGCGCCGTCCGGACTGCTGCCGCGCACCGATTTATGCAGCGCGCTGATCTGGTCGTAGAAGGCGTCGCCGCCTTTGTCGAAGCGGCGCAGATTCTCGGCGAGCGCGCTGCCGAGCAAGGCGCCGTCGATCTCGGTGCTCTTTTGCTGCGCAGCCGCGCGCGCGACGATTTCGAGGTTGTTCAGCAGCTTGCGGCCGTCGCCGTCGGCGGAACCGATCAGGGCGTCACGCGCTTCATCGGTGAACGTGAGGCCGCCGAGTTCTTTCTGCGCACGCTCGAGCAATTCGCGTTGCTCTTCGTCGGTGAGGCTTTTCAGCACGTAGACGGCGGCTCGCGAGAGCAACGCGCTATTCACTTCAAACGACGGATTCTCGGTCGTCGCGCCGACGAACACGAACAGCCCCGACTCGACGTGCGGCAAGAATGCATCTTGCTGGCTCTTGTTGAAGCGATGCACTTCATCGACGAACACCAGCGTCTGATGCCCGTTCGCGCGATGGATCTGCGCGGTCTCGACGGCCTCGCGGATATCCTTCACGCCCGAGAGCACCGCCGACAACGCGATGAACTCGGCATGAAAGGCATCGGCCATCAGCCGCGCGAGCGTGGTCTTGCCGACGCCGGGCGGGCCCCAGAGGATCATCGAATGGGCTTCGCCGGATTCGAATGCGACCCGCAACGGCTTGTTCGGACCGAGCAGGTGCGTCTGGCCGATCACTTCGCCGATATTGCGGGGCCGCAGGCGTTCGGCGAGCGGAACATTGGCACGGGTTTCTTCAAACATGACGTTTTGGGGATAATCTCGGCTTTTCCGGACGCGGTCCGTATGAAGGCGGCGGGCTGCCGGGTGAGCCGTGCCGGCACGCGGGTGTGCGGGCAACGTCCTGCATTATGACAGTGACGGCGCCCGGGCGACGGCCACGCAGCGTGCCGTACCGATTCAGGCAGCAAGGCTCGAGCAAAAAAACAGTGGCAAATCAAGCAACACCAACAGGAACAACATTAGATGGCACAAGACCCACTCGCCGGCGACGCCGGCTCCACCTACGCGCCGCTCACGCCGGTGCCCGACGCGCGCCGCGCGTTCCGCACCGGCGACGCGTTCGCGCTCTGGTTTTCGCTCGGCATCGGCCTGCTGGTCGCGCAAGCGGGCGCGCTGCTGGTGCCGGGCCTGTCGCTGCCGCATGCGTTGCTGGCGATCGTGATCGGCAGTGCGATCGGCGTCGTGTTGCTGGCGCTGGTCGGCGTGATCGGCACGGACACGGGGCTCGCGGCGATGTCGTCGCTACGGCCGACGCTCGGCGTGCGCGGCGCATCGGTGCCCGCCGTGCTGAACGCGGTGCAACTGGTCGGCTGGGGCTCGTTCGAGGTCATCGTGATGCGCGATTCTGCCGATGCGCTCGCCAAACAGGCATTCGGTTTCTCGATGCCGCTGATCTGGACGGTGATCTTCGGTTTCCTCGCGACGCTGCTGGCGATCAGCGGCCCGCTGTCGTTCGTGCGGCGCTTCCTGCGCACGTGGGGCATCTGGCTGCTGCTGGCGGGCGCCGCGTGGCTCTCGTGGAATCTGCTCGCGAAGCACGATCTGGCCGCGCTGATGCGCCGGCCGGGCACCGGCGAGATGTCGTTCGGCGGCGCGATCGATCTGGTCGTCGCGATGCCGCTGTCGTGGCTGCCGCTGATCGCCGACTACACACGCTTCGGCCGGCGCCCCGGCGAAACCTTCCGCGGCACGCTGCTCGGCTATGGCATCGCCAACCTCTGGTTTTACGCGCTCGGCGCTATCTACGGCCTCGCGGCAGGCGGCGGCGATGCGCTGCTCACCGGTGCGCTGGCGCAAGCCGGTGGCGGTCTCGCGCTGCTGCTGATCCTGATCGACGAAGTGGACAACGCGTTCGCCGACATCCACTCGGCCGCGGTCTCGACGGGCACGTTCTGGACGCTCGGCAGCGTGCCGCTGTTGTCCGCGGCGTTCGGCGCGTTATGCACGGCGATTGCGCTGCTGGTGCCGATGGCGAAGTATCAGAACTTCCTGCTGCTGATCGGCTCGGTGTTCGCGCCGTTGTTCGGCGTGGTGCTGGTGGATCACTTCATCGTGCGCAAGCGTCGTATCGAGGCCGCTCTGCTTGCCGATCTGCGTGGCCGTTACGGCTACTCGGGCGGCTGGCATCTAAGCGCGTTCATCGCGTGGGCGATCGGGATCGCCGCGTATCAGGCGATCAATCAATGGCTGCCGAATCTCGGCGCGACGTTGCCGGCGCTGGCGATCGGTGCCGTGGGTTATCTGGTGTTCGTATCGGCCCGGAAAACGGCGTACGCGTAAGCGCTGAAATCGCTCCACCAAACAGAAAAGGCCTGCAAATGTTATCTGGGGTTGCCCGAACCTAACATTTCTCAATTTTGAAGCCCATTTTCCATTGAAAGTGGGCTTTTTTCATACCCGATGGGTTCAATCGAAGTAGCGGTTGGGGGCAATATTTATATCAATTAATATTTAACCGTTTCCGCCCTAATTGGTTGTTCGTCAAATTTATAGAAATGCGGTCATCGAGGAACGAGCACCGTTTCCCCAGTGTGTGCCCCGGCCCCGACGATTACTGATGAATGGTCGACGTTTCGCGACCGCTCCCGGCGGCCCCAACCTGATGCGCATGAACCCCGCGACGTGTGGCATCCTGTTTTCTGAAGTAAGCTAACTGTATTAAAGGCGCGCCGCACGTTGCGTCGCATCAGTCCCCGGAGCTGGTTATGAAAACGCTGGATGCAACGTCGCGCGCGGCCGGCGTCGTTGCGGTGGTGGTCCTGTCCGCAGCTTTGTCCGGTTGCTACTACTACGTGCCCTACGTCTACGTTCCGCACGGCGAAGTGCCGGCGACAGCGCCGCAGCAGCAATATTCTTTCTCGATGACCGACGCAGCCGCGACCGGTGCGGCCGCGCCCGATGTAACTGCATCGACGAACACCTATATCGCACCAGCCGCGCCCATCTTCGTCGTGCCTGCGTATTACCCCGTCGCGTATCCGTACTACCGCTGGCCCGCGTGGTGGGGACCATCGGTGTCACTGAGCTTCGGCTATTGGGGCGGATGCTGTTACGGCGGGGGCCGGCACGGCTACTGGGGCCACCACGGCTATTGGGGCCATGGATATCGGGGCGGTTGGGGCGGTCATGGCGGCTGGGGTGGGCACGGATACCCAGGGCGTGGTATGGGCGGCGGCGGCCATTACTGGGGCGGTGGCGGAGGCCACGGGCGTTCGCATTGAACGCTAACAGAAATGCGCTCGTGTTCAACACTTCCCCGACAGCCGGGCCCGTGGTGAACTGGACGCAACTCGCCAACGCGCGGCAGCGTCGGACCGTGCGGTGACCAGTTTCATCCTCCATTGCAGGCACCTCGGTCGGGTCGCGTGCCGGGCCCCCGCCATTGACCGGCATTACGGTCGAAATGGCATCTTTGAAAACAGGTTGCACGCCTGGACCAGACTCCAGCAGAACTGCAAACTGGTCAAAGCCGGCCAGTTGACCACTCAGTCTGATGCCGTTCACGAGGAACACGTTTACGGTGGGTCTTGTCCTTTACGAGCGCCTGCAGAAAGTCGTCTTGTAGGCATGGGCGTGCGGTCATGTTCTGAGGTCAAAGCGACAGGTCCTTCGATTGTACCGGCTCGATACCTGAAGCCGCCGCCAGTCCCGAAGGAGTGTGTTACTGCGACTCGAGGGCGTCGAGGCGCGCTTGCGCAATCTCATCTGGGTGTTGGCATTGGTACGTGTCGAACAACTGTGAGCACAGCTCAGCAAGTGAAGCGAGGTCCACGGCCTGGTCTGCGTGCTCGACCTCTCCTGCATTCAGGACGTCATCGAGAACCGGAGCGAGACGGCGCAGTCGCACAAACGTGGCGGCCTCTAGTTTCATGTTGGACCTCCTGTGGCCAGACGGCGGAGCACACCCTGAGTCGACCAGCCCCAAAGCGATGTTTCTCCTTCATTTGCCTGGCTCGTTGAATATGCCGGTTTTGATGTCTTTCATCGGAATGCGGGCACACGATGCGGGACCGGCATGGGCCGGCACCGCGCTAGTCCGCAAGACCGTGTCCCAATCCTACGCCCTATCAGCTTTCCGGGCGCTAACACGCCGGTTACGATTCCTGCTGCCTGGCGCGCCGATGTGAACTGGCCTCAGCCAATGCCCCTCGCACGCACACTTCTAGTGCAGCCGAGAGCCTGTTTCGGGACTGGGCAGGAGGTAGATTTCCGCCGACGAGCGGCGCATCTCGTCGCGACAGATGTCTTTCGGCGAGGCCGACTCAGCGGCGGCTTCCTCCGCCGCCAGGCGCATCGTGTTGCGGATGGCGACCGCCCGGAGCCATTCTCAGCTTTCGTTGTTGAGAACGTCGTATCATTCACATGAGGTCCACACAGGGCCAACGTCACCAGCATTTCGACACGGCGACTCGTTCGCTTGAATACCTCGCGCAACCATCGTTTGACAAAGCCCTGGAGCGGGGCGTGAAATTGGCTGCTGATGGAACCAGCGAACGGGCGCCTTAGGTACTCGCGGAATCGATGCTGCTCAGTCGCCCGAGGTGAGCCGCTTCGTCACTTCCTGCTGCGCCAGGCCAGTGCGGCGACGTCAACGCGCCAACGTATCGCCAACCGCGCCGTCTCTGTCGGTAGCGGCAAAGGCCTCCTGCTGCAATCCTCATTTCATTCGGCTCACCATGCGCTCGACGTTCATCAAATGGCTGTTCATTGTCAGCCTGCTCGGCAGCGGGACGTTCTACTCGATAGGGATACTGATGCTATTCCCTTTCCATGAACCCTCCACATTCGGTCTTTTCAGGATGGCATAGCATCAGTGGTTGGGAGCGGAGCGAGTTGGCG